>DASTOB010000047.1:0-7062 GCA_035720425.1 Candidatus Limnocylindrales bacterium
GCTCGAACTTGACGAAACCGTTACGCCGAGCCCGGTCAACCCGATCGGCGTGAAGGGCGTTGGCGAGGCCGGCGCGATCGCGAGCACCGCCGCGGTCGCCAACGCCGTCGTCGATGCGCTGAGCCCGCTCGGGATCAGACACCTCGACATGCCATACACGTCGCAGACGGTCTGGCGCGCGATCCAGGCCGCGAAGGGAGGCCAGGCATGATCCCCGCCGCCTTCGACTACGTCCGGGCCGGTTCGATCGACCAGGCACTCGACCTGATCGCCAGGCCCGGGGCCAAGGCACTCGCCGGCGGGCAAAGCCTGCTCCCGCTCATGAAGCTCCGCCTGGCCAGGCCGGAGACGCTCGTCGACATCGGCCGGATCGAGGAGCTGCGGGGGGTGCGCCAGCTCCCGGACGGGCGCCTCGCCGTCGGCGCTCTGACGACGTACGCAGAGCTCATGGACTCGCCGGCGCGGCACTACGGGCTGCTCCGCGACGCCCTGCCGGACATCGGCGACGTCCAGGTCCGCAACCTCGGCACGGTCGGCGGCGCGATCGCCCACTGCGATCCGGCGTCGGACCTGCCGGCGTGTCTGCTCGCCCTCGACGCGGAGATCGTCATCCGCTCGAAGCGGGGCGAGCGATCGTCGACGTGCAACGGCTTCTTCCATGGGGCGTTCGTGACGGACCTGGCCCCGGACGAGCTGGTGACCGAGATCCGTCTTCCGCAGGGGCGGGACGATGCCGGCTCGGCGTACGTTTCGCTCACCCAGCCGGCGTCGGGCTACTCGATGGTGGGCGTCGCCGCGATCGTGTTTCGGTCCTCCGGCGCATCGGCCATCGAGGGCGCCAGCGTCGCGCTGACCGGCGTCCACGAGCACCCGTACCGGGCGCCGGAGGTGGAGGCGGCACTCGTCGGCACCGACGGCTCCGCCGATGCCATCCGCGCCGCCGCCGAACACGCCACGGTCGGCGTCGAGGTCAGCTCCGACATCCACGCCGACGCCGCATATCGGACCGCGATGGCGAAGGTCTACACGGCACGGGCGATCGAGCGCGCCCTGTCCCGGCTCGACTAGCTCCGCGACCGGATCCGGGTGCGAGTCGAGCGAATCCGGCCCGACTCGCGCCCGCGCGCCGGCCTCGCCGGCGCGGTGCTGACGCGTGACCTCCGGGTCGGTGGAGAGCGCTGGCATAAGGGCCGGCGTCTGTCGGCCGACGATCTCGCCGCCCTGGCGGCCGATCCCTCCGGGCTGCCGCCCGGCGGGGTGACGGTGGCCGTCCCGGAACCGGGCGACCTCCACGAGGACGAGGCCGCGCTCCGCCTTGCGGCGGCGGTCGGCGGCGAGGGGCTCACCCGGCGTGGACCGGCCGAGAGCCGGGTCGACCTGCTCGCCGCGGTCGACGGGGTGCTCCACGTTCGGACTCGTGAGCTCGAGCTCCTCAACCGGATCGATCCGCTCGAGGTGTTCACCGCCTACGACGGATCGGTCGTCGCCGCCGGCGACCTCGTCGCGTCGATCAAGGTCGCCCCGCACCTCGTCGAGGAGGCGCTCGTCATTGCCGGGGAGCGGCTGGCCCGTAACGGCCGCCGGCCCCTGGTCCGGGTGGCGGGGTTCCGCCCGATGCGGGTCGGCGTCGTGGTCCGCGAGGCCGTCCGGAGCGTCGCGCGCGAGCGGTTCGAGGCGAGCGTCCGGGCCAAGGTCGAGTCGCTCGGTTCGACGATTGTCGACATCGTCTACGTCGAGTCGGACGAGGCGGTCGAGGCGGCCCTCCAGGAGATGCTGCGGAACGGCGTCGACCTCGTCCTCACCGCCGGCGGCGGCAGCACGGACCCGCTCGACCCCTTCTTCGTCGCGATCGACGACCTTGGCGGCGAGATCGTCCGGCGTGGCGTCCCGTCCCACCCGGGCTCGATGCTCTGGCTCGGGCGCGTCGGCGGCGCAGCCGTCCTGGGTCTGCCGACGTGCGGGGCCTACTCGAAGGCCACCGCGGCGGACCTCGTCCTGCCACGGCTCCTCACCGGCGAGCGACCCGGCCCGCGCCTCGTCTCCCCGCTCGGCCACGGCGGGATCCTCACCCGCAGCCAGCGCTTCCGCTTTCCGTCGTATGCCCGCGACCTCGACGCCCCGGACGGCTGAAGCAGGGTACGATCCACCGACCATGAGCGACCGCGACAGCCGGGCCGCCGGCACCCGTTCGATCGAGGCGATCCAGGACGACTTCCGCGAGCGCGGTTACATCTGCGACCGCTCGCTCGCCACGGCGGTCTTCCTCGCGCTCGAACTCGGCCGGCCGATCCTCCTCGAGGGCGAGGCCGGCGTCGGCAAGACGGAACTCGCCAAGGTCCTCGCGCTCAGCCTCGGCGCGCGCCTCATCCGCCTCCAGTGCTACGAGGGGCTCGACGTCAACACCGCCGTCTACGAGTGGAACTACCCGCGCCAGATGCTCGAGATCCGCCTCCTCGAGGCGCGCGGCGAGATCGCCAAGGCGACGGCGCACGACATCTTCGGCCCGGAGTTCCTCCTCCGTCGGCCGCTCCTCCAGGCACTCGAGGCCGCGGACGGCGTCGACGGCGCGACGGCAGTCCCGCCGGTCCTGCTCATCGACGAGATCGACCGCGCGGACGAGGAGTTCGAGGCCTACCTCCTCGAGATCCTGTCCGACTTCCAGGTGACCGTGCCGGAGATCGGGACGATCCGGGCCGAGCAGCCGCCGCGAGTGGTCCTCACGAGCAACCGCACCCGCGAGGTCCACGACGCGCTCAAGCGTCGCTGCCTCTACCACTGGATCGACTACCCCACCCGTCAGAAGGAGTTCGAGATCGTCCTCGCCCGCGTGCCGGACGCGCCGGAACGGCTCGCTCGCGAGGTGGTCGAGTTCGTCCATCGGCTGCGCGAGGCAGACCTCACGAAGGTGCCGGGCATCGCCGAGACGCTCGACTGGGCGGCCGCGCTCATGTCGCTCGGCGCGCGCGAGCTCGCGCCGGAGCTCGTCGACGAGACGCTCGGCGTCGTCCTCAAGTACGAGGAGGACATCCGGCAGGTGCGTGGCGACACGGCCCGGCGCTACCTCGCCGAGGCCTCGGTCCGACCCTGACGGGAGACGGCCGACGGACCGACTGGACGACCGATGACGACCGATCCGGCGATCGCCCGAACGCCACGTGGCGAGGAGTTCGACGGCCGGCGGTTGCTCGGTGCGGCGGTCGACTTCGGGCGGGCGCTGCGTGCCGCCGGGCTGGCGGTGGACCTCGGGGCGGAGATCGACTTCGCGCGGGCGCTCGGGCTCGTCCATCTCGCCGAGCGTGACGAGGTGCGCGCGGCGGGCGCGGCTGTGTTCGTCCGCCGACGCGACGACCGGGCCGCCTACGACCGCGTGTTCGACCGGTTCTGGCGGGCGCGCCGACCGTTCCCGAGCGACGGACCCGCGTCGCCGACCACGCTGCCGGAGCCGGAAACCGTCGAGCCGCCGGACGAGGGGGCCGATGCAGAACCGGAGGCCGGGACGGACGAGGCGGGGGCGGATCGCGAGGCCGGGACCGCGATCGCCGGCTACGAGGACCTGCCCCCGGACGATGAGGGCCCGGTCGAGGGGGTCATCGCCGCGCCGGACGCGTACAGCGCGGGCGAGCTGCTCCGCCACCGCGAGTTCGACAAGATGACGGCCGCCGAGCTCCGCGACGCGGAACGCCTCGTCGACCTGCTCGTGCCGCGCCTCGAGCAGCGCCGGACCCGGCGCTACGAGCTCCACGACCATGGCCGCCTCCTCGCCCCGCGGGCGATGTTCCGGCGCAACCTCGCCACCGGCGGCCAGCTCACGACGTGGGTCTGGCAGCGGCCGGCGCGGCGCCCGCGCCCGATCGTGGTCCTGTGCGACATCTCGGGCTCGATGGAGCGCCACTCCCGCCTGCTCCTGCGCTTCATCCAGGCTCTCGCGGCGTCGTCCGCCGTGCGGACGGAGTCGTTCGTGTTCGGCACGCGTCTCACGCGGGTGACGCGACTCCTGCGCGACCGCGACCGCGACCGGGCGCTCGGCCGGGTCGCCGAATCGGTCAACGACTGGGCCGGCGGGACGCGGATCGGCGAGTCGTTCCGCGAGTTCAACCTGCGCTGGGCGCGCCGGACGCTCCGGACGAGCGGCGTCGTCATCGTCGTGTCGGACGGCTGGGACCGCGGCGACCCGCTGCTCGTCGAGACCGAGACGGCCCGGCTGCGGCGGAACTGCCACCGGCTCGTGTGGCTCAATCCGCTGGCCGGGACGCCCGGCTACCAGCCCCTCGCGGCCGGGATGCGCGCCGCCTATCCGTACATCGACGATTTCCTGCCGGCCGGGACCGTTGCGAGCCTCGAGCGCCTCGGCGAGATCCTCGCCGGCGTCCGTGCCGGCGACACGCGGCGCGGCGGGGAGGCGGCGGCGACCGTGACCTCCGCCGGCCCGAGCCATCCGATCCGCGTGCCCGTTGCCCTCGACACGGCGGCCGGCGACCCGTCCGTCGCGCGACCGCTCACCCGCTGAACCGCGTCCGCCGCACCGCCGCGGGCCGACCGCGCCCCACCTGACAGGAGACCGACGATGAAGGAGCTGATCGATACCCTCGAAGCGTGGCGGTCCGACGGTGTCGAGGCCGGACGGGCGGTCGTCGTGCGGACGTTCGGGTCCGCCCCGCGCCCGGAAGGCGCCGTGCTCGTCTACGCGGCCGACGGACGGATCGCCGGTTCGGTCAGCGGTGGCTGCGTCGAGGGCGCGGCGGCCGAGGAGATCGAGCGTGCCCGCGCGACCGGCCGGGCGCGCGTCATCCGCTACGGCATTAGCGACGAGCAGGCGTGGGACGTGGGCCTCGCCTGCGGCGGGACGATCGACGTCCTTGTCGAGCCGGTCGTGCCGGCGCCGGTCATCGCCGCGGCGACGGGCGCTGCGACCCGCGAGCCCGGCGCGGCGACCGGAACGTCCGTGGTCACGCCGCTGCCGGCCGATGCGCCGCCGCCGTCGTTCGGGCCGCACGAGCCGGGCGACGGTGCCCCGCCGGCGCTCCAGCTGCGCGTCCGCGACGACGGCCAGCTCGAGGGCACGCTCGGCGATCCGGTCCTCGATGCGGAGCTCGTCGCGATCGGGCTCGAGGCGCTCGAGCGGGGCACCTCGCGCACGGTCGAGCTCGGCGGGCGCCAGCTGTTCGTCGAGGCCTTCCCGGTTCGGCCGCGACTCGTCATCGTCGGAGCCGTCCAGGTGGCGATGTCGCTCGCGGCGATGGCCCGCGAGCTCGGTTACGAGACGGTCGTCGTCGACGGGCGTGAGGCGTTCGCCACCCGCGAACGGTTCCCCGATGTCGACCGCCTCGAGGTGGGCTGGCCGGACGAGATCGCCGAGTCGATCGGCCTCGGGCCGCGCGACGCGGTCGCGGTCCTGACCCACGACGTGAAGTTCGACGAACCGGCGATCGTCGAGGCGCTCCGGCGCGGCTGCCGCTACGTCGGCGCGGTGGGCTCGCGCAAGACCCAGGCGGATCGCCGGGCGCGATTGCTCGCCGCCGGGGTGGGGGAGGACGCGCTGGCGCGCCTGCGCGGTCCGATCGGGCTCGACCTCGGTGGCCGCGCGCCGGCCGAGACAGCCGTCGCGATCCTCGCCGAGATCGTCGCCGCCCGGTACGGCGGGACGGGACGGCCGATGCGCGACCTCGTCATCGAGCGCGCCCGCGGGGATGGGTCCGCGGCCGCGACCGATTCGGTTCGCTCCGCCGTCACGGCCGGATGAGGGTCGCCGGACTCGTTCTCGCCGCGGGACTCTCGTCGCGGTTCGGCAGCCCGAAGGCGCTCGCCGTCGTCGGCGGGCGGCCGCTCCTCCAGCACGTCCTCGACGCCGTCGCCGCCACGCCGCTCGACCCGGTGCTCGTCGTACTCGGGCACGCCGCCGACGAGATCGAGGCGGCGATCGACTGGCACGACGAGGTGCGCCTTCGCAACCCGGACCCGGCGCGTGGCCTCGCGAGCTCGCTCCACCTGGGTCTCGACGACCTCGGTGCCGTCCTGCCGCGGCTCGACGCGGCGGTCGTCGTGCTCGGGGATCAGCCACGCACGCGGTCGGCGGTCATCGACGCGCTCCTCGCGGCAGCCGCGCGAACGGAGCGGCCGCTCGTCGCGCCGCGCTACGCTGGCGGCGGCGGGATCAACCCGGTTCTCGTCCGGCACGTTGCGTTCGACCTGGTCGATCGGGTGACCGGGGACCGCGGGTTCGGCCCATTCATCGCGACCCACCTCGACCTCGTCGAATGGGTCGACGTGGACGGCTCCAATCCCGACGTCGACACCCCCGCGGACCTCGCCCGCATCGCCGAGGAGCTGTGGGCCGAAAGGGTGCGGGCCAACCGCGACCAGGTGGAGCGGGTCCGCGAGGTGCCGGACGGGCCCGACTTCTACGCACCGGTCCGGAGCATCTTCCGGGCCGATCCCGACCGGACCGACGACGCCGTGCTCGATCACCTGCGCGGCCTCGCCCGGGCGGGAGAGGCGTGGCTCGACATCGGGGCGGGCGCCGGGCGGTATGCGCTGCCGCTCGCCAGGATCGTGCGTGAGGTCGTGGCCGTCGACCCCTCCGCGGGGATGCTCGGGTCGCTCCGCGAGGGCGCGGCGGAGGCCGCGATCGCGAACGTCCGGGCGATCGAGGGTCGCTGGCCGCCGTCGCCGGAGCTCCGGGCGGCACTCGGGCCAGACCCGGTGGCTGACGCCGCGCTCATCGCCCACGTCGGCTACGACGTCGAGGACATCGGGCCCTTCGTCGACGCGATGGAGGTCGCGGCGCGCCGGCTGTGCGTCGCGGTGATGATGGATCGCCAGCCGGGCTCGCTCGCCGAGGGGTTCTGGCCGCCCGTCCATGGCGAGACGCGAGTGCGCCTGCCGGCCCTGCCGGAGTTCGAGGAGCTCCTCCGCGTGCGCGGACGCGACCCGCGGGTGACGATCGTCGAGCAGTCGCCGCGCCGGTTCGAGTCGCGCGAGGACGTCGAACGGTTCGTCCGCCGCCAGCTCTGGATCGCCGACGGCGGCGAGAAGGAGCGCCGCTTCCACGCCGCCTTCGACGAG
>DASTOB010000048.1:0-16534 GCA_035720425.1 Candidatus Limnocylindrales bacterium
TCACGAGATTGAGCGGCGGGTTGGCGAGGGTCAGGCGGACGACGCCCGGCGAGCCGCCGTCCTCGAGCCGGACCAGGCCGCCGGTCACGACGGCGCCACGCCGAAGTCGGCCGCGAGACCCATCGGCCCGCGCGCGTAGAGACGCCGGTCCATCGTGCGCAGGTCCCGCGCCACTCGGGGGCGGAAGCCCATCCGGCCCAGCACGTCGCGCTCCACGTCGATCCCGGGCGCCACTTCGACGAGCACGAGCCCGTCGTCCTCGAGCGCGAACACCGCCCGCTCCGTGATGAAGCGGACCTGCTGCCCGCGCTCCCGGGCGAGACGGCCGCTGAACGAGATCTCGCGGACCTGCGGCACGAACTTCGCCAGGCTCCCCTCGCGCACGACCCGCACGCCCTCGTCGATCTCGATCTCGAGGCCCTGGGCGGTGAGGGTGCCGACGAAGTTGATCCGGCCGGTCCGGGCGCTGATGTTCGGGAAGCCACCCGGACCCCGGACCCTGCCCTCGAAGGCGTGGACGTTCACGTTGCCGACCGCGTCCACCTCGGCGAACGACAGGCTCGCGATGCCGAGCCCGCCGCCGTCGTAGAACCCGAACATGTCCGGCTGGTCGATCATCGCCTGGTAGTTGAATCCCGCGCCACCCTCGTTGCCGGCGACCGGGACGCCGCCGAAGATGCCCTGCTCGACGGTCAGCACGAGCCGGTCCGTGATCCCCTCCTCCCACGCGACCCGGCCGATCAGCTGGCTGATCCCGAAGCCGAGGTTGCAGATCGCACCGGGCGGGAACTCGAGCAGCGAGCGGCGGGCGATGAGCTTGCGCACGTCGAGCGGCAGGGGCGGCTCGTCGGTGACCGGCCGGCGCAGCGCGCCGGCGTAATACGGAGAGTCCTGGGTGATGTACGTCTGCCACTGGTCCGGGTCGACGTAGACGTGGTCGACGAGCGCGGCCGGGACCTTCACGTCGCGGGGGGGTAGGCTGCCACGCCGGGCGAGCCGGCGGACCTGGGCGATGACGATCCCGCCGCTGTTGCGGGCGGCCATCGCCATGGCGAGCATCTCGCCCTGGACCGCCTCGCCCTCCATGGTCAGGTTGCCGTCCTCGTCGGCCGTCGTGGCGCGGATGACCGCGACGTCGATCGGGAACGCGTGATAGAGCAGCCATTCGCGGCCCCGGAGCGTGACGAGCTCGACGAGGTCCTCGGTCGTGCGGGCGTTCTGCTTGCCGCCGGTCTGGCGCGGATCGACGAACGTGCCGAGACCCACGTGGGTCACGAGCCCCGGCCGCCCGGCGGCGATCTCACGCATGAGCTGCGACAGCACGCCCTGCGGGAACGAGTACGACTCGAGCTCGTTCGCCTCGACGAGCGCCCCGAGGCGCGGCTCGTTGCCGATGTTGCTGCCGATCGTCCGGCGCATGAGACCGGGCAGGCCGAGCTGCGAGAAGCCGCGCTCGGCGAAGTCGCCGATGCCGACCACCCGGACCGTCGTCAGGTCGCGCGGCCGGCCCTGCTCGGTGAAGAACGCCGCGAGCTCGTCGATGAACCGTTGCGGGACCGCGTGCCCAGCGCCGGAGCCGCCGATCACGATCGTCGCGCCGTCGCGCACGAGCCCGACGGCGTCACGCACGCCGATCACGGTGGTCACGGCATGTACCCCCCGGAGTTGGGATTGAGGGTCTGGCCGAGGAACAGGCTCGACGCGTCCGACAGGAGGAAGATGACGGCGTCGGCCACCTCGTCCGCCCGCCCGAACCGGCCGAGCGGCATGTCCCGCAGGCGCCGCCGACCCTCCTCGCTGTCGACGAGGTCGGTCGTCATCTCGGTCAGCGTCACGCCCGGCGCGACGGCGTTGACGCGGACGCCGCGCGGGCCGAACTCGCGGGCGAGGGCGCGGGTGAGCCCGATCAGCCCGGCCTTGGCGGCCGAGTAGGCGGCCGTCTCGGCGACCCCGACCTGGCCGAGGCGTGAGGCGATGTTGACGATCGACCCGCTGCCCCGCTCGACCATCGACGGCAGGGCCGCCCGGCACGTGTGGTAGGCCGCCGTCAGGTCCGTCCGGATGACCGATTCCCAGTCGTCCGGCTCGGTCTCGAGGAACGGTGCGACGAGCGTCTGGCCGGCGTTGTTGACGAGGCCGTCGACGCGACCGAAGCGGGCGATGACGCGCTCGACGAGATCACTCGCCTGCCGCCCGTCGCGGAGATCGGCGGCGAACGCCTCCGCCTCGGCGCCGCCGGCCCGGGCGCGCTCGACCGTGCGCTGCGCGCCGTCGGCCGAGCGGTGGAAGTGGACGGCGACCCGGGCGCCCTCCGCCGCCGCCTTGGCGGCGACCTCGGCGCCGATGCCACGACTGCTGCCGGTGACGAGGACGACGCGTCCGTCGAGCGAGCCGCCCATCAGGCGGCCGACGCGGAGCGCGGTGCCGCGGTCGAGTTCCGCAGGATGACCTCGGTCGGCAGCACGTCGCGCGCCGGCTCCCCACCGCCGAGCAGCCGGTCCGCGTGCTCGAAGCCGCGCCGGCCCATCTCGCGCAGCGGCAGCCGAACGGTCGACAGGCTCGGCGCGGTGAGGGCCGCGGTCGGGATGTCGTCGAACCCGGCTACCGACACGTCGCCCGGGACGTCGAACCCCCGGGCCGCGAGCCGCTGGAGCGCGCCGAGCGCGAGCACGTCGTTGGCGCAGCAGATGGCACTGAACGGCGCGCCGCCGGCGAGCAGCGCCTCGACCCCGAGCGCCCCGCTCGCGATGTCGAAGCCGGTGCCGACCACGAGCCGTTCGTCGAACGCGATCCCGGCCTCGGCGAGACCGCGACGATAGCCCGCGAGGCGCTCGCGAGCGACGTACAGCGACGGCGGTCCGGCGAGGAACGCGATCCGGCGGTGCCCGAGGCCGGCGAGGGCCGCCACCATCGCCGCGATCCCCGCCTCGTTGTCGACGCCGACGTCCGGCCGCCCACGCGCGTACGGCGAGAGGTGGACGACCGCGGCGCCGCCGGCCT
Source organism: Candidatus Limnocylindrales bacterium (assembly GCA_035720425.1). Taxonomy (GTDB): domain Bacteria; phylum Chloroflexota; class Limnocylindria; order Limnocylindrales; family CSP1-4; genus DASTOB01. The sequence continues at coordinate 3,001 of DASTOB010000048.1, forward strand.
GCATCGCCGCGAGGTGGCGGTCCATCTCCTCGTTGACGATCGGGTCGTCGAGGCCGCTGCCGGCGAACACGACCGCGGCCGCCCGGATCGAGCGGAGCAGCCGGACGTACGAGCGTTCGCGCTCCGCGTCCCGGTCGGAGCTGCACGTGATGACGAGGTAGCCGGCCGACGCGGCACCGTCCTCGACGCCGCGGACGACCTCAGCGAAGTACGGGTCCGTGATGTCGTGGACGATGACGGCGACGACCGGGACCCGGCTCTTGAGGAGGCCGCGGGCGAGCGCGTTCGGGACGTAGTCGAGCGTCCGGGCGGCCTCGAGCACGCGCTCGCGCGTCCGCGCGCTGACCGGGTAGTCGGACGCCGAGACGACCCGCGACGCGGTGGCCGTCGAGACGCCGGCCAGCCGGGCGACCTCGGTGATCGACGCCATCAGAACGGGAACGTCGGCGGCTCGTCGCGCACCGTCAGCCACTGCCACTCGGTGAACGTGTCGAGGTTGGCCTCGCCGCCGAAGCGGCTGCCGTTCCCGGAGGCGCCCATCCCGCCGAACGGGATGATCGCCTCGTCGTTGAGCGTCCCGTCGTTGACGTGGACCATGCCGGTCCGGATCCGCGTGGCGAGGGCGAGGCCGCGCGAGATCGAGCGGGTGTAGATCGCCGCGACGAGACCGTACTCGCTCGCGTTGGCGAGGGCGAGCGCCTCGTCGTCCGTCTCGAACGTCGTGACCGGTGCGACCGGCCCGAAGATCTCGTCGGTCCAGGCCGGCTGGTCGGTCGTCACGTCGGTCAGGACGGTCGGCCGGTAGAACAGGCCCTCGTGCGTGCCGCCCTCGGCGAGGCGCGCGCCGGCCGAGATCGTGCGCTGGACGATGCCGTCGACGCGGGCGAGCTGGCGCTCGTTGACGATCGGGCCGAGCTGGACGTCCTCGCGGTACGGGTCGCCCGTCCGGAGGCGTTTCGCCTTCGCGACGAGGAGCGCGACGTACTCGTCGGCCACGCTCCGGTGGACGACATGGCGGCCGGCGGCGAAGCAGACCTGGCCCTGGAACTGGAACGACGAGAACGCGCCGGCGGCGGCGGCCGCCTCGAGGTCGGCGTCGTCGAGGACGATGAACGCGTTGTTGCCGCCGAGTTCGAGCGACACCTTCTTGAGCAGGCCGCCCGCCAGCTGGCCTACCCGCCGGCCGGCCGCGGTCGAACCCGTGAACGAGACGAGCGAGACGTTGGGGTCGGTCACGATCGCCTCGCCGACGTCCGCCCCGCCGACGACCACCTCGAGCACCCCGTCCGGCAGCCCCGCCTCGGCGAACACGGCGGCGAACATCGCTCCGCCGGCGACCGGCGTCTGGGGATCCGGCTTAAGGACGACGGCGTTGCCGAGGGCGAGCGCGGGCCCCACGACGCGCATGCCGAGCACGCTCGGCGAGTTCCACGGCGTGATCGCGCCGACGACTCCGACCGGGACGCGGCGGACCATCGACAACCGGCCCTTCTGGGCCGTCGGCATGAGCGAGCCGTACGGCTGGGACGGCATCGTCGCCGCGTTGAGGATCTCCTGGTACGTGAAGTTCTGCTCGTGATGCATCTTGCCGTGGACGGCGCCGGTCTCGCGCATCGTCCACGTCCCGAACTCCTCGCGGTGCGCCTCGTAGATGTCGGCGGCGCGGCGGAGGATCCGGGCGCGCTCCTGGTAGCTCGTCTCGGCCCACGCCGGCTGGGCCGCCGCGGCGCGGGCGGCCGCGCGCGCGACGTCATCCGGCGTCGATCCGGGAATCGTGAGCAGGTGGATCCCGGTCGCCGGCTCGCGGTCCTCGAGCGGGGCGCCGGATCCCGGTCGCCAGTCGGCGAGGAACGGGTCCAGCCAGGTCAACGGAGCGGTCGCAACCATGTCGATTCTCCTGCTGCCGACGCGATCCGAACGGTCACGTGCGCTCGGCGCGCCGGCCGGTCGCCGGGTCGCGCCAGATCGGGCCGCGGGCGAGGACCTGGTCGGTCAGGCCCTCCTCGATGAACGGGGGCACTTTCCACGAGTAGAGCTGCTTCGCCTCCTGCCCCGGATAGCCGAGCAGCAGCCGGACATGCGCGTCCGTGTAGTAGCCGAACACGACGACCTGGACGAGCGCCGCGTGGCGGTCCGGTTCGTCGCGCTCGAGCGTCGCGATGCGTGCGGCAGGGTCCGTCCCCAGCTCAGGACGAAGGGCCTCGAGGAGCGGCTCGCCGAGGTCCGGCCGCGCGGTCAGGACGAAGCGCAGCCGGGCGTCGCCGACGACCGCCGCGGCCGAGGGCATCCCGTGGGCCTCGGGGATGAGCCGGTCCGCGACCGCGGCGAGGGCCGCGCGACGGCCGTCGTCGAGCTCGACTGGCCCGCTCACAGCGGCACCTGCTGGTTGAACCGCGTCTCGACCATGTGGTCTGCCGCCCGGAGCGCGAGCGCGCAGATCGACGAGGTCGGGTTGACCCCGGCCGACGTGACGAAGCACGACCCGTCGGCCACGTAGAGGTTCGGGACGTCGTGCGCCCGGTTCCAGCGGTCGAGCACGGACGTGGCCGGGTCGTCGCCCATCCGGGCGGTGCCGAGCAGGTGCCAGCCCGAGTAGCGCATGAGCCGGTCGACCTCGATCGTGTGGGCCCCGGCCTCGCGGAGCGACTCCGAGGCCTTCTCGATGTGGAAGTCGAGCAGCCGCCGCGAGTTCTCGGAGATGCGGTAGTGGATCTCCGGCGCCGGGATGCCGGACGAGTCGGTCAGGGTGGCCGACAAAGTGACCCGGTTCGTCTCGTCCGGCAGGTCCTCGCCGAACAGGCCCCAGTTCGCGCCGCGGCCGAGGTGGGAGCGGACGTGAAGGTGGTGGTCCGGGCCCCAGACCTGGGTCCCGGCCCGGCTCGGGAGCGCGGCGTTGATCGGGCCGAAGGTGGGGGCGAGACCCCACTTCGCGCCACGGACGAAGCCCCGCCGCTCGTCGGTCTCGTAGAACTCGAATGACTCGATCGAGCAGCCGAACTGGCCCTGCCAGCTCTCGAGATCCTCGTCGAACAGGCCGCCGACGTTTGCGAACGGGTGCATCATGAGCCGCTTGCCGACGAGGCCCGACGAATTGGCCAGCCCGTCCGGGTGGGCCGGCGAGGCCGACAGCAGGAGCAGCCGCGCCGTGCCGATCGCATTCGCGGCGAGGACGACGACCTTCGCCCGCTCGAGGTGTTCGCCGCCGTCGCGGTCGAGCCATGTCGCGCCGGTCACGAGCCCGGCCGCGTTCGTCTCGAGCCGGCGGACCCGGGCGCCCGTCACGAGCCTGGCGCCCGCGGCGATCGCCTTCGGCCAGTGGGTCAGGTCCGTCGACGCCTTGGCGCCCTCGCTGCAGCCCTGCTGACAGGTCCCGCGCTGGACGCACGGTCGGCGGCCGTCGTACGGGACCGACAGGATCGAGTTCGGCTCCGGCCACCAGTGCCAGCCGAGCCGGGTGTGGGCCCGGGCGACCTTGAGGCCACCGGCGCCGAGCGGCAGCGGCGGCAGCGGCGGGTCCTCGCCACCGGGCGGATAGGCCGGGTCGCCGCCCATCCCGGACACCCCGAAGTGGCGGTCGCTCCGCTCGTAGTACGGCCGCAGCTCGTCGTACGTGAGCGGCCAGTCGTCGGCCACCCCGTCGAGCGAGCGGACCCGGAAGTCGGACGGGAGCATCCGCGGCCACGCCCCGGCGAAGATGAGCATCGACCCGCCGACGGCGGAGAACATGAGCGGCGAGACCTCGGCATCGGTCTCGTCGATCGGGTAGTCCTCCGGCAGCCCGCGCACGTTCGGGCTGGTCGACCACTGCTTGCGCATGACGAGCTCCCAGTCGAGCTCCGCGCCGCGGTACTCACCCTTGTCGTGCCAGTCGCCCTGCTCGAGGCAGACGACGCTGAACCCCGCCTCCGACAACCTCCGCGCGACGACGCCGCCGGTCGCGCCGGCTCCGATGATCAGGACGTCGGCGGGTTCGGTCGCCACGGCTGACTCCTCCTCGATGCCGGCCGGGCGGGACGGGCCAGGCGCGGCGAAGTCGGTCCCGAAATGGAGTTGCCGTCAGGATATAGCAAACGTTCTCTATCGAGGCGCCGAATCCGCCTCGCGGGACGGCGAATCAACGAACGGGACGGCCGAACCAGCCCCGCGGGACCTCAGCCCAGCCCGTCAGGCGTGCGCGGCCTCGAGCAGCCCGACCTCGACGAGGACCTGCTCGAGGTGGGCACGTTCGGCGTCGCCGAGCGGCATGAGCGGGCGGCGGACGTGGGCCTCCTCGAGCACGCCGAGGATGCGCAGGCACTCCTTGAGCCGGACCCGGTAATCGCCGACGGGACGGGCGAACACGACGTCGGCCAGCCGCTGGACGCGGCGCCCAAGCGCGCGCGCCTCGTCGATCCGGCCGGCATTCCAGGCATCGATCATGTCGACCTGCTCGCGGGTCATGACCGCGCCGAAGCCGATCAGCGCACCGGTCGCACCGAGCATGAACGACTCGAGGATGAAGTTGTCGTTGCCGGTCAGGAGCGTGATCGGCCGCGGCAGGTCGGCGATGAGCCGCGCCGTGTCGACGAACCGGCGCGCGTCGAACGATGCCTCCTTGATCGCCACGACCCCCTCGACCGAGGCCATCGCGCGGAGCGTGTCCGGCTCGAAGTTGAGCCCGGCGAGGGCGGGTTGGAGCTGGAACAGGATGAGCGGCAGGCCCACCTCCGCGATCGCCTCGTGGTAGGCCACCGGCACCCGCACGTCGAGCGGCTCGCTCAGGTAGGCCGGGATCGGGAAGACGAGCAGCGCGTCCGCGCCGGCGGCCTTGAAATCGCGCGCCTGGCGGACGGCGGCCTCGGTCGACGGGCCGGCCAGCCCGGCCACGATCGGCAGGTCCGTCACGTCGCGGACGACCTGGAGGACGCGGATCTTCTCGTCGAGGGTGAGGTGCGGGCCCTCGCCGGTGTCGACGTTGATCGCGAGCGCGACCGGTCCCTGGGCCGCGACCCAGGCGATGTACGAGCGGAGCGCCGGCTCGTCGATGCGGCCGTCCGCGTGCATCGGCAGGACGGTCGCCGGGATGAGGCCGTTGAGGTCGAGGGTCATCGGTTCTCCACGCTGCTGTCGGTCGCGGGTGTCCAGTCCACGATACGGTCGACACGGTCCGCCCCGCTCGCGACCGCGACGACGCGGTCGCCGTCGCGGTAGACGCGCGGCAGGCGCGGTCCGAACGCGCAGAACACCTCGTTCGGGATCGAGCGGCGCAGCCGGGCGAGATCGTTCGGGGCGATCCGCTCCGCGCCCTGCGTGCCGAGCAGGACGAATGCGTCATCCGACGTGACCCCGTCGACGTCGGTCACGTCGGCGCAGACCGAGTCCATCGACACGCGCCCGACGAGCGGGATCCGGCGCCCGTGCACGAGCGCCTCGGCGCCGGGCCAGTACGCGCGGGTCCAGCCGTCCGCGTAACCGATCGGTAGCGTTGCAATGTGCGAGGTGCGAGCGGCTGTCCACTCGCCGCCGTAGCCGACGGAGGCGCCCGCCGGGATCGTGTCGAGGCGCACCGGCCGGGCCCTGACCGTCATCGCCGGTCGCAGCTCCGCGGCGAGCGCGGCCATTGCCGGCGCCGGCTCTACCCCGAGCCCGAGCTCCCCGTAGAAGCCGAGGCCGACGCGGACCATGTCGTAGCCCGGGGCGGTCGCGGCAAAGATCCCCTCCGTCGCGGCGAGGTGCCGGACCGGCATCGGGCGGCCGGTCGCGGCGACGGACGCGAGGGCGACCTCGAACCGGTGGGTCTGCTCGGCGGAGACCGCCGGGTCGCTCCCGTCGGCGAGGTGCGACCAGATACCGGCGAGCGTCGTCGCCGGGGTCGTATCGACGAGCCCGATGAGCTCCGCGAGCGCGTCCGGGGGGATCCCGCCGCGGGCCATCCCGGTGTCGACCTCGACGTGGAGGCGGAGCGTCGCGCCGTCACTCGCGGACGACCGCGCGGTCCACGCCTCGAGCGTCCGGCGGGTCCAGTCGAGGCCGCCGACGCTCAGCTCGAGCCCGGCCTCGACGGCGTCCACCACCGCGGAGGGGGCGACCGGGTAGACGACGAGGATCGGTGCGTCGATCCCCGCCCGGCGCAGCGCGAGGCCCTCGTCGAACGCCGCCACGATGAGCTGATCCGCGCCGCCGGCGAGCGCCGCCCGCGCCCCCATCTCGAGCCCGTGGCCGTACGCGTTCGCCTTGACGAGCAGGCCCAGGCGGGTGCCCGCGGGGATGGCTCGCCGGATCACGCCGGCGTTGTGGACGAGGGCCGCCAGGTCCACGTCGATCCAGGCGGGATGAGTGATCACGATCGAGCATAGGCAGCGCGGAGAACGGGCGTCAACGCGGCGTCGCGCGTTTGCGCGGTCGACGACCTCCGGCTATTCTCGATAATCGATCAACCGATCCGCGAGCCCGGTCGAACCCGACCGACCGAAGGGAGCCCGATGAGCCAGCTCGACGTCTTCAGCCTCGCCGGCCGCGTCGTCGTCGTGACCGGTGGCGGTGGCGGCATCGGCTCCGCCCTCGCGGAGGGGCTGGCCGGCGCCGGGGCCCGCGTCGCCGCCGTCGGGCGAACCCGCGAGACGTGCGAGGCGACCGTCGCCCGTGTCCGCGCCGCCGGCTCTGAAGGCGTCGCGGTCACCGCCGACGTGACGGTCGAGGCCGACTGCGACCGGATGGTCGAGGAGACGGTCGGTGCGTTCGGTCGGGTCGACGCGATCGTCAACGCGGTCGGAGGGGGCGCCGGCAAGGTCCTCCACCCCGCCGAGCGCTACCCGCGCTCGGACTGGGACTGGATCATGGAGCTCAACGTGCGGAGCACCGTGCTGCCGACCCAGGCCGCCGTCCGGACGATGATCGAGCAGGGCGGTGGGGCCGTGCTCACCATCTCGTCCGTGCGCGCCAACCTCGGGATCAACGCCGGCTACTCGGCGTACGTCGCGGCCAAGGGCGCGATCAGCTCACTGACCCGCCAGTGGGCTACCGAATGGGCGAAGCACGGCATCCGGGTCAACGCGATCATGCCCACCTTCGTCGACACCCCGCAGGTCGCGATGCTCCTCGACGATCCGGCGTTCAAGGCCGGGATCGTCAGCCGGATCCCCCTCGGCCGGGTCGGCGAGACGCGCGACCTCGTCGGGCCGGCGATCTTCCTGTGCTCCGATGCGGCGTCGTTCGTGACCGGCCAGATCCTCGGCATCGACGGCGGCCTGACGGCCACCCAGTAGCGCAGCGCGAGGGCTCCGGACGCATGGCACAGGCGACCTCGATGATGGAGCGGGTCACCCCGAACGTCTTCACGACGACGAAGCTGCGCGGCTGCAACCCGAGCTTCGTGGTCACGGCGGGCGGCGTCGTCGTCATCGACACGCCGCAGCTGCCGACCCGGGCCGTCGCGATGCGCCGGGAGGCGGAGTCGCACGGCCCGATCCGCTACCTCATCAACACCGAGCATCACGTCGACCACATCTTCGGCAACCACTGGTTCCGCGGCGCCGGCGAGATCGTCAACCACCGCGCCCTGTGGGAGATCTTCATGGACCCGGGGGCCGCGCTCGACCCGTTCGCCTACGCCCTCGAGGCCATCCCGACCGACGATCCCGATGGGGCGGCGCTCCTCCCGGACCGCGACGCCTACTACGCGGACCTGCCGCGCGGGACGGTCGTCTTCACCGGCGACCTGATCCTGCGTGTCGGTGACCACACGTTCCACTGCCTGCACACTCCCGGCCACACGCCCGGCCAGCTCGCCGTCCACGTCCCGGAGGAACGCGTCGTGTTCACCGGCGACACGATCTTCTCCGGCTGCCAGACCTGGCTCATGACCTCGAACGTCGACCAGTGGCTCGAGGCGCTCGAGCGGATCCGCGGGCTCGACGTCGACCACGTCGTGCCCGGACACGGCCCGGTCGTGACGCTCGACTACGTCCGGACCCAGCGGGCCGTGCTGCTCGCCTGGAAGGCCGCCGTCGCGGACGCCGTCGCGAAGGGCTGGTCGCGCGAGGAGACGATCGCCCGGGTCCGCTTCGACGACGCATTCGGCCCCGTCGACGTGGGACAGGGCTACATGATGGATCACATCCAGAACGAGAACGCCGGATCGCTCTGGGACAAACTCACCGCCGTCGGGTACGAGAAGGGGCGCTGAGGCGACGCTCCCCGCGGGCGTGACCGCCCGGCCGAATGCCTACGCGCGCCCCGCCGCGGCCTCCTCCTCGCGGCTCCTGCCGGCGAGACGGATGAGCTCCTCGTGAAGCTCGAACCAGGCGCCGTGGTAGCTGTCGACGCGTGGCGAGGCGACGTAGCGCCCGTCGCCGGCGACCGCGTTCTCGAGCGCCCGGCCCAGGCGAACCCCGTAGGCACCGAGCGCCCGACAGGCGGGCTCGAGCGGTTCGAGCCATGCGAGTGCGTCGGCGTGGACGGCGGCGAGGCGATCGAGGACGGACCGATCGTAGGCGGGGTCGGTGTGGTCGTTGACGACCTGGCCGGCCGCGTCGCGCAGCTGCCAGGCGGTGACCGTCGCCTTGACCCGCCCGTCGAGCTCGACGAACGCGTCGAGCGCGGCACCGGCCGCCGCCTCGCCCCACGCGTCCCGGTCGGCGGCGAGGAGGGCATCCGCCCGTGCCGCGCCCACCTCGGACAGGCGATACGCGCCGGCGACGGAAGCCAAGAGCCCGTCGATCGTGAGCTGGTCAAGGACCGGCTCGACGGTCGCCGCGTCCGCGAGCACCGCGTCCGCCACGCCCTGGACCGGCGCGAAGCCCTTGATCGCGACTGCCCGGAGGCAGTCGTCCGGGGTCACCCGGCGGGCCACCGCGGGTGGGCCGACCGGGGCGACCGATTGGGCCGGCTCGGCCGGGGCGACCGATTCGACCGTGGCGACCGATTCGGCCGACTCCGCCGCCTCGTCCCCGATCGGGATGCCGAGTTCCCGAGCCCAGCCGAGCAGGATCCTGGCCTCCGGCACGACCTCGGTCGCCGCCTCGACTGCGCCCGCGAACACCTCGCCGGTGGCGCCGTCGATCGTGATCACGTCGCCAGCGGTCAGGACGCGATCGCCAACGACGAGCCGACCGTCGCCGACCTCGAGCCCGGCCGTCCCGACGACCGCTGGGATCCCCCAGCCGCGGGCGACCACCGCGGCGTGGCTGGCGAGGCCGCCGCGCGCCGTGAGGATCCCCGCCGCCCGGGCCATCCCGTGGACGTCGTCCGGCGACGTCTCCGTCCGGACGAGGATCGCCGGTCTCCCGGCGTCGGCCGCGTCGAGCGCCGCCTCCGGGTCCGTGACGAGCGGACCGCTCGCGACGCCCGGCGACGCGGGCAGGCCGGTCGCGATCGGCACGACGATGCTGCTCCGCGCGTTCGCGATCATTGGCGGATCAGCGAGCAGCGGCGCCACCCGCCGCACCGCCTCCGCCCGGGAAAGCGGGAAGGCCTCGTCGGCCGCCATCTCGGCCGCGATCCGCAGCGCCGCCTGCTGGCTCCGCTTGCCGACCCGGACCTGGAGCATCCACAGGCGACCCTCCTCGATCGTGAACTCGATGTCGCACAGGTCGGCGAGGTGCCGCTCGAGCCGCCCGGCGTAGTCGCGCAGCTCCGCGGCGACAGACGGCAGTCGTTCGTCGAGGGCGCCGATCGGCTCGGTCCGGTGGGTGCCGGCGACGACGTCGTCGCCCTGCGCGTCGAACAGGATGTCGCCGTACGGCGCGGGCTCGCCCGTCGCCGGGTTGCGCGTGAACAGCACGCCGGTCGCGGACGTGGGCCCGCGGTTGCCGAAGACCATCGCCTGCACGGTGACGGCCGTGCCGAGGTCGTCCGCGATGCCCTCCGTGCGGCGGTAGGCCCGGGCGCGCTCCCCGTTCCACGACCGGAAGACCGCCTCGATCGCGAGGCGGAACTGCCGCCACGGGTCATCCGGGACGGTCGCGACCCCGACCACGTCGCGGAAGCTCGCCGCCAGCCGGTCGCGACAGCTCCGGGCGAACGTCTCGCCGCCGGCGACCCGCGCGAGCCCCGCCGCCGTCGCGTCGGTGAGGCCCAGGTTGAGGATCGTGTCGAGCATGCCCGGCATCGACACCGGCGCGCCGGACCGAACGCTCACGAGGAGCGGATCTGCCGGGTCGCCGAAGCGGCGGCCGACGACCGCCTCCAGCGTCGCGATCCGCGCCCGCAGCTCCTCCTCGAGGCCCGCCGGCCAGCCTCCGGCGAGGAACGCCCGGCAGGCATCGGTGGTGATGACGAACCCGGGCGGCACCGGCAGGCCCAGGTCGCGGGCCATGACGCCGAGGTTGGCGGCCTTGCCGCCGAGCAGGGCGCGCGCCGCCGCCGGGTCGAGGCCGTGCGGCGCGTCGAGCGCGTACGTGAGGGTCATGGGTCGCGAGCCGCGTGGAGCGCCCGCCAGACGCGCTCCGGGGTGAGCGGCAGGTCGCGGATGACGACCCCGGTCGCGTTGCGCACCGCCGCCGCCACGGCCGGCGCGACGCACAGTAACGCGCCCTCGCTCATCCCCTTGGAGCCGTACGGCCCCGGCCCGTCGCCGTGCTCGATCACGTCGCTCTCGAGCCGGAGCGGCAGGTCCATGCTCGTCGGGATGCGGTAGTCGATCGCCCCGAGGTTCCGGATCCGGCCGCCGTCGTCGAGGATGTAGTGCTCCATGAGCGTGTGGCCGAGGCCCATGATCGCCGCGCCCTCGTCCTGGCCGCGGACCTGGGTCGGATTGAGCGCCGTGCCGACGTCGGACACGGTCACGTGCCGCGCGACGACGACGTCCCCGGTCGCCCGGTCCACCTCGACCTCGACGGCCGTGCAGTTGAACTCGAAGAACGCCGCCGTCCCGCCGAGCGGATGGTCAGGGTCCGCCTCCTTGCGCATCTCGCCGACCCCGATGAGCTCACCGCCGAGCCGGCCGAGGCCGCGGACGAGGACGTCGCGGATCGGCAGGACCCCGTCGCCGATCCGGACCTCGCCGCGGTCGACCACGACGTCAGACTCAGTGACCATTTCGAGCCGGGCGGCCATCGCGCGGAGCCGGGCCTGGATGTCGCGGCAGGCACCGAGGACCGCATTGCCCATGAGCACGGACGAGCGGCTCGCCGACGTCTGCTGGTCGTATGGCACGACGGCCGTGTCGCCCATCACGACGGTTACCCAGTCGAGCGGCGCACCGAGCTCCTGGGCGGCGATCTGGGCGAAGATCGTCCGCGCGCCCTGGCCCATGTCGGACGTGCCGGCGTGGACGACGACGCTCCCGTCGGCCAGGAGCCGGACGGTCGAGTAGGACAGGCCGGTCGTCGGGCCGGACTTGAGCCCGACGGCGATGCCGCGGCCGCGACCGGCGGCGGGCGGGGTCCCCCAGCCGATCAGCTCCGCCGCCCGCTCGACGGTCTTCGCCCAGTCGCCGTCGGCCGGCGTGTCGCCCGGGATGAACGCCTCGCCGGGGCGGGCGAGGTTGCGCAGGCGGAGGTCGACCGGATCGATGCCGAGCGCGTGCGCAGCCTCGTCCATGTTCGACTCGACCGCCCAGATCTGCTGCGGGTTACCGAACCCGCGAAACGCGGTCGACGGCGTCGTGTTCGACAGGACGCTTCGGGCGACGATCCGCGCGGCCGGCGTCCGGTACGGGCCGCACGAGGTGTACGTCCCCTTGGCGACCGTCCGGTCGGCGATGTCGGCGTAGGCGCCGATCAGGTAGTTCGCCTCGACGTCGCGGAAGACGAGCGTCCCGTCCCGGCGGAAGCCGGACCGGACGCGGATCTCCGCCGCACCGCGCCGAACCGCCTGGAACGTCTCCTCGAGGGACAGCACGAGGCGCGCCGGCCGGCCGGCCCAGAGCGCGATGAAGGCGACGAGCGGCTCGTACTTCGCGTGCTGCTTGCCGCCGAACCCGCCGCCCGGGTCGGGCGCGTACACGCGCACCTTCGAGAGCGGCAGCGCGAGCAGGCCGGCGATGACCCGCTGGAGCCAGTTCGGGTGCTGGATCGAACTCCATACCGCGATCCCGTCGCCGTCCGGGGCGGCGAGGAACCCGTGCGGCTCGATCGCGAACTGGGTGACCATCGGGAACGCATACGTCCCCTCGACGACGACGTCGGCCGTCGCGCCGTCGACGTCGCCCCAGCCGTAGCGGTGCTCGCGCAGGACGTTCGTCGCGGCGAGCGGATCGCCCGGCCGGATCGACGGGTCCTGGACGAGCGGCGCGTCCGGGGCGAGCGCCGCGGCGATGGTCGACACGGCCGGCAGCTCGTCGTACTCGACGCGGACGAGCCGGGCACCCTCCTCGGCGGCGTCGCGCGTCTCGGCTGCCACGGCGGCGACGGGCTCGCCGTGGTAGCGCGTCTCGCCGACGGCGAGGACCGGCCGATCCTGGAACTGGGGACCGAACCGCGGCATCGGATCCGGCAGGTCCGCCGCGCTGAGGACGAGCCGGACGCCGGGCACGGCGAGGGCGGCCGACGCGTCGACGGCGACGATGCGCGCCCGGGCGCAGTCGACGGTGACGAGCTTGACGTGGAGCGCGTCCTCGAGCCGGATGTCGGCCACGTAGGCCTGGCGGCCGGTCACCCGGGCTCGACCGCCGACGCGGGCCGGGGACGCGCCGACACCAAAGCCACTCATGTCGCGACCTCCCGACGGTCCGCCGCCGCGAGCACCGCCTCGATGATCTGCTCGTACCCGCCGCACCGGCACAGGTTGCCGGCCAGGCCCTCCTCCACGTCCACCCGCGCGGGGTGGGGATTCGCCGTGAGCAACGCGTGCGCCGCCATGAGCTGGCCCGGGATGCAGAACCCGCACTGGGCCGCCCCGGTCTCGAGGAACGCCTCCTGGAGCCGATCGAGCCGATCGCCGGAGGCGAGGCCCTCGATCGTCAGCACGGCGGACCCGTCCGCCTCGGCCGCGAGGACGAGGCACGAGTCGACGCTCACCCCGTCGACGAGAACGGTGCACGCGCCGCACTCGCCGACCAGGCAGCACTCCTTCGTGCCGGTCAGGCCCAGGTCGTCGCGGAGCACGTCGAGGAGCGTGTGGTTCGGCCGAACCTCGAGTGACCGGGCCCGACCGTTGACGGTCAGCTCGATCCGGACCCCAGGGTCCATGTCGGCCGTCATCGGGCCGATCCGCCGGCAAGCCGGGCGATCGCGGTGCCGACCGCCCGCAGGCCGAGGACGTGGAGCATCGCGACGCGGTAGTCGGGGCTCGCGCGCATCGATCGCGGCGACGGCGCCGCGGCGGCGAACAGGGTCTCGAGCCGTTCCGCCTTCGCGCCGTCGGACGCCGCCGGGTCGGCCAGGAGCCCGGTGTCGTCGGCCACGAGGAGCGGCCGCGGGCCGAGGCTGCCGTAGGCCAGCCGGGTCAGGCCGTCCGTGTCGATCGCGCAGGTCAGGGTGACCGAGGCGAGATCGTGGCCGCGACGACGGGTCCGCCGGAGGTGGACGGACCGGCCCCGCGTCGACGGGCGGGGCAGCTCGATGGCGGTGACGATCTCGCCGGCGGCGAGCGTCGTGACGCCGGACCGGACGAA
>DASTOB010000049.1:0-3608 GCA_035720425.1 Candidatus Limnocylindrales bacterium
ATGACCGCGAACGCCCAGTCGTAGAGCGTCGCCGGTCCGAAGCTGCCGGCAGTCGCGTACCCGGAGTGGACGACCAGTTCCGATGCGGTCCAGCACTGCGAGGGGTTGCTGAAGCAGTTGATCGTCGGCGTCGCGTCGTACCGGGGCACGAACATCCACTGCGAGGCGAACCCGGCGTCCGTGCCGTCGCCGTTCGTCTCGTCGTACGTGCAGTGGCCGGCGGTCAGGACGACGACCCGGTCGGCCTGCGACTCCTCGACGGTCGTACCCGAACAGACGTAGTTCGTGCCGCTGAGGGTGAAGAAGACCTTCCCGACTGCGCCGTAGATCTCCCCCTTGCCGTTCGGCCATGCTGCACCCTTGACGGTGTCGGTCGAGCCACCCCCGCCACCGCCACCACCTCCGCCGCCTGGCGTGCCCGGTGGCTTGGCCGCCGGCTGGAAACCGCGGACGGGGTCGAACACGAAATCGCGCGGGATGGCGGAGCGCATCCGTTCGGCGGTCCAGTAGCGGAGAGTCGCTTCACGCTCCGCGCGGGCGGCCTCCGCCCGGGCGTTGCCGGGCGCCGCGGTCGTGACGGCAGCGAAGAGCGGCAGCGCGGCGAAGACGAGGGTGATGGCAACGGCCGCGGGACGTCGGGATCGCATCGATCAGGTCACTCCAGGATGAGGGCGGGCCGGGTTGGACACGTTATCGCCCGCCGGGGACGTCCGGTCAAGCGCAAATCGGACAGTCGGGTGCGCCGAGTCACCACGTCATCGGCCGGCGGCGACGATGCGCAGGATGTCGTCGCCGTACTTGTCGAGCTTCGCCGGACCCATGCCGCGGACGCGGCGGAGCGCGGGCATCGTGGATGGGCGGGCATCGGCGATCGCGGCGAGGGTCTGGTCGTGGGCGACGACGTAGGCGGGCACCGCCTCGGCCCTCGCCACGTCGGAGCGCCAGGCGCGGAGGGCGGCGAACAGCGGGTCGGCCGATGGATCGTGGGTCGGCGCCGGGGCCTCGAACGCATCGGGCAGCTGACGAACGTGACGTGCGGGGATCGGACGGATCTCGTCGATGAACCGGCTCGGCCGGCGGCGGGCGTCGCGGCCGCGTGACTCGCGCCGTTCGGCCCACGACAGCGTCAGGTGCACCCGTGCGCGGGTCAGCCCGACGTAGAGCAGCCGGCGCTCCTCCTCGAGCGCCCCCGGGTCGTCGACCGATTGGCGGATCGGCAGCGACCCCTCCTCGAGCATCGGCAGGAACACGGCGTCCCACTCGAGACCCTTCGCGCGGTGATAGGTCAGCAGGTTGACCCCGTCGGCCGACCCCTCCCGTTCGGCCGATGCCCGCCGTGCCAGCTCGGCCAGGAAGTCGGCCGCTCCGACGTCGGCCCCGCCATCGGCCGCCCGGATCATCGCCCCGAGGATGTCGGCCAGCGTCCCGAGTGCCGCCGCGCGCTCGCGCGTCTCGTCTCCGTCGGAGGTCGAGTCCCGTCCGTCGGCCGCGGCCGCGAGGTCCACGCCGAGTGCCGTCGCCCACAGCCCGCGAATCGCCGTTTCGAGTTCCGCGCCCACCGCCGCGAGGTCGGCGCGGCGCAGCGCATCGATGGCGGCGCGAACGTCGGGTCGGTCGTAGAAGCGGAGCCCGCGAACCTGATACGGGATGCCGGCGCGGGTGAGCGCGGCCTCGACCGGCTCGACCTGGGCGTTCACCCGGACGAGGATGGCGATCTCCGCGGGGGCCGTCCCCGCGGCGGTGAGCTCCGTGATCCGCCGCGCGACCGCCGCGAGCTCCGAGTCGGCCGATGCGTGCCGCGCGAAGACCGGGGCAGGGCCGGACGGGCGGGTGGCGTCGAGCCGCTTCGACCGCCCCTCCGCGGCGAGCAGGCGGTTCGCGAGGGAGAGCACTTCCGGCGTGGAGCGGTAGTTCTCGGTCAGCTCGATCACCCGGGTGTTCGCGTGCCGGTCCGCGAACTCGGTGAGGAAGCGCGGCGTCGCCCCGGTGAACCCGTAGATCGACTGGTCGACGTCACCGACGACGCACACGTCGCGGGCCTCCCCGGCCCACAGCTCGAGCAGCCGCTGCTGGAGCGGGTTCGTGTCCTGGTACTCGTCGACGCTGAACCAGCGCTTGCGGGCCCGAACCGTGGCCGCCGCCTCCGCGTCCGACTCGAGGAGAGCGACGGTCAGGCCGAGCATGTCGTCGAAGTCGACCCGACCGGCCCGCGACTTCGCGCGTTCGTAGTCGCCGTACACGCGCGTCATGAGGTCCGCGGGGATCGGTGGGAGGTGGGCCTCCGCGTGATGGGCGTAGGCGGCTGGGTCGAGGCGGCGGCTCTTCGCCCACTCAATCTCGGTGGCGAGGTCGCGGACCGGCGTGAACCGGTACGGGACGGGCAGATCGCGGGCGATCGGGATGAGCAGCGGCAGCTTGGACTCGAGCGTGTCCGGCATGGCGGCGCCGTCGTGGCGGGACGGCCAGAAATGGCGGAGCTGGCTCAGCGCGTGGGCGTGGAACGTGCGTGCGGTGACGCCGCGGAACCCGAGGGTGCGGAGTCGGTCCGCCATCTCGCCGGCCGCCTTGTCGGTGAACGTGACGACGAGGACCTGGTCGGCCGGGACCGTGCCGGTTGCGATCGCGTAGGCCGCCCGACGGGTCACCACCCTCGTCTTGCCGGTGCCGGCCCCGGCGAGGATCGCGACCGGGCCGGACGTTGCCGTGACCGCCTCGCGCTGCGCAGGGTTGAGGTCGTCGAGGAGGGTCGCGGGGTCGAGCGGCACCCCACAAGGCTAGCAGCCGCGGCTCACCTCCCGATTAGCAGGCCGACATCCGGCTCTGCCACGCTCCGCGGCACTCCGCAAACGCTCCCCAACACTCCGCGCCGTCGCGGTGTTCGCTCCGCGGCGCGGCGTCGCGTCTGGGCCCCCAATCCCGACCCGTGCTGCTCCCATCGTCAAATCCGGCGGTAGGACGGTGATAGACGCCCGCCGACGACGACAGTGACGCTCCTATCGGCTGCCGTGACGCTCCCATCGTCACCATGAGCCGGATTCGCCGATACGCCCGCTGTGAGTCCCGCGAGGATCGGGCCTATGGCGCTCCCTACCCGCATTTTGACGACGGCGTCGGCATCGGCCGCCACAGGAGGCACTGAACCGTGCCCGCGCGACGAGTCGCCGAGCGCGCAACGATGTAACGTCCGCGTCGGCCGCACGTCAGCGGCATATGAGCCGCCCCGACACCACGACCCCGGACACGACCACCCACGAGGCTATGCCGAGCATCGGACACCTCGCCCGCGACGCCGCGGCAACGTTCGTTGGGATCGGCCGCGGGCTGTGGCTGTTCCCGCTCGACACGCTGTTCCGCACCGTCGGCCTTCGCTACGGGTGGCTCAAGGCCATGTTCCAGCTGACTCCGCCGCGGATCCTCGCCGGCCTCGGCCAACTCCGAGCAGAGCGTGCGGCGTGGCGAGCGAGCCGGAACGTCCCCGCCTACCGGCAGTTCCTCGCCGAGACCAACGTCCACTCCGACGGCCTGTTCCCGCTCGGGATCCTGCGCCGCCTCCCCGAGACCGACAAGAAGAACTACGTCGACCGCTACCCGCTCCTCGCGCGTTGCGT
>DASTOB010000050.1:0-3815 GCA_035720425.1 Candidatus Limnocylindrales bacterium
CGGGCGTGCGGCGGCGACGAGCGACATGTGGCGGTCGAGCAGGAGGGTCGCCGGGTGCGCGTCGTCGACGGCGATGATGAACCCGGCCGCGTCCACGCCGGCGAACGAGATCGTGGGACTCGCCCGGAAGATGATCCCGAGGGCCCGCTCCGGTTCCGGGAGGACCGTCGCGAGGGAGGCCAGTTCGCCGGTCGCCGGGTGCTCGGCGGACAGCACGTAGCGCGGCGGATCCTCCGCCAGCCTGACCACCAGACCGTTGGCAAGGAGCACGCGCAGCGCCGTCTGGACGGAGCTGACCGGCGAACCGATCGTGTGGGCGAGCTCCGCGAGGCGGAGTCCCGACGGAGCCTGACTCAGGGCGAGGACGAGGTCGAAGCCGATCGGCGAGATCGTCAACCGGCGTGCCGACCCGGATGCCCCCTTGCGCGGTGCGACGCCGGGAGGTTCGGGTCGGTCCTCGCTCACCGGGCCGACAGTGCCTCCCGCGCCAGCGCGTAGGCCTCGTCGTGGCGACCGAGCGCGGCGAGGACGTCCGCCCAGGCCGACAGGATCTCTCGCCGTCGCGAGGCCGGCGCATGATCGCGCGCCAGCTCCGCGGCCCGTTCGAACGACTGGGCCGCCTCATCGTTCCGGCCGAGCGCGGACAGTGCGCGAGCGCGCGTGGCCAGCGCATCGAGCAGGCCCTTCTCGTTCTCCGACGCTTCGGCGAGGGCGATCGCTTCGTCCGCGAGCGCGAGCGCGCGTGCCGCGTCGCCGGACTCGAGCGCAACGATCGCCTCCGTATCGGCGAGGTAGGAGCCCAGCCGATCGTCGTGCCGCGCGATCGCTGACGCGCGCGCGTCGCGAACGATGTCGCCGGCCCGCGTCGTATTGCCGGCGGCCACGTAGGCGAGCGCGAGCTGATTCTCGAGGTATCCGGCATCGAGATGGGCCTGGGCGCTGCGAAGGAGGGCAAGCCCCTGGAGCCCGACGCGGATCGCGCCCTCGATGTCACCAGCGCTCCTGTAGCCGTTCGCCAGAGAGCGCAGGAACGTTCCTCGGCGACGGTCATCGAGTTCGTCCGTCAGCGCGCGTGCCTCCTCGAGGTAACCGAGGGCCCTCGTCGCCTCACCCTGGTGGACCTCCACCATCGCGAGCGCGATGAGTACGCGCGCGCGGAAGTCCGGGTCGACCGACAGGCCGACCCGGATCCGCTCGTTGACCGAGCGGAGAATGGTCCGCGCCTCATCCGGGTTGTCGACCTGGTTCTCTGCCGACGCGAGCCAGTAGTCCGCGCGCGCCCGGTCCTCGTCGCGGCCGAGGGCCTCGAAGGCGGCCGAGGCCTCCGACGCCGGCGCGATCGCGTCGGCCGGACGATCGAGCCGGCACAGGGCCTCAGCAGCGCCGAGCAGGATCTCGGCGCGCATCGACCGATCCGGGGTGCTGTCGAGCAGCCCCATGTACCCATCGAGGGCGTCCTGCCACTGACCGGCCGCAAGCGCGAGGTCCGCCTCGAGCCGGCTCCAGGCGACGGTCGTGTCGGCGAGGAGGGCCGCCGGTGTCGTGCCGAGGCGCTCCGTCAGGAACGTCAGGGCGGCCATCGACGGCTTGGCGAGCCCGTTCTCGAGCGCGCTCACGTAGGCCTTCGTATAGCGCTCGCCGGCGAGCTGCTGCTGGGTGAGCCCGGCGTGCAGGCGGGCTCGCTTGATGCGCGCACCGATGTCCGCGGCAAGCGCGCGGTTGTCGACGACGACTCTACGGCGAGTGGTTGTGGTCTTCATGGGGCGCAGTGTACACCCCCGTCCACCTTTGGTTAACCCCCCAAAAGAAGTCGTCGAGGCCGATTCCGAGGCGCTCCGTGAGCGTCACGAGCGCCGGCACGGAGGGGATGGTGTAGCCCAGCTCGACCGAGGAGACGAACGCCCGGGTGAAGGGCGTCCCGAGCTCGCCCTGGGTCAGGCCACGGCGTCGCCGAAGGCGGCGCAGCTCGCAGCCGATCGCCTCGGCCAGGGCAGATCGGCGTTCCACCGGGAAATGTTTAGAAATACTTGACTTTGGCATGCGCGAAGCCTACCATCCGGCAACGGCCCTCGTCCAGAGGGCGCGGAGGAATGCAGGAGGGTACGAAATGACCCGGTTCGCACGCGTTCGCGCACTCATCTCGGCCGCGTCGCTCGCGGCCCTTGGCACGCTGCTCGCTGCTGCTTCGGTTCTGGCGGGTGACGGCCCCGGTCCGTTTCCGCGCTGACCGGTCGTTGCTGACGACGGCGCCGGGGGGCCGCCGTCGGGCAGCCCGGGCGTGACGGGGCGGTCGCCTCGGACTATGGGGTGCCGCTCGCCGGCGGCGCACTCGGTGCCGCCGTCGGCGTCGGGGTCAAGGCCGGCAGGCTCACACTTGGCGTCGGGAGCGGCGGCAGGGTGATGATCGGCGTCGGCGGCGCGGTCGGCGCGGGAGTCGGCTCCGGTGTCGGCGTCGGTTCGGGCGTCGGCGTCGGTTCCGGTGTCGGGCACAGGACCGGCGGCGCCTCGCTGCCGGACGGCGACGGCAGCTCGAACGATGGGATCACACCGCTCTCGTCCGGGGTGGGCAGCGGCAGGCAGGTCGGCGACGGAGACGGCGAGGCACAGCCGGCGCCGTCGAACAGCGGACCCCACGTCGCCCCGTACGGCCGGAAGCCGGTGTTGAAGAAGTAGCTCGTCCGGGTACCGTCCGGCCCGCCGCGTACGCCCGGGCCCTGGGCGGCCCTTGCCAGCCAGTCCGCGTTGGCGGTCATCCAGTTCGGGAAGCGACCCTCGAAGCTCGCGGACTGGAGGATCGCGACCCCGCACACGCCGCCGTCGGCGCCGACGCGTGCCTGCGGCTCCGTGCCCGGGATGAACAGCTCCGTCACGGTCGGGCCACCCTCGGCCGGCCGGAGGCCCGTCCACGGGTCGACCGCGACCGACACCAGGTTCGGTGAGCGGGCGAAGTCGTTGACCGCCCACGCCGCGGTCGCCTCGGTGAGGAAGCCCTGCCAGACGTACGTCGTCACGTCGATCGAGAAGACCGGCCGGTCCGGCGTCGAGACCTCCGTGTTGTCGCTGTTGCCGTTCCAGGCCCCCACCGCCAGGGCGAGCTCGCCGGCCGCCCGGCCGTCGGCCGTGGGCGGGGCGATGTAGCCGTAGGCATTGAGGTCCTTGGCGTCGTTGTTCGTGCCGGTCTTGAGGGTCGCCGGCCTGGGGGCGTCCCCGGCGACGATCGCGAAGCGACCCCAGAACGGGTTGATCGACGCGTTCGTGTTGCCGGCCAGCATGTCGGTCACGATGTGCGCGGCCTCCGTGCTCGCCACGCGCTCCCCGGCGGGGCGCTCGTGCGGCGGCACGACGTCACGGCCGGATCGTTCGGTCACCCGCAGGATCGTCGTGTGGCCGGTGTACAGGCCGCCGTTGGCGAGCGTGCCGTACGCCGTGACAAGATCGACCGGTCGCACCTCGGCCACGCCGAGGGCGAGCGCAAGGCCCGCGTTCGTCGTCTCCGTCCGGTAGCGCAGGCCGTAGTCCCGGGACCGCGCGAAGACGCGCTCGATGCCGTTCACGGCCATCGCCTTGACCGACGGGATGTTGAGCGAGAACTGGAGGGCGCTGCGCACCCGGACGGGGCCGCGTTCCAGGCCGTCCGCGTTGGTCGGCGTGTAGGCGGGCGTCCCGCCGAAGTCCGTCCCGACGTCCATGAACATCGTCGCCGCGGTGAACGTCCGGTCGTCGATCCCGGTCAGGTAGTTGAATGGCTTGAACGCCGAGCCGGGCTGGCGGTAGCCCTGCCCGATCACGTCGTACTTGGGCTGGAACTGCGGCGT
>DASTOB010000051.1:0-19208 GCA_035720425.1 Candidatus Limnocylindrales bacterium
GCGCGCAGCGCGCGCACGCCGCCGACGCCGAGAACGAGCTCCTGGTGGAGGCGCATCTCGCGGCCGCGGACGTAGAGGACGTGGGTGATGGGTCGGTCGTGCTCCGCGTTGTCGGGGACGTCCGTGTCGAGCAGGAGGAGCGGCACGCGGCCGACCTGCGCGAGCCAGACGGCGGCCATGACCGTGCGGCCCGGCACGTCCACGGGCACGAGGAGCGGGTCGCCCTCGGCGTCCTGGACCCGCAGGAGCGGCAGGTCGCGCGGCTCGAGCGTGACGTAGTCGTGCTCCTGGTGGCCGTCGGCGTCGATCGTCTGGCGGAAGTAGCCCTTGCGGTACAGCAGCCCCACGCCGACGAGCGGCAGCGCCATGTCCGACGCGGTCTTCATGTGGTCGCCGGCGAGCACCCCGAGGCCGCCGGAGTAGATCCCGAGCGACTCGTAGAAGCCGTATTCCGCGCAGAAGTACGCGATCGGGCCGTCGAGGTCCTTGCCATGTCGGCGCTGGAACCAGTGGTCGGAGCCGTTCACCATGTACCGCTCGAACTCCGACATGATGTCCTCGTACTCCGCCATGAACGCGGAGTCCTCGAGGATCTCGGTCCAGGCGACCGGACCGCTGATGACCGGAATCGGGTTGCGGTGGCGGGCCCAGGCGACGGCGTCGATGCGGTTCCACAGGAACTTCACCCGCGGGTGCCAGCTCCAGTAGAGGTTGTACGAGAGCCGGCGCAGTCCCTCGAGCTGCGGCGGTAGCCGGAACCAGGCCGGCGGGGACGTCGGAACGGATACAGTGGAATCCATGTCGGCGCATGATACCCACTCGCCGAGCGTGGAAGCCACCCGGCCGCGGTGACGGCGCCGCCGATCCGGGTCGTGTTCGTCGCCGCCGAGTGCGAGCCGTGGGCCAAGACCGGCGGGCTGGCGGACGTCGTCGATGCGCTCGCCAGGGCGATCGGCGACCTGGACGGAGACCCGGTCGCCCCGGTCGACGTGTTCCTGCCCCGCTACGCGGGACTGGGCGATCGGGCGTGGGGACCGGCCCGGCAGATCCGCGTGCCGGACCCGACGGCCCCGGGCGGAGCGACCGACGTCGGGATCCTCGACGTTGCCGGGAACGGGTACCGCGTCCGGCTCGTCGATCATGCGCCGGCGTTCGACCGCCCAGGCATCTACGGCGAGAACGGCCGTGACTACCCCGACAACGCCTGGCGCTTCGGCCTGCTCTGCCGGGCAGCGCTCGAGACGGTGCATGCGGAGCGGGACCGGGTCGATGTCCTCCACCTCCACGATTGGCATGCCGTGCCGGCGCTCCTGGCGCGTGACGGGCGGTACGCGGCGGACGCGGTCGTGGCGCGGGCCGCGGTGCTCCTGACCGTGCACAACCTCGCCTACCACGGCTGGACGCCGGCCGATCGGCTGGCCGGACTCGACGTCGAACCCGGGGATGGCCTCGTACCGGACGGCGCGCCGGGGCTCGATCTCCTCGCCGCAGGCGTCGCGCGGGCCGACCTCGTCAACACGGTCAGCCCGGGCTTTGCCGCGGAGGCGCTCACGCCGGAGTTCGGTAACGGACTCGATGCGTTGCTCCGCGCGCGCGGCGATCGATTCTTCGGGATCCAGAACGGGCTCGACACGGCCGACTGGGACCCGGCGACCGACACGGGCATCGCGGCGACGTACGCGCGCGGCGATCTCGCCGGCAAGGCCGCCTGCCGCGCCGATCTGCTCCGCCGCGTGGGGTTCGATCCCGCCGACGGTGGACCGGTCCTCGCGATGATCGGGCGGCTCGATCCGCAGAAGGGGTTCGACCTGCTGGCCGGCGCGGCGCCGGCGCTCGTGGATCGCGGCGTCCGGCTCGTCGTCCTCGGCGACGGTGACCGCGAGCTCGCCGACGACCTGCGCGCGCTCGTCGCGGCTCGCCCGGAGAGGGTCGCCCTGATCGAGTCGTTCGATCGCGGTCTCGCCCGGCGGATCTACGCCGGCGCGGACCTGTTCGTCATGCCGTCACGGTTCGAGCCGTCCGGGCTCGGCCAGCTCATCGCCCTGCGCTACGGGACGCCGCCGATCGTGCGCCGCACCGGCGGCCTGCGCGACACGGTCGTCGACGAGTTCCTCAATCCGGGGCGCGGGACGGGCTTCGCGTTCGACCACGCGACCGCCGACGGGTTGCTCTGGGCGTGCGGCGAGGCGCTCGCCGCGTTCGGCGACGCGGAGCGGTGGCAGGGCATCGTCGACCGGGCGATGGCGGCCGACTTCAGCTGGTCCGGGGGCTCCGCGCGGCGCTACGTCGAGGCCTACCGTCGGGCGATCGCGATCAGGGCCGCGGAGCGCTGACCGAACCGTCGAGAGCGCGAAGGAACGCCACGAGCGTCGCCTCCGGGTGCGTGCGCTGCGGTGAATGGGGACCGCCGGCCACCGTCAGGACGTGATCGGAGCCGATCACCGCCGCGAACGCCGGGACCGCCTCGTCCGGCACGAACGAGCCCGTGGCCGCCTCGCCCCGGACGAGCCACCGATCGAGGTCGCGGGCCGGGTCGCCGGCGAGTGCCGCGAGGCCGCCGTCCCAGTCGCCGTTGTCGAGCAGGACCGCCCGCGCCGCGGCCTCGTCGACCTGGGTCAGCGACGTCGCCTTGGCCACGACGTCGCCGTACGACCACGACGGGTACGTCGATCCGATGACCCGGATCGCCTCGTCGAGATCGTCGTACCGCCGCTCGACGGGATCGACCGTCATATCGGCCATACGGGCGAGCGGCAGGACCGGTGTGTCGAGTTGGATCAGCACCCGCGGCCGGACCCCGGCCGCCGGCAGGTGGGCGACGATCGTCGCGCCCCAGCTGTGACCGATGACGGCGAGTTCCGGGACGTCGATGCCGAGGGCGACGACGAGCGCCGCGACGTCCGCCGCCGTCTCGGCGAAGCGGTGTCGGCCGGCCCATGCCCCGGTTCGGCCGTGTCCGGGCAGGTCCGGGGCGTACACGCGTCGCCCCGCGGCCGCCAGAGCCGGACCCGTCCGCCACCAGATGACGGCCGACGACGTGACCCCGTGGACGAGCAGGAGCGGCGGGTGCGCCGCGTCTCCCCACGTCGTGACGGCGAACGGGATCCCGGCTGCCTCGACGACGATCCGCTCGCCCGGTGGCGGAGCGGCGAGCGCCTCGGCGACCGCGATCGGCAGATCGAGCGCCGTCGCGGTGATCGGTAGGGGAAGGCGATCGGTCGTGGCGGTCATCGACGGCGACCGTATCACGGGCGGACCGACTAGAATCGGCCCTCACCCACCGACCGGAGGCAGCGATGGCCAACCAGTTCGTCGTCCAGCTGAAGAACGAGCCGGGGTCGATGGCGACGCTCGCCGAGACGCTCGCCGCGCGGGGCGTCGACCTCCGGGCGATCGGCGGCGGCGGGATCGGTGACGCGGGCCACGTGATCATGACGACCGCGGACGACGACACGACCCGCCAGGTGCTCGACGAGGGCGGCTACACGTATATCGAGGGCGAGTCGATCCTCGCCGAGGTCGACGATCGGCCGGGCGGGATGGCGGCGCTGGCGCGACAGCTGGCCGATGCGGGCGTGAACATCTACGGCCACCTGTTCCTGGGACGGTGGGGCGACCGGGCGATGTTCGCCTTCGTCGTCGATCGGCCGGACGTGGCCCGCCCGATCCTCGAGCGCAAGGGCTGAGGCGCGCCGCGGCGGCAACCGATTCCGAAACGTAACCCGGAAATCGTTGCAATCCCGGCCGCGTATGCGCAAGACTTCCGCCATGCGTCGCATCTTCGCCTTCGAGCCGAAGAAGAAGCTCATGCGGCCCTGTCGCGAGACACGGGCCCAGGGGCTCTGACGGCGCACGACTGACGACCGACTGGAGCCTCCGGGACCGGAGGCTCGAGGGGCCGCGGACACCACGACGGTGACCGCGGCCTTCGCGATTCCTCCGGCCTCGGTGGCCGAACCCGACGAACCGGAGGAACCGACATGGACGCGATCATCCTCGGCGACGGCGGACTGGGCCGCGCCATCGAGGCTGCGCTGCGCGCACGAGGCGACGCCGTCCGCGTGCTCGGCCGACCGGCGACGGGTCGGCACGACACCGCGGCGCTCGGCTCGGCCGACGTCGTCTTCGAGGCATCCCGCGGCGACGCGGTCGCCGCGAATGTCGACGCTGCGCTCGCGTCGGGCGCGCGCCGGCTCGTCATCGGCACGACCGGCTGGGACGGCGACCGCGATTGGGTCGGATCGCTCGTCCGCGAGGCCGGCGCGGCCGCCGTCGTCGCGCCCAACCTGAGTCTCGGCGCCGCCCTGTTCTTCCGCCTCGTCGAGGCGGCCGCGTCCCTCTATGGCGCCGTCGACGCGTTCGACCCGTTCATCGTGGAGTGGCATCGACGCTCGAAGCGGGATCGGCCGTCCGGCACGGCCCGCGAGCTCGTTCGCCGGATCGCCACGGCGCATCACGCCGCACCGCCGGACGAGCTCGAGGTCGCCGTGATCCGGGCCGGTTCGTCGCCCGGCATGCACCTCGTCGGCTTCGACGCGCCCGGCGAGACGGTCGAGCTGCGCCTGACCGCCCGCGACCGATCCGCGTACGCCGCGGGAGCCCTGGCCGCCGCCGACTGGCTGCTCCGGGAGTCCCGCCCGGCCGGCATCCACGCCTTCGACCCGGTCGTCGACGAGCTGCTCCGGCCGCTCGTCGCCGTGCCCGCCTGACGACCCGACCCGAGATCACCGGACCGCCGACCACCCGCATCCGCCCGTCGAGAGGAGAACCCGCCATGACCACCCTGACCCGATCTGCCCGGACCTCGCGTCCCGCCCTCCGGGGAGCCCTGACCGCCCTCGTCACGCCGTTCGACGCCGACGGCCGGATCGACGAGACCGCCTGGCGCCGCCTCGTTCGCTGGCAGGTGCTGGCCGGCATCGACGGGATCGTCCCGTGTGGGACGACCGGCGAGGCGCCGACGCTGTCCGCCGACGAGCGCGACCGGCTCATCGCCATCGCCGTCGAGACGGTCGCGGAGCGTCCGTCGCGGGATCGCGTCGCCGTCGTCGCCGGGACCGGCACGAACGACACGGCCGCCACGATCGCGGCGACGCGCCGCGCGGCCGCCCTCGGCGCCGACGCCGCGCTCGTCGTGACGCCGTACTACAACCGCCCGGATCAGCGCATGCTCGCCGCCCACTTCCGGGCCGTGGCCGACGAGGGTGGCCTGCCGATCGTCGTCTACAACGTCCCGTCCCGAACCGGGGCCAACGTCGAGGCGGACACGTTCCTCCGGCTCGCCGAGCATCCGCGCGTCGTGGCCGTCAAGGAGGCGTCCGGCAACCTCGAGCAGATCGCCCGGATCTGCCGCGAACGCCCGCGCGACGTGGCCGTCCTCGCCGGCGACGATGCGTGGACGCTGCCCGTGCTCGCACTCGGCGGCGACGGGGTCGTGTCGGTCGCGTCGAACGAGATCCCGGGCGAGATGGCCGCCCTGTGCGCCGCCGCGCGGGCGGGCGACTGGGACGCGGCCCGCCGCGCCCACGAGCGCTGGCTCCCGCTGTTCCTCGCCAACTTCCGCGGCGGGCCCAACCCGGTCCCGGCCAAGGCGGCACTCGTCGCGATGGGCATCCTCGAGACCGATGCCGTCCGCGCGCCGCTCCTCCCGCTCGACGACGGGCCGCGGACGGCGCTCGCCGACGTGCTGCGGTCGCTCGGTCTCGTCGAGCCCGCCGGTGGCCGGATCGCCCCGGCCGCCGGCACCGCCGCGGTCCGCGCCGCGGGAGCCGTCGCATGATCGCCGAGCCGGAGCCGCAGGCGGCAGCGGCCGTCCGGGCATCGATCGTCGGGGGCCGCGTTGTCGACCCGGCGACGATCCTCGCCGATCTCGAGGCCGGCCTTGTTCGCGCCGCGAGCCCGGACCCGGACGCGCCGGACGGCTGGCGCGTCGAGCCGGCCGTCAAGTCGGCCATCCTTGCCCGCTTCGCCGATCGGACGACGGAGGACTGGACCGTTGGCCCGTTCGACTTCCGCGACCGCGCCGCGCTCCCGCCGCGGACCCTCGCCGGTGGGCCGTGGCGCGTCGTACCCGGCGGCACGTCGGTCCGGTCCGGGGCTCATCTCGAGCCTGGGGTCGTGATCATGCCGCCGTCGTACGTCAACGTCGGGGCGTGGATCGGGGCCGACACGATGGTCGACTCCCACGTGCTCGTCGGCTCGTGCGCCCAGGTCGGCGCGCGGGTCCACCTGTCGGCCGCCGTCCAGCTCGGCGGCGTCCTCGAGCCGCCCGGGGCACGGCCGGTCATCGTCGAGGACGACGCGTTCGTCGGCGCGGGCTCCGCGCTGCTCGACGGCGTGCTCGTCCGGCGCGGCGCCGTGATCGCCGCCGGCGTGACCCTGACCGGGACGTCGCGCCTGTACGACCTCGTCGCGGAGCGCGTCCTCGAAGGGACGGTTGACCATCCGCTCGTCGTGCCGGAGCGAGCGGTCGTCATCCCGGGCACGCGGGCTCTCCACGGTTCGTTCGCCGCGTCGCACGGCCTCGCGGCAGCGACCGCGCTCATCGTCAAGCAGCGCGACCCGGGCACCGACGCCCGCGTCGCGCTCGAGGCGGTGCTCCGATGAGCCTCGTACGTCTCCCGCCGCCCCCGGGTCGTACCGCCTCCCCGGTCGACCTCGTGGAGCGGCCCCGGCGCGGGCGTCCCCCCGCCCGCAACGAGATCCTCCGGGCGGGTCGCCTCGGCGGCCTTGCCCCGGAGGATCTCGCCGACCGGTACGGCACGCCGTTCTACGTCTACGACCTCGATGTCGTGTCGCGCCAGGTGTCGGCCCTGCGGGCGGTCCTGCCGCCGTCGTTCGAGCTGGCCTATGCGGTCAAGGCGAACCCGTCGCTCGGCGTCGTGGCCCACCTCGCGTCGCTCGGCCTGGGGGCGGACGTCGCGTCCGGCGGCGAGCTCGAGACGGTGATGCGGGCGGGGATCCCCGCGGAGCGGATCGTGTTCACCGGCCCGGGCAAGCGCGATGCGGAACTCGCCCGTGCGGTCGAGGTCGGCGTCGGCGTCGTCACGGTCGAGTCGCGGCGCGAGCTGCTCCGGCTCGAGCGCTTCGCCGCGGACGCCGACCGGCGCGTGTCGATCCTCCTCCGCGCCGCGGTCAGCCCGGAGGCACGCCTCGAACGGGTCCGGCTCGTCGGCGACGACGGGGCCGGCAAGTTCGGGATGGGCACTGAGGACCTCCTCGAGGCCGCCCGGATCGCCGTCCGATCCGCCCACCTCGAGCCCCTCGGGCTGCACGCCTTCGGGGCGTCGAATGTGCTCGACGCGGCCGCGCTCGCCGAGCATGTCGCGGCGACGATGGTTGCGGCGCGTCGCCTCGCGGCCGCGGCCGGGTTCCCGCTCCGGGTCGTCGACGCGGGCGGGGGGCTCGGGATCCCGTACGAAGTCCACGAGGAGTCGTTCGACCTCGCCGGGTTCGGCCACCGGCTCGCCGCGCTCGCCGCCGGCTGGGCGGACGACCCGGTGACTCGCGACGTCCGGGTGCTGCTGGAGCCCGGCCGGTTCCTCGTCGGGCCCGCGGGCGCGTACGTCGCCCGGGTCGTCGACCGCAAGTCCGTCGACGGGCGAGAGGTGGTCGTCCTCGACGGGGGCATCCACCACGTCCTGCGGCCGGCCCTTGTCGGCCAGGAGCACCGGGTCAAACGGGTCGGCGGCGCGCCGGAGGTGGCCGCGCGGTTCACCCCGGTGACGGTGGCCGGGCCGCTCTGCTCCGGGCTCGACGTGCTCGCGACGGAGGCGATGCTCCAGGCTCCGGAGCCCGGCGATCTCGTCGCGGTGCTCGACGTCGGCGCGTACGGGTTCACCGAGGCGATGCCGTTCTTCCTGTCCCACCCGATTCCCGCGGAGGTCGCCGTCCGCGGCGGGCGGGCAGAGCTGCTCCGGCCGCGGCTTGACCCCTCGACGTGGCTGGACTGGCAGCGCGCGCCGGAGTGGTGATTCGTCGCACCTGATGGCGTATCGTCGGCGCCGTGGACGACGCCGAGCTCGCCGCCCGCGAGCACGACAACTTCATCGCCGCGATCGGCATGATCGCGCGATTCCGCCCGAACGGCATCGTCCGTCACGAGGGCGGTGTCGCGCTGCTCGCGAGCGGGGTCGCCATGCGACTCTTCAACCAGGTCCTGGTCGAGGATGGCACGGCGACGCCCGATGCGGTGGCCGACGCCGTGGCGACCATGCGAGCCGGTTCGTTCCGCTACCTCGTCCACCTTCGCGACGGGGTCGACGACGCGTTCGTGCCACTTCTGGCGGAGCTTGGCCTCGTCGAGCCGGATCCCGACGACGCCATGCCGGGCATGGCGCTCGAACCGATCACCGACGGCGCGCCGACCCCTCCGGAGCTCGACGTCCGGCACATCGACGACGCTGCCGGCTTCGACGACCACATCCGGATGGCGGCGCTCGGCTTCGGGCTCGACGAAGCGCTCATCCGCTCGTTCCTCGATCTGCGCCAGCTCGACGAACCCGGCGTGCGCTCCTACGTGGGCTACGTCGACGGCGAGCCGGTCGCGACCGGCGTCGGGATCGTGACCGGGCGAACGATCGGCGTCTACAACATCGCCACGATCGAATCGGCGCGCCGGCGCGGATATGGGGCCGCGATGACGGTCCGTGCCGCGCTCGACGGGCGGGCAGCTGGGTGCGACGTGGCGATCCTCCAGGCGAGCGAGATGGGGCGGCCGATCTACGAGCGGCTCGGCTATCGGACGGTCGTCCGCTATCGGGCGTTCGTCGACCCGGAGGCCCCACCCGGTTCGGCCCCACCCGGTTCGGCTCCGCCCGGTTTGGCTCCCCCCGCCGCGTGACGGGTCCGCCGATCCGGCGCCGCCTGCCCCGCTGGTCGGACCTTCGGCCATACCTCCGCCGCCCGCCGCGAGCCCGCTCGAGCGCGGAGCGCCGGGTGGCCGGCGCGGCGTCCGTGGCGGACCTGCGGCCGATCGCCCGCCGTCACGTCCCGCGGGCCGTGTTCGACTACGTCGACGGGGGAGCCGAGGAGGAGCTCAGCCTCGCGCGGGCCCGCCAGGCGTTCGGGCGGGTCGAGTTCGTCCCGTCCGTGCTCCGCGGCGTGGCCGACGTGGACCCGTCGACGACGATTCTCGGCGCGCCGGCGTCGCTCCCGCTCGTCTTCGCCCCGACCGGTTTCACCCGGCTCATGCACCACGCCGGCGAGCCGGCCGTCGCGCGGGCGGCGGCACGGGCCGGTATCCCGTACGCGCTGTCGACCCTCGGAACGACGTCGCCGGAGCGCCTGGCGGCCGATGCGCCCGATGGTCGGCGCTGGTTCCAGCTGTACGTTTGGCGCGACCGCGACGCAGTGGCGGAGCTCGTGGCGCGAGCGGCGGGCGCCGGGTTCGAGGCGCTCATCCTGACCGTCGACACGCCGGTCGCCGGGGCCCGCTTGCGCGACGTTCGCAACGGCTTCTCGATCCCGCCCGCGCTGACGCTCCGGACCCTCGCCGACATCTCCGTCCACCCCGGCTGGTGGCTCAATCTGCTGACGACCGACCCGATCACGTTCGCCTCGTTTCGCTCGTCGGACGGGACCGTGGCGGAGCTGCTCGACACCGTGCTCGACCCGGGGCTCGACTGGGACGACCTCGCCTGGCTCCGCGGGGCGTGGACCGGGCCGCTCGTCATCAAGGGCATCCAGTCGGTCGAGGACGCGCAGCGGGCCGCGGACCACGGCGTCGACGCGATCGTGCTCTCGAACCACGGCGGGCGACAGCTCGATCGCGCGCCCGTCCCGCTCGAACTCCTGCCGTCGGTCGTCGCGGCGGTGGGGGAGCGGGTCGAGGTGTACGTCGATGGCGGCGTGCTGTCCGGGGCGGACGTCGTGGCCGCGGTGGGCCTCGGCGCCCGGGCGTGCCTCGTCGGCCGGGCCTACCTGTACGGGCTCATGGCCGGGGGCGAGGCCGGGGTCGACCGGGTGGCCGCCCTGCTCCGGGCCGACGTCATCCGCACGATGCGCCTGCTTGGCGTCCGCTCGGTCCCGGAGGTGACGCCGGAGCGCGCGCGGCTCCGGCCGATCTGACGCAGTCCGGACGGAGCCGAGTATCGTCGGGCGTGATGGAACTCAGTGGCCGCCGGTGGGATCGCCTCGTCCCACTGCTCTTCCTCGCCGTCGTCGTCCTCGCTGCGGCGTTGCTCATCGCCGGGTACGGTGTGGCGGTCGGAGTCGGGGCCCTCGTCGGCTTGCTGCTCGGGCTCGTTGCCGGCGTCGTTGGTGTGCTGTGGCTGGGGCGCGGGCCCGGCCGCTCCATCACGTTCGGCCGTGAGTGGTCGTCCGGATCCGAGCCGCCAATGCCAGGGTTGATGGTCGAGATGCGGGAGCTCGCCGAGATCAGCGGCCTCGACACGGGCCGGACCACGATGGTCGTCCCCGTGCTGGCGACAGCCGAAGTCGAGGGGCTCGTCGTGGAGCTCGTCACCCTCGAGATCCACGAGGCCGGCATGGTCATGACGCTGGATGTCACCAGCCGACCCGGCGTGCTCCCGGCGGCATCGACGGCGCGCGTCTCGGTCAGCGACGATGCGGGCACGACCTACCGCGCGGCCGCACAGGCCCAGGGCGGCATGCCGGGCCGGATGCGTTACACGGTGACGGCGATTCCAGCCCCATCCCGCGCGGCTACGCATCTCGTCATCACGATCGAGCGGTTCTTCGACCCCTTCCCGGGCGGTCGCAAGCAGGCGGGCGGCCCGTGGGTCTTCTCGGTCTCGCTTCCCCCGCGCTGATCGTCGACGGATTGGCCGCGACCTTCCGAGGTTCGGCTACGATACGGCTCGGCCCGGGCGGGAGTAGCTCAGTTGGCAGAGCGTCAGCCTTCCAAGTCTCACTTTGTCGAGCGCTGTGCTCTGATCTTGGAACCCCGCACGAATCGCCCGAATTGGGCCAAGTCATGCGCTCTGGGCCAGAGCGGATAAGTCGGCCAGCGCGGATAACTTGCGCGGGCAGTTAGACGCTCTTGGCCCCCGGGTCGACCCCTGAGGAAGCCTTGAGTCGAGCGCTCCGACGCGCGGGTTGACCCCCGGATTCGGCGAGGGGACGGCGGCCGGGGTGCACGGCCAGGTCTAGGTTGTCGGCTCGGCTGCAGGGGCGACGAGGGCGCTGCGGTTCTCGTGCGCGAGGCGACGAAGCGCTTCGAATGCGGCGCCATAGATGACCGTCCCCACGACGAGGCGCTCGACGGCGGTGGCCCTAGGCATGTCGCCGGAGACTGCGGCGACCTCCCAGGAGGCCATTTCGTTGGCGACCATCGCGTAGGGCCGGAACACATCCGCGCGGGCGTCTCGTCCGAGACGGCGGAGCGCAGCCAGCGCATCGCCCAGGAGGCCGCGCGCCGGGGCATCGGGGGCGATCCGCCACCCGAGTTCCGCGAGGAAGGCGTCGACCTCGCGGCGTGCCTCGGCGACATCGGACGAGGGCGGGCCCTGGCCGTCAGTCTCGTCGAGGGCCCGCTGGGCCACGCCGAACACTTCATGGAGCGAGAGGCGCTCGTCGTCGATCGCCTCCGCCACCCGGCGGATCGTGCGAATGTCGAGGCCGGCAACGTCACGAAGGGCCCGGACGAGCCGCAGGCGGTGGAGATGGGCTTCGTCGTAGGCCGCCTGGTTCCGGCCCGTCGCCGTGCCACGCGGTAGCAGCCCCTCGCGCAGGTAGTACTTGACGGTCGCGACCGACACTCCGGCGGCTTCCGCGAGTTCCGAAATTCGCACGCCTCAACCTCGTCGAACGTCCATGGCGGAGTCGCTGTGGATAGTAGCACTATCTACTGCGTCGACATCGTCGCCGTTCAATCGAGCGGCGAGTCGCGAAGACAGGAGCTCTGATGACCGCTCTCGCCGCAGCCCTTCGAACGACGCAGGACTTCCTCGGCTGGCGCGCCTACGTCGCGTACTCGGGGATCGCGATCGCATCCCTGCCTGTATGGCCGTTCGCGTGGCACCTCACCCTCCACATCCTCGGAGCCGTCCTGTTGATCGGCAACGCCGTCGTCATGGCCGTCTGGTTGACGATCGCCGGTTTCTCGGCGAGTGACGACCGCAAGCGCCGCGCAGCCCGCGACGTCAACCGCGCGGACGTGTGGTTCACCGTACCGGGCGTCGTGCTCCTGCTGGCTAACGGCCTGGCAATGGCCACGGCCCGTTACGGCGGCTTCCCGGCCTTCCTCGGCACGGACTTCATCGCCGCCGGGCTCGGTCTGCTGACCGCGACGGCGGTCGTCTGGGCCATCCGCTTGGTGCCTGCGCAGCTTCGGCTGTATGCACTGGCGAACGTGGACGGCCCCCTGGACCGGACCGCTTTCCGATCCGTTCTCAACCGCTGGTACGCCTGGGGAACCCTTGCGACCGTCATGCCGGTCCTGGCCGCCCTGGTCATGACCACCAAACCCCAACTCTTCTAGGAGTCCCTGTCATGATCTTCCTCTCCGTTCTCGTGGCGTCGTACGCCCTGTTGTGGCCCTTCACGCGAGCAAGGTGGACCGTTCGCGAGCGCTCGCGGATGGCACTGGCACTCGGGATGGCCGTCGCCGGCGTCAGCCATCTCGTGAGCCCGCTGCCGTTCGTCCAGCATCTTCCGACCTGGATACCGGAGCGATACCTGATCGTCTACGTGAGCGGCGTGATCGAGATTGCGCTCGGCGCCGCGCTCCTCGCTCCGGCCCGTTGGCGTCCGCTGGTCGGCGCAGCGCTCGCCGCGTACCTGGTGGCCGTCTTTCCGGGCAACGTCTACGTGGCTGTTGCCGGGGTGGATGTCGTCGGTCAGCCGGGTGGGATCTACGCGTGGCTGCGCCTGCCGCTCCAGGCAGTGTTCATCTGGCTCACGCTGTGGTCGACGGGGGCGACGTCCCGGAACCAGGTCGTGACTGCGCTCTCACAGTTCGGCAGCGGGATCATCGGTCGCCGGCTGCGGCCGGCGATCGACGGAACCCGATGAAGCGCGTCGTTGCGTCCGCGGTCGTGAACGAGTCCCCGGAGCGCGTCTGGGAGCTGTACGCGGACGTGCCGGGGACAGTCGCCTGGGTCCCATTCGTGGAGGAGGTCCTGTGGGTGCACGGGACCGCCGGGCTGGGCCAGAGCTACCGGGAGCGGACGCGCCTCATGCGCATGTCGGATGTGAGCGAGTGGCTTGTTGTCGGTTGGGAAGCTCCTCGACGCCAGGTTCACCGCTCGCACAACAAGCTCATGGACCTCGACCTCGTGATCGAGCTCGAGGCCGACGGCCAGCGCACCCGAGTCCAGCAACAGGCGTTGCTGCGGTCGAGGTTGCCGGCCATTGTCGGCCGGCTCCACGAGGCCGCCTTCGGGTTCGTCGCGGAGTCGGGGCTCAAGCAGGCTGTCGCAGGGGCGAAGCGTCGCCTGGAGCATGACCGCGCCTGAGCGACGGCACAGCGAGCGGCCGTGTCGACAGACGCGGTCGCTCCCCGATTCGAGCCGCCCTCCCAGGGGCCCGGTGAGGCCGAGCCCCGTCTCCGCAGCCAGCTCGACTATAGTTGCCATCGTCCTCGTCGGGCCGCGCGGCGAGTGACCGGGCGGGAGTAGCTCAGTTGGCAGAGCGTCAGCCTTCCAAGCTGAATGTCGCGGGTTCGATCCCCGTCTCCCGCTCCACGCTCTCGGAGGCTCGCGCCTCCGGACGTATCTCGATCACGGCGTAGGGCCGCACCCCAAGGACGCGCTCGTCGAGCACCCGATGCCGCGCCTGCCCGAGCCGCAGCCCGGCCGCCCGGGCAATTCGACCGACCTCCTCGGGTCCGTAGCCGGCGAATCGGACGTCGTAGACCCGCGCCTCGCCGCCCGGCCGGAGGACGCGATGGATCTCGCCGAAGGCGGCCACGGGATCGTCCCAGTGGTGGGCCGACAGCGTCGAGACGACGAGATCGATGGAGGCATGGTCGAATGGCAGCAACTCGGCCCGCCCATCGACCGACGTGAGGCCACGGTCGGTCGCGATGGCCCGCATGGCGGCCGACGGCTCGACACCCACGACCCTGGCGGCCGGCAGGAGGCGGCCGAGCTCCGCGAGCAGGCCGCCCGGGCCGGAGCCGACGTCGACGACGGTGGCCGGTGCGGCTCCGATCAGCCGAGCTGCGTCGGCCGCGGCGCGGCGATGGAGGCCGCCGAACAGCCCCGCTCCACGAGCGTATATCCGCTCGCCGTGTCGGCTGAACAGGCCTCCGTGTCGGTCGATCGCCCGAATGACGCGAACCACGAGGTCCCGCCGGAGGATCGCCCCGGCGACGACGCCCGCCGCTGCCAGAGCTGCGGTGGCGGTCGGGAGATTCCAGTGCATCGAGCCTCCGCCGGGCCGTGCCGGGATCAGAGCGTGTACAGCAGCGTGAGCGACATCCCGATGACGATGACGGCCAGGCCGAGCTTCACCCATCGTCCATGGGTCCCGTTCCAGCGCCCCAGCCGGCCGAGCACTCGACGGTCTGACACGCCGACGAGGAGCGCCGCGAGCGGCGCGATGTACGCGATCGTGTAGAGGTTGAGCAGCGCGAGGCCGGTCGGGCCGCCGCCCGAGGCGGACAGGACGGCGACGATGTCGAGGTAGATCGCGCCGGAGCACGGCACCGTGCAGATGCCGACGAGGATTCCTGCGACCAGCATGCCGCCGAGGCCGCCGCGCTCGACGGCGCGCTCGAGGCGGCCGTGCGTTCCGGCCGGCGCCACCATCGCCGGACCGAACCCGGGCAGGAAGACGTCCTTGAGCATCCACAACGCCATGAGCAGGGCGACGATTGCGGCGATCCGCGTCACGAAGTGGTCCTGGCCGAGCCAGCCGAGGAAGGCGAACAGGCCGAGGCCGATCACGAGGTACGTGATCCACACCGCACCGACATAGATCGAACCGGCACCGAGGAGGCGTCGTCGTGCCTCGTCCGCGGCGGCGCCGCCGGACGTCACGCGATTGGCCAGCGTCAGCGTGAACGTGGCAAACAGGACAAGCAGGGCGAACGCGCACGGGTTGAGGCCGTCGGCGACGCCGGATGCCAGCACGATCGGAACGGTGAGGCCACCGAACGCGGCGCTGTCGAACGGGCTGACGACGATCCATGCGGCCGACGTGAGCGCGACGGCCCCGAGCGCCGCGGCAAGGACGAGGGCCGGCATCGGGAGACCGAACAGGATCGGGCGGGCCGCGCCCGCCGACGGTCCTGCCCCCGCCGACGGCCCTAGGACAGGCGCGGCCGAAGCCGTCGGAGTCGGCGCGCCCGCCGGCTCATGGCAACTCGCCACCGATCAGGCCTCGACGCGGACCGTGCCCCGCATCGTCGGGTTCGCCCGACCCCCGCAGCACGTGTCGCAGAAGATCTCGTACGTGCCCGGTTCGGTCGGGGCGGTGAAGGTGACGCTGACACGCGACGAGGCCACGGCATCGGCGCCGGGGAGCTCGACGGCGAGACCAAGGTCCTCGCTGTTGAGCGTGTGGACGCCGCGCTCGAGGTGGAGCGAACTGTCCCGGGTCCAGAAGTCGAGCGTCACCTCCTGGCCCGCCGCGACGACGATCTCCTTCGGCGTGAAGCCGGCCATCGATGCCTGGACGCCGATCGCGCCGTCCGCGGCGGATCCGCGTGGAGCGACGAAGTCACCGAACGCGAGCCACCCACCGACGCCCAGGACCGCCACGGCGATCGCGCCGAACAGGACCTGTCCGAGGCGGCGGCGACGCGGGTCGGGGTTGCCGGCGGGTGGGGCCGGCTCGCGGCGAGCGCGATCTCGCTCCGCCGCGCGACGGGTGCGCCGCGGAGCCACGGGGCCGGTCACCGCGTGCGGTCGGAGGATGGCAGGCCGTGATGGGAGCGGTGCAGTTCCGGCGACATCCAGTCGCCGCCCATCCCGCCGCCGCCCATCATCGAGCCGCCGCCCATCCCGCCGCCCATCCCGCCGCCCATCCCGCCGCCCATCGAGCCGCCGCCGCTCATCATCGCTGCGGCTCGGGCGTCCCAGGCCGGCGCCGCCGCGTCCCTTCCGAGGATCGTGGCCGCAGCGCCCAACAACACGCCCACGGCAAGTGCGCCGGCAATGAGCGCGCCGGCAAGTCTGGTCGTCATCGTGGTGACTCCTGTGACGGCACGCCGAGGACCTCCCTGGCGCGCTCGAACTCCGCCTCGCTGATCTCGCCGCGCGCGAACCGCGCCCGAAGGATGGCGAGCGCATCCTCCGTCGGCGTGCGGTCGTGCGACGGCTGGACGATGAGCCACACGAGGAACAGCAATGCCGCGACCCAGACGAACATCCAGATCCAGCCCGCGGCGCCGATCATCATGGCGAGGCCTCCGATCCGACCGGTCATACCCAACCGGCCAGGTTCGACGCTAGCCCCGGCGACACGCGAAATCCATGGAGCGCGGCTCTCGATCCGATCAAGGTTCGGTCAAGGGAGCCGATCCAGCGTTCGGCCGGGGCAGGGGACCCGGCCGTCGTCGCTCGACACCGTGTACCGTTCGTTCGCGGAAATGACTGGGCAATCGGCCGCGACAACGGGTGCGCCGTCGGTCCTCGTGATCGACGACGAGCGGCCCATCCTCGAGCTCGTCCGCGGCTATCTCGAGCGCGAGGGGTACGCCGTGACGATCGCCGACGACGGTGCGGCCGGTCTCGAGTCGGCGCGGTCCGGCCGTCCCGACGTCGTGGTCCTCGACGTCATGCTCCCCGGACTCGACGGGTTCGAGGTCCTGCGCAGGCTTCGGACCTTTTCGGACGCCTACGTGATCATGCTGACGGCCCGGTCCGAGGAGGTCGACCGCGTCGTCGGGCTGTCGATCGGTGCGGACGACTACCTCGTCAAGCCGTTCAGCCCGCGCGAGCTCGTGGCACGCGTGAAGGCGCTCCTGCGCAGACCGCGATCGGGCGCCGCGCGGCTTCCGTCCGGACTGACCGTCGATCCGGCGCGTCGCACCGTGAGCGTGCGCGGATCCACCGTGGCCCTGACGGCGACCGAATTCGACCTGCTCGCACTGCTGGCCCGCGAGCCGGGGGTGGTCGTCACCCGCCCGGAGCTCCTCGCGGGCGTCTGGGGACCCGAGTTCGTCGGCGACGACCACCTCGTCGACGTCCACGTCGCGAACCTCCGGCGCAAGATCGGCGGCGGCTTCATCGAGACGGTTCGAGGGGTCGGGTATCGGCTGGCGGAGGAGCGCTGAGTGCGCGGGCCCCAGTCGCTTCGAGCGAGGCTCGTCGTCGCCAACCTCATCGTCGTCGGTGTGGCGCTCGGAACGGTCCTCGTGGCGGTCAGCCTCGTCGGACCCGGCTACTTCGCGGAGGCGATGGGCCACCCGCCGGACGATCCCGCCGGTCAGGAGATGGACGCCGCGACGCTGGCGGCCTTCGGCGAGGCGGTCCGCACGGCGCTTATCGCCGCGCTCGTCGTCGCGATCGCGGTGGCGATCGCCGTCGCCCTCGCGGTGTCGACCCGGATTGCCGGACCGATCACGCGCCTGGCCGCCGGCGCCCGTCGGATCGCCGGCGGCCACTACGCCGAGCGTGTCCCGACGGCGGGCGAGGGCGAGGTGGCGGACCTCGCCGCGTCGTTCAACGCAATGACATCGTCATTGGAGGCGACCGAGCAGCGTCGGCTGCGACTCGTCGGCGACGTCGCCCACGAGTTGCGCACGCCACTCGCGACGCTCGACGGGTACCTCGAGGGGCTCGAGGACGGCGTCGTGGAGCCCGAGGCGGGGACGTGGCGCCTGCTGCGGCGCGAGACCGCGCGCCTGAACCGGATGGTCGGTGACCTGCAGGATCTGTGGCGGGCCGAGGCCGGCGACCTGCCGCTCAGGTTGGAACCGGTCGACGTCTCCGCGGTGGCGCGCGACGCGGTCGACCGGGCCAAGGCCGCACCCGGCAGCCATGAGCCCGACGTTCGCCTCGATGCGCCTGACGGCCTCCTGGCCGTGGTCGACCGCGACCGCCTGGCCCAGATTCTCGACAACTACCTGTCGAACGCGCTGCGCTACGCGCCGGAGGGATCGCCGGTTGTCGTCCGCGTGGCCGACCGACCGGGCGAGATCGTCGTCGCAGTATCCGATCGCGGTCCTGGCCTGACGGCCGAACAGCGCGCCTCCGTGTTCGAGCGCTTCTACCGCATCGATCCGTCCCGCTCCCGAGCCCTCGGCGGGGCCGGGATCGGCCTCGCGATCGCTCGAGCACTCGCGGAGGCGATGCGTGGCCGGGTGTGGGCCGAATCCGATGGTCCCGGGCGTGGCTCGACGTTCTTCGTGGCCGTTCCGCGGGCCTGAGCCGAGCGCGCTGCGGGTCTGCCGGCGCCGTCCCGCTCAGCCGGCGCGCGTGCGTGCGACCCAGGCGACGAGCGGGATGAGCAGCATCGGGACCTCGAGCGCGGAGTAG
Source organism: Candidatus Limnocylindrales bacterium (assembly GCA_035720425.1). Lineage (GTDB taxonomy): Bacteria > Chloroflexota > Limnocylindria > Limnocylindrales > CSP1-4 > DASTOB01. The sequence goes on from DASTOB010000051.1 coordinate 18,390, forward strand.
AGCAGGCCGCCGCCGCGCGAGTTGAGGACCGACGTCAGCCAGTCCGCCCAGAGCGAGCCGAACGGGACCGACAGCGCGAGGAGCCCACCGGCCGCGACCCACCACGAACGCCGGTTCGCCCCGAACAGGGCGAACGGCGCGAGGCTCGGCTTGAGCAGGACGAACACCGCCGGCCAGCGCCACGCGGTCGCGAGCGCGAGCGCGGCGACGCACCAGATGACGGGATTGCCGGTCCACGTCTTGAGCAGCGTCGTCGGCCAGGCGATGCACAGGGCGATGAGCGGCCACGCCTCCGGTCGGGGCCGAAGCCGCACGATCGCCGCCGCCGTCGCGCCGATCGGCAGCGCCCACCACAGCGCGGCGGCGACGGCCGCGGGCAGCACGGCGAAGGGGACGAACAGCACGAGGCCGAACGGGGGATACAGCACGTCGCCGGCGACGATCTCGTACGGCCCGGTGAGCTGGCGCGGCTCGAAGTAGGCCCCGCCGGCGAGCCATCGCGCGGCGACGTCGCGATACAGGACGTAGTCGACGCCGACCGGCTGTTCGAGCGGATCCGGAATCGCGAGCACGAACAGGAGGGGCAGGGCGAACACAGCGACCGACAGCGCGGCCGCGACCGTGCGCGTGCGCGTCCGCGTCGATCCGTGGGATGGTCCGAGCGACGGGAACCTCACGCGTCGAGCATGAGGGAGGCCGGCGTCGGCTGCCAGTCGTCCGGCGTTCATGCCAGTCGTCCGCTCGGTCCGGCGAGCGCGCCGCCCTCGTACGCCCGCGCGCCGCTCGGTCCGGGACACTCACGTGTGCGCCGAATCGTCA
>DASTOB010000052.1:0-3056 GCA_035720425.1 Candidatus Limnocylindrales bacterium
CATCCTGCGCGCAATCTCGCGCGAGCTGGACAACGCGTAGCCAGGCGACGCACCCAGGGTGAGCCGGCGTTTCTCGCCGCCCCGGGTTTCCCGCAACTGGGCGTCGGCACCGGCTCTTGACTCTCGACCTACCTGAGGGTCCACGATCCGCACGTGGATGACGACCTGCTCCCGATCGGCCGCTTCGCACGCCTGACCGGACTCACCGTGGGCGCGCTGCGGCACTACGACGAGCTCGACGTGCTTCGGCCGGCCGAGATCGACGGATCGACCGGCTACCGGCGCTACCGGCGGGCACAGCTGCCCGACGGGCGGACGATCGCGCGGCTGCGGGACCTCGAGCTTCCGCTCGACGAGATCCGCGCGGTACTCGCGACCGACGACCCGGCCGAGCAGCGCCGCCGGATCGCCGTCCATCGGGCTCGCCTGGAGGCCCGGACGTTCCGGCTCCAGCGCGTGCTCCACCGACTCGGCCAGATCAGCGATGGAAAGGAACCGATCGTGCCCGACTCCCCCGCCGCCACCTCCGACGCATCGATCGACGCGGCGACCCATCGCCGGCTTGGCGTCGACCTGTTCAACGCGACGTGGTCCCTGCTCGAGCTGGCCGACCGCAGCGCCTCCCAGACCGACGGGCTCATTCACACCGCTCACGCCTCGCGCCATCACTGGTCGCTGGCGGAGGGCGCCGGCCCGGAGAACCTCGCACGGGGCGAGTGGCTGTGCTCGCGCGTCTATGCGGTGCTCGACCGGGCAGAGCCGGCGCTGTGGCACGCCCGACGGTGTGTCGAAATCTGCGAGTCCAACGGGATCGCCGACTGGGACATCGCGGCCGCGTGCGAGGCGATGGCCCGGGCGCAGCTCGTCGCGGGCGATCGCGGCGCCGCCCGGGAGTGGGCGAACCGGGCGCGCGCGTCGCTCTCGGCCATCGCTGAAGCAGACGACCGCGAGATCATCGAGCAGGACCTCGACACGCTCGATTTCGGTTGAACGAGGCGCGCCCACCCGACGCTGTCACACCACGTGTGACAACGGGCGAACGAGGCGCCGGCAGCCGGCCCGAACGCACGGTTCCGTCGCCACCTGGAACGGCCAGGATGTTCCGAATCACGACGGAACGGCCCTCCGGATCGGGGTCGGACGGGTTCCTCGCCCGTTGGAACATCTTGTGTGACAAACGCGTCGGGGGTCGTGCGACAGTGGCGCCGGGCGAGCGGCGCGCGGACGGCGCCGGGCGGGCGGCGCGCGGGGCGCCGGGCGGTCCAACCAGCGAAGGAAGCCACGCCGAGCGCGCCCGATGCGTGCCTCCGCCGACGCATGGGGCTGCCGGCGGCCCATTCGACGCCTGAGGCGACCGTCGTCCTCCACATGGGGCTCTCGGAGCCCCGGCCGCGTCGCGACGGAACCCGCGCCTCAGCCCTCGAGCGTGGCCCCGGCGGCGCGACAGTCTTCCGCGTACGACTCGAGCGCCTCGTCCGTGTCGGCCGCCTCGCGGATGATCGTCTGGGCCCGGCTCACCCCCGCCTCGCGATAGGCGACGAGCTCATCGATCCGCTCCGCGCCGGCGACTGCCGGCTTGCGCCAGCCGATGTGGACCGACACGTCGAGGGACGCGGGATCCCGCCCGATCTCCTCGCAGCGCGAGCGGATCACCGGCATCGCCTCGACCACCTCGGCCGGGGACATCCCGTCGAGGTTGAGCTCGTCGGCGAAGCGCGCCGCGAGCCGCCACGTCACGTTCGGGCCATTGCCGCCAATCATGATCGGCACGCGTGGCTGCTGGAGCGGCTTCGGCACGTTGTAAGCCCGCGCCACGGACGCGTGCTCGCCGTCGAACGACGCCTGGTCCTCCCGGCCGCCGGCGAGCATCCGGGTGATGACCTCGAGCTGGTCGCGCAGGATCGCCAACCGCTCACCGGTCGGCGGAAAGCCATACCCGTAGGCGAGCCACTCGTCGCGCTTCCAGCCGGCCCCGATGCCGAGCTCCATCCGCCCGCCGGAGATGACGTCGAGGGTCGAGATCATCTTGGCCGTCAGGGCCGGGTTGCGGAACGCGGCGCACAGGACGATGTGCCCGAGCCGGACTCGCGACGTGACCGGCGCGAGCGCGGCGAGCACGGAGAACGACTCGAACGTGATCTCCGGCGTCGGCTTCGGGACGGTGTGGAAGTGATCGAATACCCACAGTGACTCAAACCCGAGCCGCTCCGCCTGTCGGGCGACGGTCACGGTTCGGGCCCATGCCGGCGCGGCCTCCCAGCCGTCGTACTCACCCGTCCAGCCCTGTGGAACGATGACCCCGATGCGCATGTGCGTGCCTCCAACCTGTCCGGGACACGGTACCCGGCCCGGCGGTCCGCCGTCCGGCGCGGTACCGTGAACCCGACAGACGACGCCCGGAGTGAACCATGACCGACATCAAGCTCGGCATCCTGCCCTGGAGCCAGGCCGCCACGTGGCCGGAGATGCTCGCGACCGCCCGGCAGGTCGACCGCCTCGGGTACGACAGCCTCTGGACATGGGACCACGTGTACGCCATCTTCGGCGACCCGTATCAGCCCATCTTCGAGGGCTGGTCCGTCCTCGCGGCGTGGGCGATGGCGACAGAGCGGACCAGACTGGGCCTGCTTGTCGGCGCCAATCCGTTCCGCAATCCGGGCCTCACGACGAAGATCGTGACGACACTCGACCACATCAGTGGCGGCCGGGCCATCCTCGGGATTGGAGGAGCCTGGTTCGAACTTGAGCATGAGGCACACGGGATCGACTTCGGGGCCGGCTTCGGCCAGCGGCTGACCTGGCTCGACGAGGCGGTTGGCGCCGCGCGAGCGCTGCTCGACGGCGAAACGGTGACGTCGGACGGGTCGGGTCGCTACGCCTTCCGGGACCTTCGCCATGCCCCGGCTCCGGTCCAGCGCCGGCTGCCGATCATGATCGGCGGATCCGGCGAGAAGAAGACGCTTCGGACGGTCGCCCGCTACGCGGACATGTGGAACGCGATGGGCTCCGTCGAGAAGCTCGCCCACAAGATCGACGTCCTGCGCGATCACTGCGCG
>DASTOB010000053.1:0-4519 GCA_035720425.1 Candidatus Limnocylindrales bacterium
CGTCAGGCTGGGGGACGGTCCGGCCGCGAGCACTGCCTGGAGCTCCGCGGGGACGGGTGCTTCGAGGGCGCGGGCGAGGTGCCCGCGGTCATGGGCGACGCGCCAGCACGTGCTGTCGCGGCAGAGGTACGCGCCGCGGCCGGCGAGGCGGCCGCTCTCGTCGAGCACGACCCGGCCATCCGGCGTCCGGACGATGCGCACGAGGTCGCGCTTGGGCCTCGCCGTGCGGCAGGCGACGCACGACCGACTCGGGACGCGACGCGGCCGGCTCGCGCGGGCCGCCGCCGGGGCGCCTACGACGACACCTCGCCGGCGGGGTCCGCGGCAGGAGCCGCGGCCGCGACCTTGCGCGTGCGCTTCGGCTTCGCCGGGGCCTCCGGCTCCGGCGCGTCGGCGGGGCTCGCGGTCTCGGCGACGTCGTCGGGGGCCGCAGCATCGGGCGCGAGGGCGCGTTCGGCCGGCGTCTCGGTGGAGGTGGCCCTCTTCGTGCGCTTGGGCTTGGGCGGCGCCTCAGTCGCGACCGCATCGGCCGCGTCCGGTTCGGCTGCCGCGGGCTCGGCCGCCACCGCCGCCGCCGTCGGCTCGGCCGGTGCGGGCGTCACCGGCTTCAGTTCGGCCGCCTTCGCCTCGGCCACCGACACGTCGCTGCGGATGTCGATCCGCCAGCCGGTCAAGCGGGCGGCAAGGCGCGCGTTCTGGCCCTCGCGACCGATCGCGAGCGACAGCATCCGCTCCGGGACGGTCACGCTCGCGATGCGGTGCTCCTCGTCGATGTCGACCGACAGCACCTGCGCCGGGGACAGCGCATTGGCGACGAAGACCGCCGGGTCGTCGTTCCACGGGATCACGTCGATCTTCTCGCCGCCCAGCTCCGCGACGACGGCCTGGACGCGGGCGCCGCGCTGGCCGACGGTCGCGCCGACGGGATCGAGCCCGTCCTGGCGGCTGGCGACCGCGACCTTCGAGCGACTGCCGGCCTCGCGGGCGATCGCCCGGATCTCGACCGTCCCGGCGTGGATCTCCGGCACTTCCAGTTCGAACAGGCGCTTGAGGAAGCCCTTGTGAGTCCGGCTCACGAAGATCTGGGGGCCGCGCGTGGAGCGTCGGACCTCGAGCACGTAGGCCTTGACATTCTGGCCGATCCGGTAGTGCTCGACCGTCGACTGCTCCGTCGTGGCAAGGATGGCCTCGACGTTCTGGCCGACGTCGAGGATGATCGCCCGCGGCTCGACGCGATTGACGGTCCCGGTGATGAGCTCGCCTTCGCGACTCGCGAAGCGGTCGAACACGACGTCGCGCTCCGCCTCGCGCAGGCGCTGAAGGACGACCTGCTTGGCCGTCTGGGCGCCGATCCGGCCGAACACGTCCCCGTCGAGCTGCTCCGTCTCGACCAGATCGCCGGCCTTCGCCGCCGGGTCGTGGGCGCGGGCCTCCTCGAGGGTGAACTCCGTGAGCGGATCCTCGACCTCCGCGACCGCCACGCGGGCGCGAAAGACGCGGATCTTGCCCGTCTCGGCGTCGATCCGGACGTGGATGTCCTCGTCGCCGGCGACGCGCCGGTAGGCCGACTGGATCGCGTCCTCGACGGTCCGGATCAGCTGCTCGCGGGGGACCTGCTTCTCGGCGTTCAGCTGAAGGAGGGCACCGACGAAGTCTCGACTCACGTTGGGCCTCCAGGTTGTCGTTGCAGTGGTCGACCGGACCGCCGTCCGAAAAAAAACGTGGGGGTCACCCACGTCACGGAGCGGCCGTTCAGTTCGCCGCGAGTATACACCCGGAGGGGTGGACCCTCAACGGCTGGGTCGTGGGGCGTGGCCGGAGCCAGGCCGGTAGACGAGCCGTCGCTCAGGCCGGGGTCGGGAAGCGGCGCTCGACGTAGCCTTCGAGGATGTCGATGAACTCGGCGACGAGGCCGTCGCCGCGGAGCGTTCGGTCGAGGCGACCGTCGATGAACACCGGGGCCACCGGCTCCTCGAACGTGCCCGGTAGCGAGATCCCGATGTCGGCGTGCTTGGACTCGCCAGGACCGTTCACGACGCAGCCCATGACCGCGACCCGCAGGTCCTCGACGCCCGGGTGCGAGGTCTGCCACTCCGGCATCCGCTCTTTCAGGTAGCCCTGGATCTGCTGGGCCATCTCCTGGAAGAACGTCGACGTCGTGCGGCCGCAGCCGGGGCAGGCCGACACCTGGGGCAGGAACGAGCGCAGCCCCATCGACTGGAGGATCTGCTGGGCGACCTCCACCTCGCGCTCGCGCGGCGCACCGGGCTCCGGGGTGAGCGACACGCGGATCGTGTCGCCGATCCCCTCGGCGAGCAGGAGCGCAAGACCGGCGGTCGAGGCGATCACCCCCTTGTCTCCCATGCCGGCCTCGGTCAGGCCGAGGTGGAGCGGATAGTCGGACCGGGCGGCGAGGAGCCGATAGACGTCGACGAGGTCGCGCACCCCGGACACCTTGGCCGACAGGATGATCCGGTCGTGGCGCAGGCCGACCTCCTCGGCGAGCTCCGCGGAGCGCATGGCCGACTCGATCATCGCCTCGATCATCACGTCGCGCGCGTCGCGCGGCTCGGCCGACCTGGCGTTGACGTCCATGAGCTCGGTCAGGAGCGCCTGGTCGAGCGAACCCCAGTTGACCCCGATCCGGACCGGCTTGTCGTTGTCGATCGCGACCCGCACGATCGTTGCAAAGTGCTCGTCGTGTCGCTTGGCGCCGACGTTGCCCGGGTTGACCCGGTACTTCGCGAGCGACCGCGCCATGTCCGGGAACTCGACGAGGAGCTTGTGCCCGTTGTAGTGGAAGTCGCCGATGACCGGCACATCGACCCCGAGTCCGGCGAGCTTGCGAGCGATCTCCGGCACGGCGGCGGCGGCGGCCTCCGTGTTGACCGTGATCCGGACGAGCTGCGAGCCGGCATGGGCGAGGCGAGCGACCTGGATGGCGGTCGCGTCCGGATCGGCCGTGTCGGTGTTCGTCATCGACTGGACGACGATCGGGTGGGCGCTACCGACGAGCACGCCACCGACGTCGACCGATACCGTCGGCCGGCGGGCCGGCCTCACCGCATCGGCCGGGGGGTTCACGGGGTGGCGCCGCCGTTGAGGCCGCGGATGATGTCGAACCCGGTCACCCAGATGAGGAACGCGAACAGGAAGACGAAGCCGACGACGTAGGTCAGGCGCTCCGCCCGCAGGCTGATCCGCTGCCCGAACGCGCGCTTGAGGACGATCATGAGGATCCGGCCGCCGTCGAGCGGCGGGAACGGCAGCGCGTTCACGAGCGCGAGGTTGGCCGACAGGATCGCCGCGACGTAGAGGGTCAGGATCGGCCCGGCGTTGAAGAACACGTCCCCGATCTGGGTCGCGATGCCGACGGGCCCGGCTGCCTGCGGCGGCGCGGTCGGGTCATCGATGAACGAGCCCACGATCTGGCCGAGCCCGGCGAGGATGAGGCCGAACCAGCGAACCGTCTCGGTCGCCCCGATCGACACGGCCGAGCCGAAGTCGCGGCCGACGTACTCGCCGTAGTAGTAGCCGATCGGCACACCGATGCCGAGCGGACCCACCCGCGGCCCGAGCTGCTCCGGGGGCCGGAGGGTGACCGTCAGCGTCTCGCGCTCGCCGCTCGCCCGATCCACCTCGAGCGTGACGGTCTGGCCGGCCTTGTCGCGGAGCGCCTGGACGAGGCTCCGACCGTAGAAATCGAATGCCTCGCCGTCGACGGTCACGATCGCGTCGCCGGCGACCAGGCCGATCTCATCGGCGGGCGAGCCGGGGTCCGCGCCGTCGACGATCCGGGCACCGACGAGCGGCGTCGCGAGCCAGGCGATCGAGGTGAAGATGAGGAACGCCGCCACGAGGTTCATGGCGACCCCGGCGAGGAGGATCACGAGTCGCTTCGGGATGCCGGCGTTGACGAACGAACGGGGGTCGTCGCCGTCATCGCCGTCCTCGCCCTCGAGCCGCACGAAACCGCCGATCGGCAGCCAGTTCAGCGTGTAGAGCGTCTCGCCGCCGGAGCGCAGGACCTTGGCACGGGGCGGGAACCCGATCCCGAACTCGAGGACACGGACGCCGGCCAGCCGCGCCACGACGAAGTGACCGAGCTCATGGAACACGACGAGCGACCCGAGGATCAGGAAGAACAAGAAGATCGTGATGATCGGCTCGAAGATCTGCATCACGCTGCTCCGATCGGGCCGTGCGCGAATACGGCCCGCACCTCGGCATCGAGCGAGACGAGGGTCTCGAGATCGGGCGACTGGTCGGCCCCTTCGCCGAAGCGGGCCACGGCCGCCTCGAGCAGACGCGGGATGCCCGGGAAGTCGAGCGTGCCGGCAAGGAAGCGAGCCACGGCGACCTCGTCGGCCGCGATGAGGGCAGCGCTGGCCCGCGAGCCGATGCGACCCGCCGCTCGCGCGATGCGCAGTGCCGGGAAGCGGCCTTCATCGGGCGCGAGGAACTCCAACCTTCCCGCGGCTACGAGATCCGGGGCCGCGGCCGGCGACGGGAGTCGGTC
>DASTOB010000054.1:0-3414 GCA_035720425.1 Candidatus Limnocylindrales bacterium
CGAACGGGTGGTGGCGGTAGTGGTAGGCGGTGATCCGGTCGCGGACCTTCACGTCGATCACGAAGTCGCCGGCGTCGTCACGCGGCTCGACCCAGTCGGGAATCCGGATGTCGCGCTGGTGGTACGGGCTGTGCTCGAGCAATTGCCCGTAGTCGTTCCGGTAGCGCTTCGGCGGCTCGATCTCCGATGGGCACTCGAGCCACAGCATCCGCTGCGCCACGCCGTCGTCGGGGTCGAGCCGCCAGGTCGTGCCGATCGGCAGGGCGAGGTAGTCGCCCGCGCCGTAGCGGAGGCGCCCGAAGATCGTGTTGAGCGACCCGCTGCCCTCGTGAACGTACAGCAGCTCGTCAGCCTGGCCGTTCCGGTAGAACCGCCCGGCCGGCATGGCCTCGGCCGGACGGACGACGCCCATAACGATGTCGGCGTTGAAGAAGAGCGGCAGCCGGCCGGACACCGCGTCGCCGGCAGGCTCGACGCCGGTGGTGTTGACGAGCCGATGCCGGTGCGCCTCGTCGTCGGCCTCCTCATGGATGACCCGACGGACCGGCTCGACGAGGTGCGTCCGCGTCGGCGGCACGAGGTGGTAGAGAAGCGACGACCGACCGGTGAATCCCTCGACCCCGAACAGCTCCTCCGCGTAGAGCGACCCGTCCGGCGCGCGGTGCTGCGTGTGGCGCTTGGGTGGCACGTTGCCGCGGGCGACGTAGAACATCGGCCGACCCTCCTCGTCGCTCGAAAGTCTAGCGAGGACCGACGCGCGGGTCGGGGGTCGATGACGGGTCAGGATCCTGGGCTGGCAACGGGTCGAGCACGATCACCGTCTCGATGGCCCGGTCCGCCGGAACGTCGACCTCGACGGCGCCGACGACGACCCACTCGTCCGGCATCGAAACCTCGATGACGATCGTGCGCCGGCCGGCCTTGCACGGAATCTCGAACGAGCCATCGGGCGTGACGCCGAAGCCGATGTCGCCGCCGCCGCACCAGCCCGGAACATCGGTCCGATACGTGACGTTCAACCTCGCCGCATCATCGCCGGGCGGTCCGCCGTGAGCCATGACCGTCCGACCTCGGACCCAGCCCACCGGCAGGAGCGCCGCGCCGGTACCATCGGACATGACCTCGAGCTGGGTACCAAGCCCGAAGTGGTGCCGGATAATCGCTTCCGCGTCGGGATTCGCGCTCGAGATGTCGACACGCAGCACGTTCCTGATTTCGTCGACCCCGACGCCCTGGAGCCGGGCCGGGATCGTCGCGAACCAGTCCGCGTCGGCGGCGACGACGTCCTGCAGCCGGCGGAGCTCACGGTACGAAAACAGCGCCTCGGTCCCGACGACCGCGCCCCGCGCACCGACGATCAACCGCAGGGCCGCGTCGTGGACTTCGGCGTTCGCGGTCCACCGCGTGACGAGGATGCCGCCGTGCTGCTGATCGAGGTACAGGCCGGCGAACTCGTCCGCGTGGGCCGTCGTGTAGGCCTGGACGTCCGCGAGGATCGAATCGGCCATCCGTTGACGGCGCTTGAGCTCCTGTTCCTCCTCCGGCAGGAGCGGCACATGGACGTACCCGGTCGTCGCGCGCGGATCACGGGCGACGATTTCGACATAGGCCCGATCCGCGCGCAGGCCCATCGTCTCGCGGAAGTGCATCGCTTCCGCGATGTCCTCCGGGATCGGCTCCGCGAGGAGCGGCCTGCCTGGCTGCGCGGTGTGCGCGAGGGCCTGATCGGTGGCAGTGGGCGTGGCGGCTGGACCCCCGCACCCGACCACGACGGCGGCGAGCAGGCCGGCCAGCCATACCCTTCCGATTCGAAGGAACTGCGACGGCGCGTCGCTCATCTCACGGTGTGCGACGGTCGAGGAGCGAGAACTGTTGCAGCGATCCTGCCGGCCGCGCCGTTAGGCCGGAGCGTGTCCCTCGGGCCGGGCGACGACCGGCGAGCGCAGCTCGCCGATATGCTCGATCCACAGGGTCACCTCGTCGCCGGGCTCGAGGTATCGGCCGAGCGTCTCGTCGCGGACCTCGAGCAGGCAGCCGCCACCGACGGTGCCGCTGCCGACCAGGTCGCCCGGCCGAAGACGGACATCGGCGCTCGCGCGGGCGAGCATGTCGGCGAACGAAAACCGGGCCGAGCCGGATCGGCCGTCACTGACCGCCACGGTCCGCCCGTCGGCCGTCCGGACCGTGGCCGTCATCCGCACGTCCGGCATGCCGCCGGGCGAGCGGTGCACGTCGGCCAGCTCGTCCGGCGTAACGAGCCACGGGCCGATCGACGTCGCGAAGTCCTTGCCCTTGGCGGGACCGAGGCGGACGGTCGTCTCGTCGCGCTGGAGGTCACGCGCGGACCAGTCGTTGACGACGAGAAAGCCGCCGATCACGTCCTCGGCCGCGTGGGGCTCGAGATCTCGTGCCTGCGTGTCGACGAGCGCGCCGAGCTCGAGCTCGAAGTCGAGCTCCGTGCTGCCGCGCGGGGCCCAGACCGGCTCATCGTGACCGCGGATCTCAGAGGTGTTGCTGAAGTAGAAGATCGGCAGCCGGTACCACGCCTCCGGCACGTCCGCGCCGCGCCGGCCCCAGATCGTCGCGACGTGCCGCTCGAAGCTGTAGAAGTCGCGGAACGAGGGCGGCCGAAGGATCGGGGGGCCGAACTGCAGGTCCGCGGCATCGAGGATGGCGTCGTCGTCCGCGTCGTCCGGGTCATCGGCGATGCCCGCGTCGATACGCGCGGCGTCGAGGGCCCGCTCGTCGAGGAGTTCGCCGAGCGCCGCGACGCGCAGCCCGCGCGCCAGGTGATCGTCGAGGGTCGCGATTGGGACCCGGGCGAGTGCGCTGTTGTGGGCGCGCCCCGGATCTGCCGCCACGAGCCGGCGCCGAGCGACCTCGAGGTCGAGCCAGCGACGCGGACGCTCACCGGGATCGAGCGCCGCGGCGAGGCGGAACGGCGCTCCGGCCGAGGCGGTCCGCTCGCGGACGTGGGCGACCTTCACGCGAGGGAGACGCCGTCCGGCACCGCGCTACCGGGCCGTCCAGCCACCGTCGACCATGAGGGTCGTGCCGGTGATGAGCGAGGCGGCCGGTGAGGCGAGGAACACGACCGCGCCGGCGACGTCCATCGGCTCGCCGATCCGGTGAACCCCGGCGATCCGCTCGACGGTCTCGGCCACGAAGGCCGGGTCATGGAGCCACTTCTCCGTCCCGGGCGTGCGGATGAACGTCGGGGCCACGGCGTTGACGGTGATGCCGTGGCGGCCCCACTCGACCGCGAGGCACTTGGTCAGGTGGGCCACGGCGGCCTTGGACAGGCAGTACACGGACTCGGTCGGCAGGGCCACGAAGCCGGCCTGGCTGCTCAGGCTCACGATCCGCCCGGAGCCCTGGCCGATCATCACCCGGCCGGCCGCCTGGCTGGCGAAG
>DASTOB010000055.1:0-13859 GCA_035720425.1 Candidatus Limnocylindrales bacterium
GGCCAGAACGTGCTTGTCCACTCGATCGAGACGAGCAACCTCGCGGCGACCATCGCGTCCGAGATCGGTGGCGTCGACATCATGGCCGCCAAGATGGGCGGCCTCCTCCACGACATCGGCAAGGCCGTCGATCACGAGGTCGAGGGCCCGCACGCGGCGATCGGCGCCCAGATCGCCCAGCGCCACAACCTCTCGTTCAAGGTCGTGAACGGCATCGCCGCCCACCACCAGGAGGTGGAGTACGCCTGCGTCGAGTCGCCGATCGTCCAGGTCGCCGACGCGATCAGCGCGTCGCGGCCGGGCGCCCGGGGCGAGACGATGGAGACGTACGTGAAGCGGCTCGAGGAGCTCCAGGCGATCGCCGAAAGCTTCTCCGGGGTCGAGCGCTCGTTCGCCGTCCAGGCCGGACGCGAGGTCCGCATCCTCGTTCGGCCCGAGGAGATCGACGACCTGACGGCCGGGCGCCTCGCGCGCGACATCGTGCGCAAGATCGAGGAGCAGCTGACCTATCCCGGCCAGATCAAGGTCACGGTCATCCGCGAGACCCGGGCCGTGGAATACGCCAAGTAGCGGGCGCGCCGGGAACGGCGGCGATCAGGCGCCCAAGAGGTTGACCGCGCGAGCCAGGAGGAGTGCGACCACGAAGCCGACTGCCGCCGCGATCATCGTTACGACGTACCCGCCTGGCCCGCGCCGCGCCTTCGCCCCGACCACGATCGCTGCGATCGCCGATCCGATGGCCGCCGTCGGGATGAACAGCAGGATGGCCAGGCATCCCAGCTCGGAGCAGTCGCGGTAGAGGAAGCGAAACACCGGGATCGAGGCCACGGTGATGATCGCGGCCGCGACGGCCGATGCCGCGGCGTATCGCTCCATGGTCGGTCCAGGACCGCGGTCACTCATGCCCGTATCAACGCTGGACACCGGGAACCGTTACACCGCGCCTCGGCTACCCTTGCGCGGATGCCGACATCACCGAATCCGGGATCAGCAACCGTCGTGGGTCGAACGCGGCTCGGGAACCAGTCGAACGGCAACGCTCCGCGCCCGCCGGGGGCGTGCCGGATCCTGTTCATCGGCGACGTCATCGGCAAGCCCGGCCGGATCGCTGTCGAGCAGCTCCTGCCCGCGCTGCGCGACGAGCGCGGCGTCGACTTCGTCACCGCCAACGGGGAGAACCTCGCCGGCGGCATGGGCCTGACCGAGTCGACCGCCGAGGCGCTCTTCGCCGCCGGCGTCGACGTGATCACGTCGGGCAACCACATCTGGGACAAGAAGGAGATCTACCCGTTCCTCGAGCGCTCCGAGCGCGTCCTCCGCCCGCTCAATTACGGCACGACGGGGGTGCCCGGCCGCGGCTGGGGCGTCTACCACGCGCTCGACGGGTCGGAGCTCGCGGTCATCAACCTCCAGGGCCGGACGTACATGCAGCCGATCGACAACCCGTTCACAGACGCGGACCGCCTCCTCGACGAGTCCTCGGAGCCGCTGCCGCCGATCCGGATCGTCGACTTCCACTGCGAGCTCACCTCGGAGAAGAACGCCCTCGGCCTGTACCTCGACGGGCGGGTCAGCGCGGTCGTCGGGACCCACACCCACGTCGTGACCGGGGACGAGCGGATCCTGCCGAAGGGAACCGCCTACCTGACCGACGCCGGGATGACCGGTCCGATCTGGAGCGTCATTGGGTTCGACCCGGCGACCGTCCTGCCGCGCTTCATCAACGCCCTGCCGACCCGCTTCGAGGTCGGCAGCGGCCCCGTCGTGTTCAACGCGGTCCAGGTCGACGTCGACCCCGCGACCGGCCGAGCGCTGGCCATCGAACGGATCCAGCGCCTGACCGAACCGTAGCGGTGTCGGCCGCCGGGCCGCCACCCAGAGCGGGGACTCCCGCCGGACCACGCCATGGCCTCCGGGCCGACCGGCCGATCCCCACGCAACCGGCCACGGTCGACCTCCACACCCACAGTCGCCGATCCGACGGCGTGCTCGAGCCTGGCGCCCTCGTGGCCGACGCAGCCGCCGCCGGCGTCCGCCTCCTCGCCCTGACCGACCACGACACGCTCGCCGGCGTCCGCGAGGTGGCGCCACACGTACCCCCCGGCCTGACCCTCGTGCCCGGGGTCGAGATCAACTGCATCGTGCCCGCCGACGCCGGCCACTGGGAGGGCGAGCTCCACGTCCTCGGCCTCGGCGTGGACCCCGCTGACGAGGCCTTCGAACAGGCGCTCGCCCGTCAGCGCGAGGCCCGAAGGACCAGGTTCAGCCGGATCCTCGCCCGCCTGCGCGACCTCGACATGCCGATCGACGACGAGATCAAAGCCGCCGCGTGGACCGACGACGACGCCCTCGGCCGGCCGACCGTCGCCCGTGCGCTCATCGCCCGCGGCCACGCGACGAGCGTCGAGGACGCCTTCCGCCGCCTGCTCGGCCACGGCATGCCGGCCTGGGTCCCGCGCGACGGCCTCGGGCCGGTGGAGGCGATCGGAGCGATCCGCGCCGCCGGCGGCCTGCCGGTGCTCGCCCACTTCTCGGAGGCGGCGGAGCGCCAGTCGGTCGTGCGTGACCTCATCACCGTCGGGCTCGGCGGGCTCGAGGTCCACTACCTCGCCTGGAGCGCGGAGACGGTCGAGCAGGTTGGGCAGGTCGCCGACGCGCTCGGGCTCGTCAGGACCGGCGGGACCGACTATCACGGCGACCTGGGCCCATACGGCGAGGCGATCGCCGCCCTGTCGATCCCCGACGGAGTGGGGGAGCGCGTCAGGAGCCGACTCGCCGGCGCCTGACCAGAGCCGGTCAGCCGGGCGTCGCCCCGCCCTCCGCCTCTTCCTTGACGAACGTCGCCCGCAGCTCGACCGGCGCCTCGCGCCGCTTGCGCGACGCGCGCAGGTTGAGCGCCTCCACGAAGACCGAAAAGCCCATCGCGGCGTAGATGTACGCCTTGTCGAGGTGGAAGCCGAAGCCGTCCGCGACGAGGGTCACCCCGATGAGGAGCAGGAACGCGAGGGCGAGCATCTTGACCGACGGGTGCCGGTGGACGAATGCCGACAGCGGCCCCGACGCGAACAACATGACCCCGACGGCGATGACGACGGCGGCGATCATGACGGGGAGGTCCCGCACGAGCCCCACCGCGGTGAGGACCGAATCGAGCGAGAACACGATGTCGAGCAGGACGATCTGGAAGATCACGCCGCGGAACGTCGCGCCGCCCCGGACGACGCCCTCCTCGTGGGTCGCGCCCTCGAGCGACTCGTGGATCTCCGTCGTCGCCTTCCAGAGCAGGAACAGGCCGCCGCCGATGAGGATGAGGTCCCGCCACGAGAAGTCGTTGTCGAGCAACGTGAAGGCGGGCGCCGTCAAGCCGATGATCCACGAGATCGTGAGCAGCAGCAGGATGCGCATGCCCATCGCGAGCCCCAGGCCGATGACCCGCGCGCGCTCGCGCTGCGCCTCCGGCAGCCGGCCGACGAGGATCGAGATGAAGATGACGTTGTCGATCCCGAGCACGATCTCGAGCACCGTGAGGGTGACGAGCGCGACCCAGGTCTCGGGGTTGAAGAGCAGGTCCATGGCCGCACAGCGTAGCGTGTTCCGGGCGAAGTTCGGGATACCATGACCCGGCCGTGACCGATACACCCACGCTGCGCCGCTCGCTGCCCGTCCTCGACCTCGTGGCGCCGGGGCCGGTGACCGCGCCGCGGGCCGCGCCCGCCCCGGCCGACGACCGCCTCGAGGAGTACCTGCCGGAGTCGCGCACCCTGCCCCGGTTCCATCTCTGGACCCTCGGCTGCCAGATGAATCGGAGCGATTCAGAGGAGATGGCCGGCCGGCTGCTGGCCTCCGGCTGCGCCGAGGCGCCGACGCTCGACGAGGCGGACCTCATCGTCATCAACACGTGCGCGATCCGCGAGGCGGCCGAACAGAAGGTGATCGGCCGGCAGGGCCACCTCGCGCGGCTCAAGGCAGCGCATCCGGGGCTGCGCGTCGTGCTGACCGGCTGCGCGGTCCGCGACCAGGACCGCCACGCGCTGGCGCGACGCTACCCCGCGGTCGACCTGTTCCTGCGCCCGGACGAGGAGCCGGAGCTCGTCGACCGGCTCGGGCTCGCCTCGGCCGACGGGCTGGCCCGCACGCGCGCCGCCGCCGTGTCCGCCGGCGCGATCGCCCGCGGATCCGCGACGAGCGCGTGGCTGCCGATCATCTACGGCTGCGACAAGACGTGCACGTACTGCATCGTCCCGTTCAGCCGCGGGCCGGAGCGGAGCCGCCAGTTCGACGAGATCGTCGCGGAGGCGCGCACGCTCGCGGCCTCCGGTTACCGCGAGGTCACCCTGCTCGGACAGAACGTCAATAGCTACGGCCACGACCTCGCCCCCGAGCCGCGCTTCGCCCACGTCGACGCGGAACGCTGGGCGGGTCGGCGCCTCGACCTCCATGGCCGTCCGGATCTCGCCGAGCTGATCCGCGCCATCGACGGCCTCCGCACCGCCGACGGCGCGCCGGCCATCCCGCGCCTCCGGTTCGTGACGAGCCACCCGTGGGATCTCTCCGATCGGCTCATCGCCGCGCTCGCCGACTGCCCGTCGGTGTGCGAGCACCTCCACCTGCCGGTCCAGTCCGGCGACGACGCGGTGCTCCGCCGGATGGGCCGGCAGTACACGATCGGGCACTACCTCGAGCGGCTCGCCCGCATCCGCGAGGCGGTGCCGGACATCGCGATCTCGACCGACGTGATCGTCGGCTTCTGCGGCGAGACGGAGGCGCAGTTCGAGGCGACCCTCCGCCTGCTCGAGACCGTCCGCTACGACCAGGTCTTCGCGGCCGCGTACTCGGAGCGGCCCGGGACGCCCGCGGCGCGACTCCCGGACGACGTGCCGGCGGCCGACAAGCGGCGCCGCCTGAACACGCTCCTCGCGGTGCAGGAGTCGATCGGGCTCGAGCGCAACCGGGCCTGGCTGGGCCGAACCGTCGAGGTGCTCATCGACGCGGTCGCGTCGCCTCGGGCCCACGACCACGACGCGGCCGACGACGGGCGGGCGGCCGACGACGGGCGGGCGGCCGACACCGACGGGGCGGCTCGACTGTCCGGGCGGTCGCGCCAGAACAAGCTCGTCCACCTGGCCGGGCCCGCCTCGCTCGTCGGCCGGCTCGTCGACGTCCGGATCGAACACGCCGGCCCCTACGCACTCCGCGGGGTAGTGATCCCCGCGTGACGGCGCCGCCGTTGCTCGTCATCGCCGGTGCGACGGCGACCGGCAAGACCGGGCTCGCCCTCCGCCTCGCCGACGAGCTGCGGGGGAGGGGAGTGGCCGCCGAGATCATCTCGGCCGACTCCCGCCAGGTCTACCGCGGGCTCGACATCGGGACGGCCAAGGTCGGCCCGGACGAGCGGGCCCGGATCCCGCATCACGGGCTCGACCTCGTCGACCCCGACACGCCGTTCTCGGTGGCGGACTTCGTCGAGCATGCGTCGGGCGCCCTCGCCGGCATCGCGGCGAGCGCGGGGCTCGCCGTCCTCGTCGGCGGGACGGGGCTCTACCTGCGCGCCGTGGCGCGGGGGATCGCGACGGACGCGCTGCCCTCGGACGCGGCGGTCAGGGCCCGGATCGAGGACGAGCTCGGTGCCCACGGCGTCGCGGCGGCCGGCGCCCGCCTCGCGGCCCTCGCTCCGGGGCTCGCCGCGCGGACGGACCTGCGCAACCCGCGCCGGGTCGCCCGGGCCCTCGAGATCGCCGAGCTGCGCGGCGACGCGCCGCTTCCCGCTCCGCGCGGCTACGACGGGCCGGTCGCCTGGATCGGGCTGGCCGTCGACCCGGCCACGCACCGGCGCTGGATCGCCGAGCGAGCCCGGGCCCAGTTCGAGGCCGGCCTCATCGACGAGGCGCGCGCCCTCAGGGAGCGGTTCGACCCGTCCCTCCCCGCGTTCAGCGCGATCGGCTACCGGGAGGCCTGGGCCGTTCTCGACGGCCGGCTCACGGTCGGCGCCGCAATCGCCGAGGACACGGCCCGGAACGTCGCCTTTGCCAAGCGCCAGCGCACGTGGTTCCGCGCGGAACCCGGGGTGGACTGGCTCGACGCCGCGGCTGATCCGCTGCCCACCGCCGTCACGGCGGCGGAGCGACTGGTCGAGCGGTCCTGAGCGGCTTCAGGCGGCCGCGGGTGCCTCGAGGTCGGTCGGCCGGGCCGCCTTGCGCCGACGGCGTCGGGCGCGCTCCCGCTCCCGCTCGCGCTCGCGGACGATCCGCTCGTCGTGGAACAGGGCGAGCGAGAGGCGGGCCCGCGCCTCGTGCTGGCCTGGCAGGAATTCGAGCCCGCACACGATCCCGTCGCCGAACAGGCGGCGCGATCGGACGGCCGCGTCGAGCCGGACCTCACCGTCCTCGAGGTCGATGACGAGGACCTGGTGGACCATGCCGGACACGAGCCCGGTCATCTCGACCCGGGCGCCCGTCAGGGACACGTCGGTCACGTGGCAGGGCAGGCCGCCGAGGCGGCCGTCGAACGCGGTCTCGAAGCGGAATGCCGCGCGCCGCTCCGCGGCGAAGCGCATCGAGCGGATCCGCCCGATCGCGAGCACGAGGAGCACGACGTTGAGCGACAGCCAGCCGAACGTGGCGTGGGCGGCCCACGGCACCTCGTAGCGGGTCGGCGTCGCGCCCATCAGGGTCGCGGTGTACCAGGCGGCACCGACGATGCTAAGAAATCCGACAGCGCGGAGGAGGATCGGCGTGTGGATCGGCCGGCGCGCCGTGCCAGTCCGGCCCTTCGGCGTGACCCGGAACGTGGCCCGCCGGCGGGTCACGAGGGTCGTCGTCGCGAGCAGGTTCGGGGCCATCCGGACGAGCTCGAACATGACCGACAGGATCGGCCGATGCGCGCCCCGGCTGAGCAGCCGCAGGGCGAGCTGCTGGAGCACGAACGTCGTCCCGAAGGCGGCCAGGAACACCGCCGGCTCGGCCCGGATCGGCACGGCGCCGGTGGTCACGACGGCGATCGGCAGGAGCAGGTAGCCGAGCGAGCGCCACGCGTCGAACCAGCCGAGCAGCGTGGCCGCGTAGGCGAGGCGCTGGCGGATCGTCAGGCCGGACACGAAGAGCGGGTTCTCGACCCGCAGGACCTGCATCGCGCCGGTGCCCCAGCGCAGTCGCTGGAGCTGGTAGGTCTCCGCATCGCTCGCCGCGAGACCGCGGGCAAGAACCTCATTGTGGTAGACCGTCTTCCAGCCGCGGCGGTGGAAGCGGATCGTCGTGTGGATGTCTTCGGTGATCGTGTCGGTCGCGACGCCGCCCACCTCACGCAGGGCGGCCACGCGAACGACCGCACCGGTGCCACACCAGAACGCCGCGGCCCAGCGGTTCTTGCCGGGCTGGAGGACGCGGTAGAACAGCGTCTGCTCGTGGAAGCGCTGGTCGTCGGCGCCGGCACCCGCTCCGGGCGCCGAGCCGGCCGCGCCGCCGGTCGTCGCCCGACCGTCGGACGCCTCGTGCTCGAACGAGTCCGTGTTGTAGAACTCCTGCGGCGTCTGGACGAGGGCGACCCGCGGATCGTCGAAGTAGCCGAGCGTTCGAACGAGGAAGTCCGGCTCGGCCACGTGGTCCGCGTCGAGGACGGCGATGAACTCCGCGTCGATGAGGCCGAGGGCGTGGTTGAGGTTGCCGGCCTTGGCATGCTCGTGGGTCGGCCGGGTCAGGTAGCGCGCGCCGAGAGCGGCGGCAAGCTCCGCGACCTCGGGTCGGTCGCCATCGTCGAGCACCCACGTCTCGTGGCGCGGGCGCATCGCGACGGCGGCGGCGACCGTCGGCGTCAGGACCTCGAGCCCCTCGTTGTAGGTCGGCAGGAGGACCGCGATCTTCGCCTTCGTCCTGGTAACGTCGCGACTCTCCGGCCGGCGGTCGACGTCCCACAGCGAGAACGTGAACAGGGCGAGGCCAAGGGCGGCGTGGATCTCGAGGATGACCAGGGCGGCCGACAGCCACGGCACGGCCGGGTCGATCGTCCAGCCGACGCGCCACGTGAGATAGCCCGCCGTGACCGCCAGCGCGAGGAGCGCGACCGCGCGAATCGACCAGCGCCGGGCGGCCGACTCCGGGATCGGGAGGTCGCGCCCGGGCACGGACGGACGCAACCAGCCCGCGCTGGGGAGCGGGCTCGACGTTCGGACACGGAGGGACGGAACCGGATGGTGCTGCACGGCACCCCACAGGGTCGGTGCCCGCGCGCGCCACGGCCATAGGCCAACGGTGGGGGTCCTGCGCAGCCGGAAGGGCCATCGGCGGTAGACTCCGGCCATGGCCCGCTCCACGCTCATCGACCTCGCCGCGCCCGTCGAGAAGGTCTTCCTCGTCGCGGTCGACACCGGTTCCGACGGTGGCTGGTCGGCGGAGGACTCGCTCGCCGAGCTCGCCAGCCTCGCCTCGACCGCCGGCGCCGAGGTGGTCGGGGCGGAGTGGCAGAACCGGCGTCACATCGATCCGAACTGGTACATCGGCAAGGGCAAGGCGGAGGAGCTGTCCCACGCTCGCAGCGAGACCGGCTTCGAGGTGCTCATCGCCGACGACGAGCTGTCTCCGGCGCAGCAGAAAGCGCTCGAGGGCCTCCTCAACGTCAAGGTCATCGACCGCAGCCGGCTGATCCTCGACATCTTCGCCCAGCACGCCCAGACCCACGAGGGCCGGCTCCAGGTGGAACTCGCCCAGCTCGAGTACCAGCTGCCGCGCCTGACCCGCCTGTGGACTCACCTGTCGCGCACGGCCGGCGGGATCGGGACCCGCGGCCCCGGCGAGTCCCAGCTCGAGACGGACCGGCGGATCATTCGCGAGCGGATCAAGAAGATGAAGGAGCGTGTCGAGGCCGTCCGCCAGCAACGGGCGACCGCCGCCCGGGGCCGCGACCGTCGGCTCAAGCCCACCGTCGGCATCGTCGGCTACACGAACGCCGGCAAGTCGACCCTGCTCAATGCGCTCGTCGGATCCGAGGTGGCACGCGCGGAGGACAAGCTGTTCGCGACGCTCGATCCCACGTCGCGCCAGGTCCGCCTCGGCGACGGGCAGACGGCGATCGTGACCGACACGGTCGGGTTCATCCACAAGCTCCCGCACCAACTCGTCGACGCGTTCCGCGCGACGCTCGAGGAGGTCAACCGCGCGGACGTGCTCGTCGAGGTCGTCGATGCCGCCGACGCCCACTTCGCCGAGCACCGGCTGACCGTCCAGACCGTGCTCGACGAGCTCGGCGCGGGCGACAAGCCGCGCCTCGTCGCGTTCAACAAGGTGGACCTGCTCGAGGCCGCCGCCCGCAACGGCGACACGCCGGCGCCGGCCATCGCGGGCTCAGTGTTCGTCAGCGCCCTGACCGGCTACGGGATGGACACGCTCCGCGCCGAGATCGCCGCCCTCCTCGCCTCGCTGTGGGAGGACGTCGACGTGGCGGTGCCATACGCCGCGGGCGAGTTGCTCGCGCGCGTGCGTGAGCGGGGGACCGTCGAGCTCGAGTACCGCGAGCGGGACGTGCGGGTCCATGGGCGGATCGCCCCGTCGCTCGCGGGTGAGCTGCGGGCCGTCGCCGCGTCGGCCGCCGCCGTCACGCCCGACTAGCTCGCGCGGGGGCGGCGGTGACCGCGTTCGTCCGGGTCGGGGGTCGGGGCGGGTTGGGGGACGGGTCGGTCGTGACCTGGTCCGTGGCAGAAGGCCGTCGCGGCCGGCGCTGGCGCGAGGTGCGCGTCGCGGACGGCGCGGTGATCAGCTCGCTCCTCCTCGAGACGGACCCCGATGGGCGGTTCAGCCATACCGAGCTGAGCACCGCGGCCGGCCTCCTCACGCTCCACCCGGAGGGCGACGGGACGATCCACGGCAACACCGTCGGTGCGGACGGGATCGGCCACGTCGTCGGCCGGCCCTGGGACCGGGACGGGCTCCTGCTCGTCGAGGGATCGCCGATCGCGACAATCGCCGCGATCGATCGCCTCCGTGCCCGGATCGCCGGGGGCATGACGGTCGAGCTCGCGGCGATCGTCGTTGGGCTCGACCTGGGCCTGACCTTTGGGCCGGTCACGGTCGAGCGGACCTGGGCGGGCATCTGGCGCGTCGGTGACGGGCCGTCACTCGTCCACGATGAGCTCGGCCTGCCGGTCCTCGCCGAGGGGTCGGACTGGCCGCTTGAGTGACGCCCGTCGGCCCCGTTGGCCCGCCCTGCGCGACACCTGTTGGCGGACTGTGGATAACCCCTCCCGAAACAGCCCTCGGCCCGCAAAAGTCGTGGATAACCCACTATCGGACGCCCGCGTGCGCCGGATAGAGTAGGTCTTGCCCGAAGGGGCCCTGGACCGAAAGCGGAGCCGCAGGTGCTTGCATCAGCGGAGCCGACTACGGACCGGCGGTTCCTTCGGGCGTTTCGTTGTACCGGCGCAGTCCACGCCGCCGCGCCGCCGCCGCGCCCGCCGCCGCGCCGCCGCGCCGTCGCCCTCCGGAGCCCTGACCGATCGGCCGGTTTCGTGGATGAGCTGTGGACAACGTTCCCGGGAAACGGCCTCGATCCGCGAAAGTCGTGGATAACCCACTATCGGCCCCCTCCCGCGCCACGTAGAGTAGGTCTTGCCCGAAGGGGCCCTGGAGCGACAACGGAGCCGCAGGTGCTTGCATCAGCGGAGCCGAGGTCGAGCCGGCGGTTCCTTCGGGCGTTTCGTTGCCCGCCGGGAGGCCACCGTTCGTGCCCTTCGCGCCGCGCGACGACCCGGAGCTGCAGCCGGACGCCATCCGAGCGGCGCGGGAGCTGATCCACCGGGCCTTCGTCGCCTCGCCCCAGTACGTTCACGATGGCCTGTCCGAGCGGGCCGGCCGGCCGGTCATCGTCAAGGTCGAGACGGTCAACCCGATCGGTGCCTTCAAGGGTCGCGGCTGCTGGCTCGCCGCGCACGGCCTGGCAGGGGAGGGGAGGGTCGGCCCGAAGCGGCCTCTCGTCGTCGCCTCAACCGGCAACTTCGGCCAGGGCATCGCGTTCGCCGGCCGCGCGGCCGGCGTCCCGGTCGTCGTGTTCGCCGACACGCACGCGAATCCCACCAAGCTCGAGCGGATCCGGCGCTTCGGCGCCACGGTGGTCCAGGCGGGGGAGGACTTCGACGAGGCGCGTGCCGCGTCGGAACAGCACGCGGCGGAGCACGGGGCCCACCTGCTCGTCGACGGGGCCGATCCGCGCGTCGCCGCCGGGGCGGGCACGCTCGCCGTCGAGGTGACCGACGCCATCGCGGCCGGCGACCTGCCGGCGATCGGCGCCGCCTACGTCCCCGTCGGCAACGGGGCGCTCATCGTCGGGGTCGGCGCGTGGCTGCGCCACGCGGCGCGCGGCGCGCGCGTCGTCGGCGTCCAGTCCGACGCCGCGTCGTCGATGACCCTGTCGTGGCGCGCCGGCGCGGTGGTCGAGACCCCGCGGGCCGACACGTTCGCCGACGGGATCGCCACCCGGGTCCCCGTGCCGGAAGCGCTCGCGATGATGGTCGGCCGGGTCGACGACATGACCCTCGTGTCAGAGTCCGCCCTCAGGGACGCCCAGGCGGAGCTTCGCGCCGCGCTCGGGATCACCGTCGAGGGTGCGGCCGCCGCGTCGTGGGCCGCAGCGCTCGACGATCGCGAGGCGGACCCGGAGCTCGCCGCGCTCGTGATCGTGACCGGCAGCAACGTCGCGGACTGACCGCACGTCGCGCCGCCCGGTACCATGTTCGCGGGCACGGTTGGTCGCTTGACTCGGGCGCATTGCGCCGGGGGAGCCGAGATGAACCAGACGAGCGCCTAGGTGCCGACGACCGTCGGCCGAGGCAGGCGCATCCTCGTCGTCGAGGGTGACGCCGATCGCGAAGCCGCCCTGCGGCCGGTCCTCGAGGCGATCGGCTATGCCGTCATGTTCGCGGCGACGATCGACGCCGCGATCGAGGCCGCCAGGACCACCCCGCCGCACCTCGTGCTCGGCAGCCCGTTGCTCGGCCCCGACGAACGTCAGGATCTCCGCCGGCGGATCCGCCTCGATCCGGCCCTGCGCGACATCCCGGTGGGCTTCCTGTCGAGCTGAAGCCGGCCCCGGCGGCCTTTGACGCACAGGTCTGCGTCATTGCGGACGATCGACGGCGCGAGTTCCTCGACGCCCATCCTTGACGCGCGTGATACGGTCACGCACATGGAACGTGTGCAGTTCTTCCTCGAGGCCTCGCAGGTCGGCGTCCTCCGCCAGAGATCGGCGGCGACCGGGCGACCGATCGCCGCGCTCGTGCGCGAGGCCATCGACGCGTGGATTGCGCAGGACGAGTCGCGCGAGCGGATCGATCGGGCGCTCGGCGCGATCGGCGGCTTCCATTCCGGGCTCGGCGATCTCGCCGAGCAGCACGACCGCTATCTCGACGAGACGAACCCCGGATGAAGGTCTTCGTCGACACGTCGGCGCTCATCGCGCTCCTCGACGAGGACGACCGTCGCCACGATGACGCGAGCGCGGTGTTCCGATCGCTCGCCGGCACCGCGGAGCTCGTGACCCACAACTACGTCCACGTGGAAGCCCTCGCGGTTGCGACGCGCCGGCTCGGCAGGGGAGCGGGGGAGCGCCTCACGGACGCGATCCTTCCGATCGTGTCGATCGTCTGGGTCGAGGAGGCGCTCCATCGAGAGGCCCTTGCCGCACACCACGTCGCCACGTACGCCGCCTCCTTCGTCGACCACGTGAGCTTCGCCCTGATGCGCAGGCTCGGCATCGAGCTGGCCTTTGCGTTCGATCCGGACTTCGAACTGGCCGGATTCCAGCTGGCATCACGGCCAGCCGAGGACGAAGTCCCCAGGCGCCTGAGCGAATCCGCCACTCCGTACGGAGATGCGCGTGACGAACGGCCAGACCTCGTCAGCATCGCCGAGATCGCCGCTCGATCGGGGCACCCGGTCAACACGATCCAGTCCTGGCGGCGGCGTCACGCCGACTTTCCGGCGCCGGTCGTCCGGCTGGCGGCAGGCCCCGTCTGGAATTGGGCGTCCGTCGGGGGCTGGATCCACCGACGGCGTTCGGTGAGTCGCTCACCGACACCGAACACGAGGGCGCAGCGACCGAGCGGGAAAGAAGACGCCGACGCAATCGACGATGCCGACCTCGCCGCGGCCCTCGCGAGCGACGACGACGCAATGCTGCCGCTTCCGCCCGAGTGGCAAACCACCGCATGGGGGGATCCGATGCCAAGCGTCGTGGCCGCTGTCCGGCGCTCCCGCGCAGGTCACTGACGACGGACCTTCGGGGATCGTCGATTGACAGGCTACGCTGCTTCGAAACGCGGGGTTTGGGGACCGGCCGAGTGGACGACGCGACATTCTGATCGCTGGTGGACCGCCTCGATTGGCGATGAGGGTGACGATGACCGAGTCGTTGCGCCGCTCGTCAGACGACTGGCTGCCGGCCATCGTCGACCGGATCGTGCGGCTTGTGGATCCGGCGCGGATCGTCCTGTTCGGTTCACGGGCGGCCGCGCACGCGAGCGCCGACAGCGACTACGACCTCCTCGTCGTGCTCGATGACGTGGGGCATCGTCGGGAGACGCGCATCGCTATCGCGCGCTCCCTTGCGGACTTGCCGTCCAAGGACATCGTCGTCACGACTCGAGCGGAGACGGAACGTCGAGCGTCCCTGGTCGGCGTCGTCCGCTGGGCCCTCGATGAGGGCAGAACCGTCTACGAGCGACCCCCGCAAACGATGCACAGGGTCACTGAGGGACGCCTCAGCTGCGTCCGACAGTACTTCCGATAAGGTAAGTTATGTCTGCGTACGCCCCGGGAGCGGGAGCCGCGTGTGCGCACCAGCATTGACAACTGCGCTTTGGTGCACCCAAGTCACTCAGT
>DASTOB010000056.1:0-45321 GCA_035720425.1 Candidatus Limnocylindrales bacterium
TCGTGCTCGACCCCCTGGTGGGCGCTGTACGTGTCGTGGCAGATCGCAGCGCGAACGCCGCGGATCTTGTTCGCCGCGATCGACGCCCCCACCCCGGAACCGCAGATGAGGATCCCGCGATCGGCCTGCCCGTCGCGCACCGCGACGCCCAGCCGCTGAGCGAAGTCCGGGTAGTCGTCGTTCGGGTCCGACCCATCACCCCCGAGGTCGACGAAGTCATGCCCCAGCCCGGCCCCCGAGAGTCGCCGCAACAGCTCCGCCTTGAGCGCGGCCCCGGCATGGTCGGCGGCGAACGCGACGCGCATCGGGCCGCTCAGCTGTGGCCCGGGTCGGTATCGGGCGCCCGGTCGACCCCGGCCTCGCCGGTCCGGATCGACGGGTGGCCGACCGCCTCACCGCCGCGACCCCCGCCGTGACCACCCCCGCCGTGACCACCCCCGTCAGTCCCACCGAGCGCGGCTCCGAGCCCGGCCGGCTGGTGCCCGCGGTCGAGCGTCTCGACCCGGCCACGCACCTTCCCTGCCGCGACCGCCCGGGCCACCTCGGTCACCCGCTCGACGGTGAACCCGAACCGCTCGAAGATCGTCCCGGCCGGCGCGGACGCGCCGAAGTGGTCGAGCCCGACGATCGCGCCCTCGTCGCCGACCCAGCGCTCCCACCCGAGCGATATGCCCATCTCGACCGATACCCGCGCCCGCACGCCCGGCGGCAGGACGGCGTCGCGGTAGGCGGCATCCTGCGCCTCGAACAGCTCCCAGCACGGCAGGCTCACGACCCGCGTCGGTGTTCCGTCGGCCTCGAGGCGCTCCGCGGCGCCCATCGCGAGCTGGAGCTCAGAGCCCGTCGCCACGAGGATGAGCTCAGCACTCCCGCCGGTGGCCTCGCGGAGCACGTACCCACCCCGCCGGACCCCGTCGCGGGCGAGCTCCGCCGTGCCCGCCAGCGTCGGCAGCTTCTGGCGGGTGAGCGACAGCGCGACCGGCCCGCCGCGCCGCTCGATCGCAAGCGCCCACGCCGCGGCCGTCTCGTTCGCGTCGCCCGGCCGGACGAACCACAGGTTCGGAATCGCGCGCAGGGCCGCGTAGTGCTCCACCGGCTGGTGGGTCGGCCCGTCCTCGCCGAGACCGACGGAGTCGTGGGTCCACACGTACACGACGTGGAGGCCGGCGAGCGCGGCGAGCCGCACGGAGCCGCGCATGTAGTCGCTGAACGTGAGGAACGTCGCCGCGTACGGGATGAACCCGCCGTGGTAGGCGATCCCGTTCGCGACGCCTCCCATCGCGTGCTCGCGCACCCCGAAACGGAGGTTCCGCCCCGGATCGGCCGCGGAGAAATCCCCGCCGCCCTTGACGTCGGTCAGGTTCGATTCGGACAGGTCGGCGGAGCCGCCGAACAGCTCCGGGACGGCCGATCCCACCGCCTGGATGGCATCGGCGCTCGCGTTCCGCGTGGCGACCTCCGACCCGGCGTCGTACCGAGGCAGGCCGGTGTCCCAGCCAGGCCGAAGTTCGCGCGCCAGCCGGCGACGGAGCTCGGCGGCCTCGGCCGGGAACGCCTCCGCGTAGCGCGCAAGGCGCGCCTCCCAGTCGGCCACGAGCGCCTCGCCGTTCGGAATCGCCCGTCGGAAGAGGGCCGCCGCGTCGGCGGGCACGAGGAACTGGGCGTCCGGGTCCCAGCCGTACGCTTCCTTGGTCAGGCGGACCTCGTCGGGCCCGAGCGGCGCGCCGTGCGCCTTCTGCGTGTCCTGCTTGTTCGGGCTGCCATGGCCGATGTGGGTCCGGACGGCGATGAGGGTCGGCCGATCATCCCCGCCCGCCGCCTCGATGGCGGCGGCGATCGCCTCCGGATCGGTCCCGTCCGCCACCCGAAGGGCCTGCCAGCCGTAGGCGGCAAAACGGCCGACGACGTCCTCCGACCAGGCCATCGACGTGGGCCCGTCGAGCTGGATGTGGTTGTCGTCGTAGAGCACCGTCAGCTTGCCGAGCCGCAGGTGGCCGGCGAGGCTCGCCGCCTCGGACGCGACGCCCTCCTGGAGGTCGCCGTCGGAGGCGATGACCCACGTTCGATGGTCGATCACATCGTGGCCCGGGCGGTTGAACTCGTGCGCCAGCCGGCGCTCAGCGATGGCCATGCCGACCGCGTTCGTGAAGCCCTGCCCGAGCGGGCCGGTCGTCGCCTCGACGCCGGGCGTCAGGCCGTACTCCGGGTGGCCGGGCGTCCGAGAACCCCACTGGCGGAACCGCTGGAGCTCGTCGAGCGGCAGGTCGTAGCCGGTCAGGTGGAGGAGCGAGTAGAGGAGCATCGACGCGTGGCCGGCACTCAGGACGAAGCGGTCCCGGTTCGGCCAGTCCGGGCGCGACGGGGCGTGGCGGTGGTATCGCGTCCACAGGACGTAGGCCATCGGCGCGGCGCCCATCGGCGCGCCCGGGTGTCCCGAGTTCGCCTTCTGGACGCCGTCGATCGAAAGGGTCCGAATCGTGTCGATGGCGAGGCGGTCGAGCGCCTCCGTCGCGATCGTCATGGGGCAGGCTCCGAACGGTGGGCACGCGGCGTCGGGTCGTCCGGCCATTGTACGTGGGTGGACCGACGGGTCCGTGCGCTCCGCGCCGCCCGGCGTTGCGGCGGCCTATCCTCTCCGTGTGCCCACGCTGCCGTCCCGCTCGCGCCCGCGTCCCCGCCCGCCGCGCGTCGTCGTGCTCGGTGATCTCATGCTCGACGTCGTGCTCGCGCCCGCCCGCGGCCTCGAGTCCGGCACCGACGTACCCGGGCGGGTCGAGCTGCGCCAGGGCGGATCGGCCGCCACGACGGCCCGCTGGCTGGCTCGTCTCGGCGCGCGGACGTCGCTCATCGCCGCCGTCGGGCGTGACCCGGCCGGCCGCGCCCTCGTGGCCGCGGCCCGTGGCGACGGCGTCGTGCCGCGCGTCAGTCGCGTCGCCGGGGCGCGAACCGGGCGGATCGGGGTCGTCGTGGCGCCGGGCGGGGAACGGTCCTTCGTGACGGACCGGGCCGCCGCCGACCGTCTCGCGGCGGGCGACCTTCGCGCGGCGTGGTTCACCGGCGCCGACGCACTCCACCTGCCGGCGTATTCCCTGCTCGGCGAGCCGCTCGGCCTGGCCGGCCGCCGGGCGATCGAGCTGGCGCGCGCGGCCGGCGCGATGGTCAGCCTCGACGTCGCCTCGATCGGACCGCTCCTCGCCCGCGGTCGGCGCCCGGCGCAGCAGCTCGTGGAGGATGCCGCGGCGAACCTGCTGTTCGCGACCGCCGCGGAGGCGGAGGCGCTCCTGGGCCGCTACGCGGTCGAGGGTCTGCTCGACTTCGCGCCGCTCGCGGTGGTCAAGCGCGGGGCACAGGGTGCGACGGTGCTTGCCCGTGAGGGCGCGGACCGGCTCCGCTTCGAGGTCGCCACGGAGCACCTCGTCGTGACCGACACGACCGGGGCCGGCGACGCCTTCGACGCCGGCTTCCTCCACGCCTGGCTCGTCGCCCGCGAGGCCGGCCAGTCCGTCACCGCGGCGCTCCAGCGGGCCGCCCTCGCCGGGCATCGCGCGGCGGCACGCCACCTGACAGGGCCGCGCCCGGAGTTGAGCCTTGCCTGACGATCGCACCGCCCCCCTCGCCGATCGTCTTCGCCTCGCGCCGGAGGTCGCCGCCGCGCTGCGCGACGGGCGTCCCATCGTCGCCCTCGAGTCGACGCTCATCAGCCACGGGCTGCCGTACCCGGACAACGTCGACGTGGCGCGCGCGTCGGATGCGGCGGTCCGCGCCGCGGGGGCGGTGCCTGCGACGGTGGCCATCCTCGACGGGCGCCTGCTCGTGGGGCTCGACGACGCGGCGCTCGAGGCGCTCGCGACGGCACCAGCCGGCACGGTCCGAAAGGCGGCGCGGCCGACCCTCGCGCTCGCCCTCGCGTCCGGCGGCTGGGCGGCCACGACGGTGTCGGCGACGATGATCGCGGCCTCGGCGACGGGCATCCGCGTCTTCGCGACCGGCGGCATCGGCGGGGTGCACCGCGGCGCGTTCGGTGAGAGTGGCGCGGCCACCGGGACGGTCGCCGGCGCCGCGCCGACGCTCGACGTGTCGGCCGACCTCGAGGAGCTGGCCCGCACGCCGATGGCGGTCGTGTGCGCCGGGCCGAAGGCGATCCTCGACGTTCCGGCCACCCTCGAGGTGCTCGAGACGCGCGGCGTGCCCGTCGTCGCGATCGGGCAGGACGACGTTCCGGGCTTCTACGCCCGATCGAGCGGGATCCGCGCCCCCGCGTCGGCCCCGGACGTTCGCGCCGCCGCCGCGATCGTGGGTGCCCACCTGGGACTGGGGATCGGGGGATCCGTGCTCGTCTGCGTCCCCGTGCCGGAGGACGCGGCGCTGCCACGGGACGTGGCGACCGAGGCGGTCGAGCGGGCGGTTCGCGAGGCGGACGCCGCCGGCGTCGGCGGTCCGGCGCTCACGCCGTGGTTGCTCGCGCGCATCGCGGAGCTGACCGGCGGTGCGTCCGTGCGGGCCAACACGGCGCTCATCGTCAACGACGCGCGCGTGGCCGGTGAGCTCGCGGTCGCCCTGGCGAGTACCGCCTGACCGCGACCCGGGCGCGGAACCGCTGGGCTGGGGCGCACGGAAGGCCTCGCCGGCGTGCGTGCAGGACAGCGCCACGTGTGTGATTTCCATCGAACGCGGGGATGACGCATCCCTTCCACTTCGCGCGCGTCGGTGCTATGCTCCGCCACCCGCACGCAGCACCTCCGGGAGTTCCCATGTCCTCCGCCCCTGCGCAGCTCGCGATCGAGGCCCACTCGGTCCGCCGCGTCTACCGGGCGAAACCGGCCGACGTGGTCGCGCTCGACGGCGTGGACCTCGACGTCGCTCCGGGCGAGTTCTTCGGCCTGCTGGGCCCGAACGGTGCCGGCAAGACGACGCTCATCAAGATCCTCACGACCCTGCTGCTTCCGTCGAGCGGGTCGGCCCGCGTGTTCGGGTTCGACGTCGAGCGCGACGTCACGCGCATCCGGCGGATCATGAACATGGTCGCGGGCGGCGAGCAATCCGGCTACGGGATCCTCACCGCGCGCGAGCAGCTCTGGATGTTCAGCCAGTTCTACGGCCTCGGTACGCGCGAAGGGTGGACTCGGGTCGACGAGCTCATCGAAGCCGTCGGCCTCGCCGAGCAGCGACTCCAGCGGGTGAGCACGCTGTCGACCGGGCAGCGCCAGAAGATGAACATGGCCCGCGGACTGCTCAACGACCCGTGGATCCTCTTCCTTGACGAGCCCACGCTCGGCCTCGACGTCGGCGCGGCTCGGGCGATCCGTGCGCTCATCCTCGAGTGGAAAGCGGCCGTGCCGGATCGGACGGTCCTGCTGACGACCCACTACATGGCCGAGGCCGACGAGCTGTGCGACCGAATCGCGATCGTCGACCGCGGCCGGGTCCTGGCGATCGGCTCGCCGGCGGAGCTCAAGCGGCGCGTCCAGCGCGAGTCGATCTTCCGGATCGAGCTCGACCGCCTCGACGGCGGGAGCGCGGCGCTGGCGCGCCTTCCGGGCGTGGTCAGCGCGGCCGCCGCTTCCGGCGAGGGCGGCGAAGAGCGCCAGACGATGGTCATGAACCTCGTCCTCGAAGAGGACGCGGCGCTCGGCGGCGTGGTCGGGGCGCTCGGCGCGATGGGCTCCACGATCCTCGCCCTGCGCAAGAGCGAGCCGACCCTCGAGGACGTGTTTGTCGAGCTCGTCGGCCGCGGGTTCGAGGAACGCGAGCAGGACGACCGGACGGCGGTCCCGGCCTGATGTCGGTCTTCGTTCACCATCGCACCGAGAGCCCGCAGGCGGCCGCGGACTGGTCGGCCCGGCAGGCGCTGATGACGAACCTCCGGGCCGTGATCGGGCGCGCCTACCCGCGGGTCCGCGGCATGGTGCGCGAGCCGTCGTGGGTGTTCTTCGAGATGCTGTTGCCGTTCCTCGCGACGTCGGGGTTCGTGTTCGTCTATCGGGCCCTCGACGCCCCGCAGGAGTACGTCGGCTTCGTCGTCCTCGGCGGGGCGATGACCGCCTTCTGGCTCAACGTGGTGTGGATGATGGCGTCGCAGCTGTGGTGGGAGAAGAGCCAGGGCAACCTCGAGCTCTACTTCGCTGCGCCGATGCACTTCATGGCCGTTCTGTTCGGGATGGCCGTCGGCGGGCTGTTCATGAGCTCGACCCGGGCGATCGTCGTGCTGGCCGTGTCGACGACCCTCTACGGCGTCACGTTCGCGGTCGACCAGTGGCTCCTGCTCCTGGCGGTGTTCGTGCTCACGCTCGCCGCGCTGTACGGGCTCGGCATGGTCCTCGCCAGCCTGTTCCTGCTGTGGGGACGCGAAGCGTGGCACCTCACCCAGTTGCTCCAGGAGCCGGTCTACTTCGTGTCGGGCCTGAATTTCCCGGTCGGGCGGCTCGGGTTCATCGGGGCACTGGCGATCGCGTTCATCCCGCTTGCCGTTGGGCTCGACGCGATGCGCCAGCTCGCGTTCGCGGATGCCGCCTACCCGGTGGGGACGCCGGCGCCCGAGGTCGAGATCGTCATCCTCGTCGCGATGACCGGGGTGTTCCTTGCCCTGGCTCGCTGGGCGCTGGCCGTCATCGAGCGTCGGGCCCGGGTAGCCGGAAGCCTGTCGATCCGCTGGCAGTGACGCAGCCATGACGAGCGAGGCATTCCGCGCCAGGGGAGATACGTTCGACGCGACGCGCACCAGGGGCAACGGTCCCGCGGACCTCGGCCGAAGCTTCCGCACCGCGACTCGCCTCGGCTGGCAGATGGAGGCGAACTGGACGGATCCCGCCCTGTTCTTCATCTACTCGGTCGCGAAGCCCGTCTCGTCGGCGCTCATCCTCGTCGTCATGCTCGAGGTCATCGGCGGAGCGGCGGGTCGAGAGTTTCGCGGATTCGTCGTCGTCGGCAGCGCGCTGTGGTCGTTCGTCACGAGTGGCATCGCCGGCCTCGCGTGGTCGATCCTCGACGACCGCGAGCGCTACCGAATGCTCAAGTACGTCTACGTGAGCCCGAGTGACTTCGTCGTCGTCCTTCTCGGTCGTGGCGTGGCCCGCGTGGCGGTCGGCGCGATGGGCGCGCTCATCACGCTCGGCGTCGGCGTCACCGTGCTCGGCGTTCCGGTCGACCCGGCCGGGGTCGACTGGATCCTGCTCGCCGCGGTCATGGCGCTGGGGCTCGTGGCGATCGTCGCGATCGGCGTCGTCCTGGCCGGCATCTGCATCCAGACCCGCCAGGAGTCGTGGTCCTACCCGGAGGCGGTGGCCGGTGCCATGTTCCTCGTCACGGGGGCCGTCTTCCCGCTGGCCGTTCTGCCCGCGCCGGTCCAGGCCATCGGCCTCCTGACGCCCCTGTCGTGGTGGATCGCCGGCGTTCGCGAGGCGCTCTTCCCCGGCGGCGTCAGCTCCGTCGGCGGGGATGGCTCGCTGTTCGCCGACCTGTTCGGACGGGCCGTTCCCGACCCGCTCGAGATCGTGCTCGCCTTGCTGGTCACCGGGGCGCTCGTTACACTCGCCGCAGCCGGGGTCTTCCGGTGGAGCGAGCGCCGCGCCCGGGATCGCGGCCTGCTGGACCGGACGACCGGGTCCTGAACCGAGGAGGCCCGATGCGGATCTACGAGGGAAGCCCCCGCCAGGACTTCGAGGAGGTCTTTCGCTCGATCGGAGCCTTCCTCGACCAGCGCGGGATGAAGGACGTGCTCCTCGCCGAGGCGCCCGACGGCTTCATCGTCCAGGGCCTCGTGCTCGCCGGGGCCAACACCGGCGCGTGGTCGGAGTCGATGGGGCAGGTGCTCAAGGAGACGCTGACCTTCCTCGACGACGACATCGCGCGGTTCATGGAGGAGGCGCTCGCCCGGCGCGGCCAGGCCGCCACCGCGGCGTCCGGGCCGGCCGGCTACTACGAGTCGGCGTTCCGAGTCCTCGGGCGCTACATGGACGAGCAGAAGCCCAAGGACGTCTTCTTCTTCGAGCAGGACGGCGCGTTCGTCGTCCGCCTGCTCATGGGCGGCCAGGCCGGCAGCAAGCACGTCCTCGCCGAGTTCACCCGCGACGACGTCACCGAGATGATCGCCCGTGGACCCGCCAATCGCGCCAAGGACACGAAGGACACCAAGGACAGCACCCCCGGGGCCGCGACCCCGGCGGGATCCTGACCCCGCAGCACAGGAGGACCGCTTCCGATGAAGGCTCTCAAGACCGTCGCCGTCGCGCTCGGCGTCACGCTCGGCGCGCTCATCGTCATCCCGCTCCTCGTCCTGGCCGGCCTGTTCGTCTGGCTCAAGGTCACCGAGGAGGATGACGAGGAGATCCTCGAGCTCGACCAGGAAGGCGCCTGATCGAACCGCCGGCACGACCGGCCGATCCCACACCGGGTTGACGCCCGCCGACCGAACGGCGGGCGTCGGCATGTCCGGCGCGCCATCGGCGGTTCCGGGCCCGCCCCCGTCGGCCGTTCCGGGCCGGCCCCCGTCCACCGTCGCGGAACGCCGGACGGCAGAACTCGCGGTCCTCGCCGTGACCGTCCTGTGGGGCGGCAACTTCATCGTCGTCAAGGCGGCGACCGTGGCGTTCCCGCCGATCGGCTTCGCGTTCATCCGCTTCGCCATCGCGGCGCTGACCCTGCTCCTCGTCCTGCGCTGGCGCGAGGGAAGCGTCGGCATTCCGCGCCGCGACATCGTCCCCCTCGCGATCCTCGGCGCGGTCGGCTTCGGGGTGTACCAGATGCTCTGGCCGACGGCGCTCCGGTTCGTGTCGGCCGGCGATTCCGCCCTGCTCATCGCCGCCACCCCGATCTTCACGGCGCTGCTCGCCGTCGTCGCCGGGTCGGACACGTTGACGGTGACCAAGCTCGCCGGGGTGCTCCTGTCGCTCGCCGGCGTCGCCGTGGTCATCGCCGGCGGCACCGGGCTGAGCCTCGGCGCCTCGCTCGTCGGCGACCTGCTCACGCTCGCCGCGGCCCTGTGCTGGGCGATCTACACGGCCTTCGGGGCACCGATCCTGCGTCGCCATTCGCCGCTCCGCACGACGACCTGGGCGATGGTCTTCGGGGCGATCGCGCTCCTGCCGCTCGGGGTCGCCCAGCTGGCCACGACGTCGCTCGACGGGATCGAGGCCGGCGTGGGCGCGGCGGTGCTCTACTCCGCGTTCCTGTCGGCCGGCGTGTCCAACGTCGTCGTGTTCCACGCCGTGCGGCTCCTCGGCCCCACCCGGATCACCGCGTTCCAGTTCCTCGTTCCGGCGGTGGCCGTCGTCCTCGCCGCCATCTTCCTGGCCGAACCGATCCTGCCGGCCCAGGTGCTCGGCGGCGTCGTCATCGTGGCCGGGATCCTCCTGACCCGGTCCGGCCGCGGATTCCGCCCGCGGCCTGCGCGAGCGCCGGCGTGAACCGCGGCGAGCGAGCCGGCCGGATCGCGGTCGCGCCCCCCGTCGCCCCGCCAGGACCCGGCGAGGTGCCGCTGTCGATCCTCGTCGACTACGACGGGACGATCGCCCTGACCGACGTGTCGGACACGCTCATGGCCGCCTTCGTCACGGCGGAGTGGGAGGCGAAAGCGGCCGACTACGACGCCGGCCTCACCGGCTCGCGTCGGCTCATGGAGTGGGAGGTCGATCAGATCGCGGCCGATGCCGACGAGCTGCGCGGGCTCGCCGCGGCGCAGCCCCACGATCCGGGTTTCGCGCCCCTCGTGCGGCGAGCAAGTGCGAACGGGATCCCGGTCGAGGTCGTCAGCGACGGCTTCGGCTTCTTCATTCCGTCGGCCCTCGCGGCGCTCGGTGTGCCGGACGTCCCGGTCGTGACCGCGGACACGACGTTCGATCCACGGACCGGCCGGGCGCGGATCGACTTCCCGAACGGGCATCCGGCGTGCTTCGTGTGCGGCACGTGCAAGCGCGCCCGCGTCTTCGCCCACCAGGACGCCGGGCGGGCCGTCGTGTTCATCGGCGACGGGGCG
This sequence comes from Candidatus Limnocylindrales bacterium, assembly GCA_035720425.1. GTDB lineage: Bacteria > Chloroflexota > Limnocylindria > Limnocylindrales > CSP1-4 > DASTOB01. The sequence continues at coordinate 9,971 of DASTOB010000056.1, forward strand.
AGCGATCGCTACGCCGCGGGCTACAGCGACGTCGTGTTCGCGAAGCATGCCCTCGTCACGCTGTGCGTCGAGAACGGCTGGCCATTCCGCCGCTGGACGGAGTTCGCGGAGATCGAGGCCTGGCTCGCGGACACGATCGCGGCCTGGCGAGCCGACCCGACCACGGTGCCCGCGCCGGCCCGGCGCCCGTTCTTCTGCGGTCCGGAGGTGTGGGGCCCGGGTCGCTGGGATCCGGCCCCGGCCGGCTGACCGCACGGGCTTCCCGGCCCGATCGAACCGGCGGTGCCCTCGTGGTGTATACCCGAACGGACACGCCCCGCCGGGGCGTGCCTGTCTGATAGCGCCGGAGGACTCGACCCCTGGTTCGCTCGATCGGCCTGTGGCGCGCCGTCCTCCAGCAGGCTAGGGCCGATGCGCCGGTCGTGGTCGCCGCCTGGCTGCTCCTCGTCTGTGCGATCTCGCTGATCGCCTCGGCCGCGCACTACGGCGACGCGATCGCCCTCGGCGGCCTCCGCCGAGCCGTCCTCGACGCACCGCCCGCGGACCGCAGCCCCACCGCCAGCACGCGCCTGCCGCGCGAGGCGATCGACGACGTCGATGCGGTCGTGCGTGAGGAACTGACCCTCGCGCTGCGCGGCCCCGGGGGCGAGATCGTGCGCGTCACGCGCTCCGGGCCGTTCATCCCGGCGCCGACCGGCCGGCCGGCCGCGCCGGACAGGATGGGCGAGATCGTTCGGCTGGCCGCGTTCGAGGGGATCGACCGTCACGCGGCGCTCGTCGACGGTCGCTGGCCGGAGCCGGGCCACGATCCGGTCGAGGTGACGCTGTCGCAGGGTGGTGCGGCCGCGCTGTCGGTGTCCGCGGGCGACGTCTTCACCGTCGTCGGGGAGCGTGGCAACGATCTGCTCGAGGTGGTCGTGGTCGGTATCTGGCGCCCGGACCCGCTCGACGCGTTCTGGCACGGCGCGACGCTCGACGTCAGCGGCGTCAGCACGGGAACGCGGTTCGTCGAGTACGGCCCGCTCGTCGCCGACCCGGCCGATGTCGTCGCCGTTGCCCCGCCCGGCAGCCTGACCGTGGAGTGGCGAGCCCTGCCGACGATCGACGGCTTCCGGGCCGACGAGCTCGACGCCGCGATCGCCGACCTCCGGGCCCTGCCGGCCCGGCTGCGAGCCGCCCTGTCGCAGGACCGCCAGGTGCAGGTGACGACGGCATTGCCCGAAATCCTCAGCGGGATCAGCCGCTCGATCACCGTGAGCCGGACCGGCGTGCTGCTCCTGTCCCTCCAGTTCGCGGTCCTCGCCGCCTACGCCGTCGTGCTCGTCGCCGGCGTGCTCGTCGAGCGCCGACGGGCCCAGGTCGCCCTGCTCCGCTCGCGCGGGGCGACGAACGGGCACCTCGTCGTGATGGCCGTGGCGGAAGCTGCGCTGCTGGCCGCCGCGGCGGCCGTCGTCGCGCCGCTCGTGGCGGTGGCGCTCGTGCCGCTGATCGGGGACGTGGGGCCGGTCGCCGGCTCCAACATCGTCGTCGACACCGGACTCGGCGGGACGACGCTGGCGGTCACCGCCATCGCCGCGCTCGCGTCGATCGTCGCGCTGAGCGTTCCCACACTCACGTCGATCTCCAGCCTGTCCGGCGTCCGGGCGGCACTCGCCCGGCAGGGCGGGCGGACGCTGCCCCAGCGGATCGGCCTCGACCTCGCCCTGCTGGCCCTCGCCGGCCTTGCCCTGTGGCAGCTCCGACTCTACGGCGCCCCGCTCACCGTCAACGCCCGGGGCGTGCTCGGGGTGGATCCCCTCCTCGTGGCCGCGCCGGCGATCGGCCTCGTGGCCGGGGCCGTCCTCGCCATCCGCCTCGTGCCCCGCCTCGGCGAGATCGCGGAACGCGTGCTCGTCCGGCGACGCGGGGCCGTTGCGCCGCTCGGCGGCCGGCAGCTTGCGCGGCGTCCGCTGTCCTATTCGCGCTCGGCGTTGCTGCTCATGCTCGCCGTCTCGCTCGGCACGTTCGCGTTCGCCCAGTCGGCGACGTGGCATCGGTCGCAGATCGACCAGGCGGCCTATCGGGCGGCGACGGACGTGCGCCTCGTCGTCTCCGGGTTCCCGGCGGTCCCGACCTGGGCCCAGGGGACCGCCTACCGGGCCGTCCCGGGGATCGAGCGCGTGGAGCCTGTGCTCCGACGCCGGATCGACGTTCGACGGGCCGTTCGCGACGGCGACCTGCTCGCGATCGATGCCGCGACGGCCGTCGAGATGGTCGACCTGCCAGCGGACGTCGTGGCGGCCGACGGGACCGCGCTCCTCGCCGAGCTGGCGGCGACGCGACCGGAGATCGGCGGCGTGGCGATCGATGGCCGGCCCGTTCGCATCGCGGTGGCGGTCGACGCGCGCCTCGAGGCGGAGCCGGAGCTGTCGCGGGGCATCGACCTGGACCCGCAGTTCGCGGGCATCACGCTGTCGGCCGTCGTCGAAGACGGCGACGGCCGGCTCATCCCGCTGGTGGGGCAGGGCGCCGCCCGGCTGGTCGGGGACGGGCAGCGGCTCGTGGCGTCCGTCCGTGCCGCGAACGACCCGTCGATCGAGCCGGCCTGGCCATTTCGATTGGTCGCCCTGGAGCTCCAGGTGAACCCGCAGTTCGTGGCCGCGGTCGGGACGATCGACCTCGTGTCGATCGAGGCGAGCGCGGACCCGACCGGCGACACGTGGTCGCCGGTCGACCTCGATCCGGGGGCCGCCGGGTGGGGCTGGGAGCGGACCGAGCAGGGTGGATCGATCCCGGTCGGGACGCCGGACGGCCGGCCCGGGCGGCTCCTGCTCCATACCGCGCCGGGCGCGAATGGGCCGATCTTCCCGATCTTCGTCGGTCCGCCGACGATCTTCCGCCTGTCCGCCCCGGATCCGCTCGACGCACTCCCGGCGATCGTCAACCCGGTCTTCCTCGAGCGCACGGGGCTCGCGGTCGGCGACACGGTCACCGCCCTGTCGCTCGGGCAGGCGCTGACGATCAGGGTCGCCGGCTCCGTCAACCTGTTCCCGCCGCTCGATCCGGGGGCACCGTTCGTCATCGTCGACCGGCAGTCGTTCGAGCGCGACGCGTTCGAGCGCGACGCGGTCAGCCTGCGCCCGGACGAGTGGTGGTTCCGGACGGCCGCCGGAACCGAGGCCGGCGTGCTCGAGCGGTTGCGCGGCGAGCCCATCAGCGCGGAGCAGGTGATCGGCCGGGACGAGCTGGCGCGGGAGCTGGCGAGCGATCCGATCGGCCTCGGCGTGATCGGGGCGCTCGGACTCGGGACGGTCGCCGCGCTCGCGTTTGCCGCGATCGGCTTCCTCGTCGGCGTCGCTTCGTCGGCCACCGAGCGGTTCGGCGAGTTCGCCCTGCTCCGCGCACTCGGCCTGTCCGGTCGGGAGCTGTCGACCTGGCTGTCCCTCGAGAATGCGTTCCTGCTCGGCGTCGGACTCGTGGCCGGCTCAGCCGTCGGCCTCGTCCTCGCCTGGGTCGTGTTGCCGGTGTCGACCCTGACCGAGACCGGCGCGCCGACAGTGCCGCCGGCCACCGTCGTCATCCCATGGCCGGACCTCATCCCGATCTGGGGGCTTGCCGTCGTCCTGCTCGTGCTCAGCGTCGTCGTCGTGGCTCGAACGATCCGGGCGGTCCGGATCAGCAGCGTCCTGCGGGCGCGGGACGGCTGACCGATGGGCTGGCTGCGGATCTCGCTCCACCGGCTGCGCGACGACCGGGCCTCGGCCGTGGCGCTCTTCGTGCTTCTCCTCGCAACGTCGTTCGTCGCCGCGAGCGCGCCGCGCGGTCTCGCGGTCATCGCCCGCGACGCGCTTCGGGCGGAGATCGGTGCGGCGCGGGCGCCCGCGCGGAACGTCGTCCTCATCGAGGAGCGCCGGGTGCCGTACCGGGCCGCCGATCCGCTGGCCGGCGTGGTCACGCTCGGCGAGCGCCGCGAGGAGCGGATCCCGGAGGCCGTGCGTGCGTTGTTCGCGGCCCGCGGCACCGTCGTCGACACCGCGCGCTGGTCCGTCCTCTCAGCGACGCTGCCACGCTCGACGATCGCGTTCCGGATCCAGCCCGGGGCCGCGGAGCGCGTCCGCGTCGTCGACGGCACGCTCCCGACGGGATCGACCCGTACGATCGAGGTGCCCGCGCCGGACCCGGGGCCCGCGCCCGAGCCGCCGCCCGGCGAACCCCCGCCGCCCCCGCCGACGCTCAGCCTGACCGTGCTCGAGGTTGCCCTGCCGATCGCCTCCGCGACGCTGCTCCGGGTCGCCGTCGGCGACACGATCGAGCTCCAGGTCGACGGAACGGATCGGCTGGCCCGCGGTCACGAGGATCGGGTCGCGATCGACATCGTCGGCACGTACGAGGTGCTCGACCCGAACGACGACTTCTGGCTCGAGGACCGGGTCCTCGCCGAGCCGTCCGTCCGCGAGATCTCGTCGGAGAACGCGTACTTCGACGCGACCGCCCTGCTCGCGCCGGAGGCCTATCCGGCGCTCATGGAGGTCACCGAGGCGAGCCAGCTCCCGCTGACCTACGCGTGGCGCTTTTACCTCGACGCGGGGCGCCTCGACGCGGACACGGCCGACTTCCTGCTCGCCGAGCTGCGCCGGCTCGAGAGCCAGTTCCCCACCTCGGCATCCGCCGGCGCGGTTCCCGAGACGGTCCTCCGGACCGACCTCGTCCGGCTGCTCGACACGCAGCGCACCCGGTGGCGATCCGCGGAGGCGGTCCTCACCGTCGTCGCCGTGGGCCCGGCGGCGATCGCCGGGGCGGCCGTCGCCCTCGTGGCGGTGCTCGCCGCCGGTCGCCGGCGGGCGTCGCTCGCGGTGTGGCGGAGCCGGGGCGCCTCGCTCGGCCAGGTCGGCGTGTCGACGGTGTTCGAGGCCGTGCTCCTGTTCGTGCCCGCGATCCTGCTCGCCGGTGGCGCCGCGCTCCTCGCCGTGCCCGGCGACGGCGAGGTCGCCGCCTTCGCCGTCGCCGGATCGGTCGCCGCGATCGGGACGGCGCTCCTGCTGGTGGCCGTACTGCGCGCGACCGGGAGCGCGGCGGCCGGCCGGCGCGAGGGCATACCGGGTCGCGGGATCGCGCCCCGCCGCCTCGTCTTCGAGGCGCTCATCGTGGCGCTCGCCATGATCGGGGCGTTCCTCCTGCGCGAGCGCGGCGTGCGGAGCGGCGGCACCGACGGAACGCTCGCCGCGGCGGACCCGTTCATCGCCGCCGTGCCCCTGCTCGCCGGCCTCGCCGCCGGCCTCCTCGCCATCCGCCTCGTGCCGCTGCCGCTCACGGCACTGGCCGGCCTCGCCGCGATCCGGCGCGACCTCGTCCCGGTCCTCGCCCTCCGTCGCGCATCGCGGGCGGGTGCCCCGGCCGTCCTCCTTGTCCTGCTCGCGACGACCGCGGTCGGCGGCTTCGCCTCCGCCGCCCTCGTGCACCTCGACCGGAGCGCCGATGCCGTGGCCTGGCAGGAGGTCGGCGCGGACTTCCGGCTCAGCGAGGGCGGGCGGGCGCTCCGGGCGGTCGATCCGACCGGCTGGCCGGTGGCGGGTGCGGCCGCCGCCTTCGAGGCCGCCGTCCCGATCCGCGCCGGCGGTGCACTCCTCCGGGCTGACCTGCTCGCCCTCGACGCGACCGCGTATGCCGCCGTCGTGCGCGGGACGGCCAACGACGGCGCCCTGCCGCCGGCGTTGTTCGGGACGGCCGACGGGCCGATTCCGGCGATCGTCGGGTCGCGCCTCGCCGAGGGGCCGTCCGGCATCGAAGCCGGCGCTGTGATCGAGCTGTCCGCCGACGGGTCGCGCATGCAGGTTCGCGCAATCGAGTTCCGAGACGCGTTCCCGGCGGCCCCGCTCGGCGGCCGTTTCGTCATCGTCGCCCTCGAGCACCTCCAGCGTCCGCGCCCCGATGACCCGTACCCGACGACCTCGTTGTTCCTCCGGGCGGATCCGGCTGCCGACGCCGACGCCCTGGCGTCCGCCGTGGCAGCAACCGCGCCGCGCGCTGTGCTGGAATCGCGTCTGGCCCGGGCCGCCGAGCTGCGCGAAGGCCCGATCGCCGTGGCCGTCGCGTCCGGGATCGCGATCGCGGCAATCGTCGCGGGCGTCTACGCGGCCATCGCGGTCGTCGTGGCGTTTGCGCTCGCGGCCGCCGCGCGATCCCGCGAGGTGGCCCACCTGCGGACGCTCGGCCTGCCCCGTGGCGGGTCGCTCGGGCTGCTCGCGATCGAGCACGGCCCGATCCTCGGCCTCGCGATCGCGGCCGGGGCGATGCTCGGGTACGGCCTGTTCGCGCTGCTCCGTCCGGGTCTCGGATTCGAGGGCATCGTGGGCTCCGCGCTCGAGGTGGCGGTGGCCGTCGACGCCGTCCATGTCGGCCTGCTCGTCGCCGCCGCGGGCGTCCTCGGCGTGACCGGAATCGTGCTCGGCGTGCTCGTCGGACGGCGGGTCGTGCCGGCGGCCGCGATTCGGCGGGGGATCGAGTGAGACGATGGTGATCGGATGCCAGGCCTGAGCCACGATTCGCGCGAACCCCACCGGTCGGCCGAAGATGACGGACCGGTGATCGAGGACCTGCCCGCCCATCGGGCGCTCGGCCGCACGGCGGATGCCGTGCCCGCCACGAGCGTGCCGCGGCCGGCGGCTTCGCCGGATCGGATGTCGGCGGCGGCATCCACCGGTCCGGCGGTGCGCCGCCCGGTGTTCGGCGAGGGCGCGACGATCGTGTGCGACAACCTCGTCCGGATCTACAAGGTCGCGAACCTCGAGGTGGTCGCCCTCCAGGGGCTCGATCTCGTCGTCGAGGCCGGCGAGTTCATCGCCATTGTCGGCGCGTCCGGCAGCGGCAAGTCCACGCTCATGGGGATCCTCGGCGGGCTCGACGTGCCGTCGGCCGGCCGGGCGATCGTGGACGGCCACGACCTCACCCGGATGGGACGCCGCGAGCGGACGCGGTACCGGCGCCGCGTCGTGGGGTTCGTCTGGCAGCAGACGTCACGCAACCTGCTCCCGTACCTGTCCGCGGTCGAGAACGTCGAGCTGCCGATGACCCTCGACGGCCGGCGCGGCAGTCGGGCGCGGGCGCTCGAGCTGCTCGACCTCGTCGGCCTCGGCGATCGCGCGTCCCATCGGCCGGAGCGGCTGTCCGGCGGCGAACAGCAGCGCGTCGCGATCGCCGTCGCGCTCGCCAACCGCCCGACCGTCCTGCTCGCCGACGAGCCGACCGGCGAGCTCGACAGCGCGACGTCGGCCGAGGTGTTCGGCCTTCTCCGGCGGGTCAACGAGGAGCTCGGCACGACCATCGTCGTCGTCACCCACGACCCGCTCGTGTCGGAGCGGGTCAAGCGGACGGTCGCGATCCGCGACGGGCGGACGAGCTCGGAGACGTTCCGCCGGACCGAGCTGGCCGACGACGGAAACCACCGGGTCATCGCCGAGGAATTCGCGGTGCTCGACCGGGCCGGGCGGCTGCAGCTGCCGAGGTCCCACGTCGACGCGCTCGAGCTGCGCAATCGGGTCCGGCTCCGGCTCGAGGAGGACCACGTCGGGGTGTGGCCGGACCGCGACGCCGACGGCGATCGGGGAGGGGACCGATGATCGGCCTCGACCGTCCGGCCGGGGAGCCGCGTCGCGTGCCCGGCGGCGCGGTCGTCGAGGCGACCGGCCTCGTCCGCGACTACCCGTCCGGCGACGGCGTCGTCCACGCCCTGCGCGGGATCGATCTGACTGTCGGGCGTGGCCAGCTCGTCACCGTCAAGGGTCGTTCCGGGAGCGGCAAGACGACGCTCCTCAACCTCCTAGGCGGGCTCGATCGGCCGACGGCGGGACGGGTGCTCGTCGAGGGTCTCGCGATCAGCGCCATGGACGAGGACGAGCTCGTCGACGTGCGGCGCCGGACGGTCGCGTTCATCTTCCAGGCGTTCGGACTGCTGCCGATCCTGTCGGCCGCGGAGAACGTCGAGGTGCCGCTTCGGCTCGTCCATGCCGACCCGTTCGAGCGCGATCGGCGAGTCGCCGAGTTGCTCGAGCTCGTCGGCCTCGGCGAACGGATGCACCACCGACCCCACGAGCTGTCCGGCGGCGAGCAGCAGCGCGTGGCGATCGCGCGGGCGCTCGCCAACCGGCCGGCGCTCCTGCTGGCCGACGAGCCCACCGGCCAGCTCGACTCCGAGACCGGGCACCGGATCATGCACCTGCTCCGGACGGTCGTCCGAAGCGAGGGCATCACCGCGATCGTGGCGACCCACGACCCGCTCATGCTCGACGTGGCCGACCGGGTCGTCGAACTGCGCGACGGGCGGGTCGCCACGTCGTAGCCGCGCCGTAGGCACGACGCCGCAGCGCCGTAGCCACGTCGTGCCGCGCCGTCGACGCGCCTCCGCCGCATCGCCGCGTCGTGGCCACCTCCGTTCGCGAGCTCGCGGCCTTCCGCACGGTCGATGCCGGTGCGCGGTGTGACCCGTTCCTGCCACACGACCCTCTCGCGGTCGGTAGTCCCGTGGTTACCGTCGGGTGACCGCCTGGGGATCGCGTGGCGAGAAGTCGGCACGGCTCCGAGCGTGCGGGGCGTCTTTGTCGGCCCGTGCCCGCTGACGAGCGACCGCCTGGGTATCGCCTGACAGGAATCCGGCCGCTTCCGGTATCTACGGCGGCGAGTTCGACGTCTCGACCGACGACGTAGCCGGCACGTCCGCCCGCGCGGCGGGCGCGCGTTGCTCGTTGGCCCCCCGATTGACAGCCAGTTCACAGCCACGTCCCCGCCGCGACCCAGATGCGCCTCCGACCATTCGAGTCAGGCCGCGGCGACCTGCGCCGCCGGCACCGGCAACCGAAGCACGGAGGCACACATGAATCGGAAGCTGATCGGGATCCCGCTCGCCGGGCTCCTCCTCGTCGGAGGCGCCACCGTGGCGATGGCGCACGGCGGGCTCCTCGGCGGGCCGGCCGGGTCCGGCTCGATCCTCTCGGACGTGCTCGAGGAGCTCGTCACGGACGGGACGATCAACCAGGCCCAGTCCGACGCCATCGAGAACGCCGTCGAGGAACGGAAGACGGAGCTCCAGGCGGAGGCCGAGGCGCTGCGCGAGCAGCTCCAGGGCTTCCTCGAGGACGGGACGCTGTCGGCCGACGAGCTGGCCCAGCTGCCCGAGGATCATCCGCTCCGCAACCTCGATGCGTACCTCGAGGACGGCCAGCTGACCCAGGAAGAGCTCCAGCAGCTGCGCGGCTTCGGTCCCGGGTTCGGTGGTCGCGGCCACGGTCACGGCCCGTGGGGCGGGGCGCCGGACGACTCGACCGACACGAGCGAGGAGACGACGAGCTCGTCGTAGCGTTCACGCCTCGCACCGACGACACAGGCCCGCCCATCCGGCGGGCCTGTCGGCGTTGCAGCGGAACGCCCGCGAGCGAAGGCTGCGGGCGCCATGTCCGATGCCGCCGTCGCCGAAGCCGCCGACGCCGAGCCGGCCGCCTTCGCCAAGTCCGAAGGCGCTGTCGCCGAGCCGGACTGCCAGATTGTTACCCCGTGACCGTTCGGCGCACTTCCGGGGCCCAACGCAGGTCAGCCCGAGGCTCGCCACGCGTGGAATCACCCCGTCGGGCCCGAGACCAGCCCCCGAACCACGCCTACCGGTTACCAGAGGACGGTTTTGGCAGCCTGCGACGCCCCTCCGCCGGCACGACGCCCGTCGCCGAGCCCGGCTCCAATTCCCCCGACGCTACGCCGGGGCGACCGGCAGGGTCAGGGAGAAGGTGGCGCCGCCGCGGCGACCGGCAGGGTCAGGGAGAACGTGGCGCCGCCGCCCTCGGTCGGTGCGTGGGTGATCGACCCACCGTGGGCCTCGGCGACGGACGCCGCGATCGACAGGCCCAGGCCGCTCCCTCCGCGATCGCGCGATCGGCCCGGGTCGGCCCGGTAGAAGCGATCGAAGATTCGACTCGCGTGCTCGTCGGCCACCCCGGGGCCGCGGTCGGCGACGACGAGCCGGCACGCGCCGTCCGCCGCCGCAAGCGATACGGCGACGGGGGCATCGGCCGGCGTATGGACGCGGACGTTGGCGAACAGGTTGCCGACGACCTGCCGAAGTCGGTCCTCGTCGCCGACGACGCGAACGCCGGCCGTCACGTCCGACGTGATCGGCCGCCCGGGCTCCACCGCCCGCGCATCGGCCACCGCGTCGGTCACCACGGCCGACAGGTCGACCGGTTCCCGCCGGAGCGGGCGTCCCTGGTCGAGTCGGGCGAGGAGGAGCAGGTCCTCGACGAGCGCGGCCATGCGCCGGCTCTCCGTGCCGATCCGGCCCATCGCCCGGTCGAGCCCCTCGCGCTCGTCGAGCCCGCCGGCGCGGTACAGGTCGACGTACCCGCGCAGGGCCGTCAGCGGCGTGCGCAGCTCGTGCGACGCATCGGCGACGAACTGGCGGAGGCGTTGCTCGCTCCGCTCCTTCTCAGCCAGCGCAGCCCGCTCCTCGGCGAAGGCGGCCTCGATCCGATCGAGCATCGAGTCGAACGCCGCGCCAACCTGGCCAACCTCGGATCGGTCGTGCGGCAGGTCCGCCCGATGCGACAGGTCGCCGGCCGCGATCGTCGTCGCCGCGTCGGCGATCCGCTCGAGCGGCCGCAGGCCGCGCCGGATGATGAGGAACGCCACGGCGATGATCGCCGCGAGGATCGCCGCGCCGATGAGGAGCAGGTTGCGCACGAGCGCCCCGATCGGCTCGTCGACCGCGGTCAACGGCGCCGCGAGCAGCCGGTACGTCCCGCCCGGCCCGCCGTCGACGACCGCGCGGAAGGCGACGGATCGATCGACCGCCCGGAGCTCGAGGATGCGGTCCGAGTGCGCGTTCGCTCGGAGGACGTCAACGGACGGCACCTCCGGCAGCGGATCCGGGTCGCTCGCGAAGCCGGACGGCAGGGCATAGGCCACCGAGCCATCGGCCGCGATGACGAGGAAGGCGACCCGCCGCCCGGTGGGGTCGTCCTGGTCCAGCCCCGGCTGGCCGCCGCGGAACCCCGGGCCGCGAGCGGAGCGGAGCTCGGCATCGAGCTGCTCGACGAGCCCGGCCCGGGTGAGCCCGACGACGAGCGCGCCGGACACGACGAGGGCGACCGCGACGAGCGCCCCGAGCGAGACGAGGAGACGGCCCCGCAGGCTCACGATCGTCGGCGTCAGCCGTCCGCGCGGAGCACGTAACCGAAGCCGCGGACCGTCCGGATGAGCGGTGCCGCGTCGCGGTCGATCTTGCGCCGCAGGTACGAGATGTACGTCTCCACGACGTTCTCCTCGCCGTTGAAGTCGTACTGCCAGACGTGGTCGAGGATCTGCTGCTTCGAGAGGACCCGCTCCGGGTTGAGGAGCAGGTAGCGGAGGAGCCGGAACTCCGTCGGCGAGAGGCTGACCTCGGTCCCGGCCCGCCAGACCTGGTGTCGGTCCTCGTCCATCTCGAGGTCGCGGTAGCGGAGGCGCGGGTCCGCCTCGCCGGGGCCGCGGGTCCGCCGCAGGAGGGCGCCGATCCGGAGGGTCAGCTCCTCGAGCGAGAACGGCTTCGTGACGTAGTCGTCGCCGCCGCGGACGAAGCCGGTCACCCGGTCGTCCTCGGCGTCGCGGGCGGTGAGGAAGATGACCGGTACGAAGTCGCGCCCGTCGCGGAGACGGCGGCAGACCTCGAACCCGTCGATGTCCGGGAGCATGACGTCGAGCACGACGAGGTCGGGCGACGCGGTGGCGGCGGCATCGAGCGCGGCGAACCCGGTCGCCGCGGCGGTGACCTGGTAGCCCATGTAGCGCAGGGCCGTCGACAGCAGGTCCGTGATCGCCGGCTCGTCGTCGACGACGAGGATGTGGGCGGTCGGGGTCGTCGGCCCCCCGGCGGTTCGGCGGTCGATCACGCGCGGCTGCTCCATCATGTGCGACGACGGACCGGGTCTTCGCGCCCACGTCTGCCGACATTCCACGCGCCGAACCTTACAGAATGCTGTGAGTCAGCTCGGCGTTCGCCACGTCCTGGTCGTTCACAGCGAACTCCCAGCCTGACTGCGGCGGGCACAGGTCACGTTCACGGACTTCGGGGTCGACATGCCGACGGCGCCGATCGTCGTGTCGGTCGAGGAGGCCGGCCAGATCGAGTCCCAGCTGTTCTTCTCGCGGAGCTGAGGGCGCCGTTCGCGGTCCTGACCGCGCCGCCGCATTGCGGCCGGGGTGATGCCTCTGGTACACCTACCGGGTGCCCGTCACCCGTCACGCACACCCGGCCCCGGCGCGTCCGCCGCGCCGCCGCGCGTTCCGGCGCGCGGGCGAGATCCCGCTCGCCGTCCTCGCCGCCGCCGCGATCCTCGTCGCGCCGGGGATCGGTGGGCCGGACGGAGGTCCGTCCGGCCAGGTCGAAGGCATCGTCGCGACGCCGGCCGTCGAGGACGCCGAGCCTGTCCGGTCCGCGCTTCCGGCCGCGCCACTCGCCCACCCGGATCCGCGGCTGGAGCGAATCGTTCCCACGCCGGCACCTCCGGAGACGCTGTCCGGCTACGTCTGGCCGCTGCTCACGGGTCGCCTCACGCTGCCGTTCGGCCCGTCGCCGTGGGGCTCGCGGATCGTCGACGGCGAGCGGTTCCACGACGGCATCGACCTCGCCACGCACTGCGGGGATCGGATCGTCGCCGCCCACGACGGGACCGTCCTCGCCGCCGGCCGACGGTTCGACGCGTTCATGGGCTGGAAGGGCGACCTCACGCCATACGTGACGCGGCTCGACGAGAAGGCGTTGTGGGGAACCCTGCCGATCGTCGTCGTGATCGACGACGGGAACGGCTACCGAAGCATCTACGCCCACTTCAGGCGGGTGGTGGTCGAGCGCGGTGACGTCGTAGCAGCTGGCCAGCTCCTGGGCTACGAGGGAGCGACCGGACGAGCCAGCGGCTGCCATCTCCACTATGGGTTGTTCAGCCCGCTCGAGCCCCGCGCGTTCGCGATCGACCCCGCGGTCGTCGAGCGGATGCTCGTCCCCACCCACCAGATTGCCCGGATCGATCCCCTCCGCGTCCTCCCGTGGCGCCCGGACCCGCGGGCCACGCCGGCGCCGCCGCGCAGCGGCCCCTGACCCACACCTGGGCGGGTCGGCCGCGTTCGCGGCCGGGCGTCAGCCGCCTTCGCCGACCGGCGGCCGACCTGCCACCCGTCGATACCGCCGCCCGATGAGCGCAAAGGCCGGGAGTCGGGCCAGGGCTCGCCCCACGCGCACGTCGGACGTGCCGTCGCGGGCCTCGATGGCGAGGAGTGATTCGGCCGCTCGGACGTCGGCCGGGCGCGCGTCGACGATCGCGAGGTCGATCGCCACGCGCCCGTCCTCGGTCTCGCCGAGGCCCGCGACGAGCGCCGACGGGAAGGCGCCGTCCTCGTACTCGGCGCGGACCTCCGCCTCGGCGCGCCAGCGCGGCCGGCGAAGGAGGATCGCCCGCCACGCCTCCGCCACCGCGGGCTCCACCGTGCCGTCGCCCGGCGCCGGCGCCGCCCCTGCCCTCGCCACCCGCTCGCCGCGAGCCCACAGCGCCGCCTGGTGGAGCAGCGCGTACTCGTCGAGGTTCGCGTACTCGGACAGCCGGTCGACCGGCGACCCGTCGCCGAACAGCGCCCGAATCGATGCGCCAAAGACCTCCGCGAGGTCGAGGTCGATCGCCCGAACCGTCCGGTGGAAGTAGACCTGCTGGTACATGAACAGCCGGGCGGTCAGGAACATCTCGAGGGCGCCGAGGCCGGGCTCGTAGAGGGTCAGCCCGCGGGCGGAGATGAACGCGTAGCGCCGCAGCCGTTCCACGTCGACCGGGCCGACCGCGACGCCGGTCAGGTACGCATCGCGCCGCACGTAGTCGAGGTTGTCGACGGTGAACACACCCGACAGGAGCGGCTGGAGCCAGCGCACCCAGCGCGGCATCGCCGGGTCGTCGAGGGCCGGCTTCGAGACGAGGAACGAGACCCAGCGCGGGTCGATCGACTCGCCGTCGGCGAACCCGTCGCGAGCCGGTACGGAGCCCGGCGCCCGACGGAGGCCGCGGATGAGCGGTCCCAGCTCGCGCTCGATGATGAGCTGCGAGAGATCCTCGTGGGACAGCTGTTTCGCGGCCGGCCGGCGCGCATCCGACGGGGCGGCGAAGCGGGCGAGCACGTGCTCGTCGAAGTAGTGCGCGAACGGTCCGTGGCCCACGTCGTGGAGCAGCCCGGCCACGCGCAGGGTCTCGACGACGAGCCCCTCGGACGGCACGATCGCCGATGCCTCGCCGGCCGCGGCGAGCGCGCTGCGCAGCGACGGGTAGAGCGCCCGCCCCCAGAGCCCCGCCTCGTGCATGACACCGAGGCCGTGGGTGAACCGGGAGTGTTCCGCGGTCGGGAAGACCCAGCGTGCGCTCTGCAGCTGGCTGATCCGGCGCAGCCGCTGGAGCCAGGCCGTGTCGAGCAGGTCGTCCTCGGCGGCATCCTCGTCCGGCAGGCCCAGCGCACCGGATTCGGCCCGCCCGAGCCGCTTGGTCAGCTCGACGTAACCGTGGATCGGGTCACTGATCAGGTTGACCGCGGAGAACGGGTGGAGCGTCACGATCGACAGCCTACCGACCGGTGCCGGTGCCGGTCGCCCCACCCGAGGCGTATCGGGCGGCCGCCCGACGGTGCGTGTCGGCCACGTCGTCGCGCAGTCCCGCCGGCGCGACCACCTCGACGTCGTCGCCCCACGACAGGATCCACAGCCGGATCTCGATCGTGCCCGACACCGTTGCCCGCCAGACGAGCGACCCATCGGCGACCCGCTCCACGGTCTGGGTCGGATGCCACGTCGCCTCGCCGACGCGCGCCGCGACCTTCGGCGCGAAGCGCAGGACGACCTCGACCGGCGGCTGGTCGGCGATGATGTCCCAGGCGCGCCGCAGGGTCGTCTCGATCGAGCCCGCCTCCGGTGGATCGAACGTCCGCGGCGCGAGCGCGACGTCGCGCATCCGCTCGATCTTGAACGTGCGCAGCGCTCCCCGGGTCTCGTCGAAGCCGATGAGATAGAGCGCATGCGTCTGGAGCGACGGCTCGATGAGGTACGGGCGGACCGTTGCCCGGCGCCGGCGGCTGGCGCGCTCGTAGCCGGCGGGCTCGTAGTCGATCGACACGACGCGGCGCTCCGCCCACGCCTTGGTGAGGATCCGCACGTGGGTCCGGAAGCGCTCGTCACGGGGTTGCGACGAGAGGATGTCGAGGGTCCGGTTGACGTGCGCCCGGAGGACCGGCGGCAGGCCCTCCTCGAGCTTCTCGAACGCGGCGCCGAGGTCCGGATCGTACTTGTCGGCGTAGCGGACCATGAGCCGGGACGACAGGACGACGGCCATCGCCTCCGACAGGGTGAGCTTGAGCGGCGGGAGGAACTCGTCGCCGAGCATGCCCCAGCGGCCGCCCTCGGACCACACGCCGAGGCCGATCTCCCCCTCGATCGCGCGCAGGTCGCGGTAGACGGTGCGCGGCGACATGTCGACCCGCCGGGCGATGTCCGGGATGCGGATTCCGTCCGGGTGCGCGCGAAGGACGTTGATCACCCGCGCCAGGCGCGCCAGCCGGTCGCGCTTGCCGCTTCGGCCGACGCCGTCGATCTCGTCCATGTCGCCTCCCCGCTCAGCGTGTCGGCGCGACGACGTCGGTCGGTCGCGTTCGATCGGTCATCGTCATCGTCGCGCGCAGCGAGGCCTGCAGGGCACCTTCGGCAAGCGACGCGCCCTCGCCGCTGATCGTGCCCTGGAGGCGGCCCAGCTGGCCATCGACGAACACCCAGTAGTCGAGGTCGCCCCGCCATCGCGACAGGTCCACGTCGCCGACGAGCCAGGCGATCTGGGGAAACGCGACGCGGAACGTGGGTCCGTCGATCGCGACCCGGCAGTGGCGGGCGCGCGCACCTTCGAAGAAGGCGATGCCGTGCATCTCCGACGCGCTCCGTACCTCCGCGCCGAGGGCGACCTCGAGGACGAGGGCGTCGAGCCCGGCATCGGCCACCGCGACCGGCGTGGCCGGCACCCAGCCGGCAGCGGGCGATCGGGTATAGCCGGCCTGGCCGATCCGTGCCTCGCCGAACAGGCCGAGGGCGCGTCGCGACGCGACGTAGGCGAGCCAGCGTGTGTCGGTGCCGCTCCGGACGCCGCGCACGTCCACCGTGCCGAGCGCTCGCCCATCGACCTCGCCGGTCACGATGAGATCGACCCGCGCCGCCGGTCCCACGGCGACATCCTCGTCGCAGGCCGGCGGCTCTGCCGCCGGATCGGTCGGCCCGAACCGGGAGCTCGAGGCGACGCGATCGCGCAGCGCGACCTCGTTGGCAATCGCCACGCCGCCGAACCCGAGTCCGACGACGGCCGTGAGGACGAGCCCCGCCGCGGTGCCACGGATGAGGCGGCGACGCCGGAGGGATGTCTCGCCGAGCCGGTTCCGGGCGATCCCGAACCCGGCGAACAGGCCCGTGCCGATGAGCGCGAGGGCCCACGGGTAGGCCGCCTCGACGGACGGCAGGAGGGTCTGCGGCCCGCGTGCCTGGAGCTGGGCGAACACGCCGGCAATCGACGGGACGAGCACGACGAGGGAGCCGATCCCGAGCCAGGCCATCGCGATCGACGAACGCCCGCCTCGCGCCACCGGTGGCCACACGAAGCCCGCGGCGGCGACGGCGATCGGCAGCCCGGACGCGAACCCGACGAGCAGGTCGATCGGTCCACCCGGCCGATAGGCGAGCAGGATGAGCCCGGCGGTCACGGCCCAGGCGAGGGTCAGGGCGGCGGCGAGGAGGCGGAGTTCGAGGGTCCGGACGCGCACGAGGCCCAGTCTACGAGCCGCGGCGTGTCCCGCAGATCGGTGACGACACGCACACCCGCAAGTACCCGCGCCGGCGGGACTTGCGGGTCATCGCGCCGGGGCGGTGGGCGGACCACCATGCCACCCATAACCACACCACGCCGGACACGGAGCGAGCAGGTACGTGAGTCATGGCAGGCCAGGCGCAGCGCGGTTCACGGGGTCACGGGCGATCGTCTCGGGGCGCCTCGTCGTGGCCGCGGGTCGCGGTGGCCACCGGGCTCGGTTCTGGCTCCGCGACCGGCCAGGCGAAGCCGAGCGAGCCGGCGGTTCCGGTGCTCCCGCCGGCGTCACCCACGACCCGGGCGACGTTCCGGATGCTCCAGCTCCGCGGGCTCACGCCTGACGAGGCGGCCAACCTGACCGCCTTCCTGTGCGGGATCCCGGTGACCGACCATCGCTGGAAGCTCAGCGAGGTCAACCGACTCCTGTTCATCCGGGCCCTCGCCCGGGCCGGTCGCTTCGGCGAAGGGGACGGAGCCCCCCACTAGGACGACCGACCAACCGACACCACCGCCACGCCGGCGATCCCTCCTCCCGCCGGCGCGGCACTCCTCCGAAGCGGCGCCCTCCCTCCTCCGGGCGCCGCTTCGGGCTTTCCGGGCGCCACATTGGGTTTTCCGGCGCCGTGTTCGGTACCATCGGGCGCCATGGAGCGTCCCGTCATCTCCTTCCTGACCGACTTCGGGCCGGACGGCCCGGCAGCGATCTGTCGCGGCGTCATGCTCGGGATCGCGCGAGAGGCGCAGATCCTCGACCTTGCCCACGGGGTCCGGAAGTACGCGATCGCCGACGGCGCCTACCTGCTCGAGAGCGCGCTGCCGTACCTGCCGGTCGGCGTCCACGTTGCGGTCGTCGATCCCGGTGTGGGCACAGAGCGTCGCCCGATCGCGATCCGGGCCGCCCGCGGCGACGTGCTCGTCGGTCCGGACAACGGCCTGCTCATCCCGGCAGCCGAAGCGCTCGGCGGCATCGACGAGGCGCGCCGGCTCGTCAACCGGGACCTCATGCTGCCGGCCACCTCGTCCACGTTCCACGGCCGCGACATCTTCGCGCCGGTCGCCGCGTACCTCGCGACGGGCACGCCGTTCGCGACGGTTGGGCCGGTCGTGCCCGCGGCCGACCTCGTCCGGCTCGCCCTCCCGACGGCGGTCGTCCGCGACCGCGGCCTCGACACGGCGGTCATCTACGTCGACAGCTTCGGCAACGTCCGCTTCGCGGCCACGCCGGACGAGCTCACTCGGGCGGTCGGCGTCCTCGAGGCCGGACGTCCGCTCGTCGTCGAGTTCGCGTCGGCGAACGGGGCCGGATCCACCCTCGAGCGGACGGCCTGGCAGGAGACGTTCGGCCGCGTTCCGGTCGGCCGGTCGCTGCTGTTCCGCGACTCCCTTGGTCGGATCGCCCTGGCCGACAACCAGGCCGACGCCGCCGCCCGCCTCGGCGTGGAGGTCGGCCGGGCCGCGCGGATCACCGGCGAGGGCAACCCGTGAATCGTCCGGTCCGGCTCAGCGGCGCCTGAGCGGCGGCTCGGTGACGACCGCTCGCGACGCCCCGCTCGTCGAGGTCGAGCGGTTCACGTTCCGCTACCGGCGGGCCACGGAGCCGGCGATCCGCGACCTCTCGCTGACGGTCAACGCGGGCGAAGTCGTGCTCGTGGCGGGTCCGTCCGGCTGCGGCAAGAGCACGCTCATCCGGGCCATCAACGGGCTCATCCCGCACGCCTACCCGGGTGAGCTCGGGGGCGTCGTCCGCGTCGACGGCCGGCCAACGACGGAGCTCCGCCTGCGTGACATCGCCCGAACCGTCGGGACCGTGCTCCAGGACCCGGCCAAGCAGATCGTCGGCGCCACGGTCGAGGCGGAGCTCGCCTTCGGCCCTGAGAACCTGGGCCTGCCGCGCGACGAGATCCTGGCCCGGATCGCCTCGGTCGTCGATCGGGCCGGGATCGGCGGGCTCCAGGGCCGCGAGACGTCGGCCCTGTCCGGGGGAGAACGCCAGCTGCTCGCCGTGGCGGGGATCCTCATGATGCGGCCGCGGCTCTACGTCATCGATGAGCCACTGGCGAATCTCGATCCAGCGACAGCGGCGCGACTCCTCGGCATCCTGCGCTCGCTCGCGAACGACGGCCACGCGGTCGTCATCGTCGAACACCGGGTCGAGGAGGCGCTCGACCTCGAGCCGGACCGGGTGCTCTACCTCGAGGAGGGCCGGGAGCGCTACCACGGGGCGCTCGACGGGTTCCTCAGCGTGGCGGACCCGGACGCGGTCAAGCTGCCGTTCGAGGTTGTCCTCGCCCGGGTGCGCGGGAGCTTTGACCCGCCCCCGCCCCCGTACCCGCCCCCGGGTACGCCGACCACCGATCGCGCGGCCGAGGGGGAGCCGGCCGAGACGGCGCGACTCGAGTACCGGGGCGTTCGCGCCGGGTACGGCGATCGCGAGGTGCTCCGCGGCATCGACGCATCGCTCGGGCGACGCGAGGTCGTCGCCGTGCTCGGGCCGAACGGGTCCGGCAAGACCACCCTGTTCAGGACGGCGATGCGGCTCATGGAACCGACGGCGGGATCGGTCATCGTCGACGGCAGGCCAGCCGCGGAACGAACCGTCGCCGAGCTCGCCACGGTGTTCGGCTACGTGTTCCAGAGCCCCAGCCAGATGCTGTTCGCGCGGACCGTGCGGGAGGAGCTCCTGTTCGGCCCGCGCAACCTCGGTCGCGACCCGGACGCCTTCGACGCCCTCATCGAGGACGTGCTGCGCCGAACCGCGCTCGCCGACCTCGAGGGCATCCTCGATCGGCCGCCCCTGACGTTGTCATTCGGCCAGCAGAAGCGCCTCGCGCTGGCCATCGCGCTGGCCCTCCAGCCGCCGACGCTTATCCTCGACGAGCCGTCGGCCGGCCAGGATCACCGCACCGCGCGCCGGTTCATGGACGAGGTCGTGGCCATCCCGGGGCTCGAGAGCCTGTATCTCGTGACCCACGACGTGGACCTTGCATTGACGCACGCAGACCGTATCCTGCTCTTGCGTGGGGGTCAGGTGGTGGCGGACGGTCCGCCTGCCACCGTCATCGAGGACGAGGAGCGCTGGATCGCCTGTAACCTGCGGCCGACCTCGCTGCTGCGCGCCAACGCCCAATGGCGCCACGCCAGCGGCCGCCTCCTCGACGCCGAAGCGCTCGCCCGGCGGATCGTCTCCCTCGAGCGTTCCGTCGCGCGCTGATGCGGGGGGAAGGAGGGTGTTCGTCGCCGGACGTCTGCCCAACGGACTGAACGTCCACGGTTCGTCTATTCGGTAGGGAGAGGGAATTCATGGCAACGATGCAGATGGATCGGTCCAATCTCTGGGACGTGTCGTCGCGGGTCATCGTCTACGCCGCGATCGGGGCCGCCCTGTACGCGGTAACAGCCCCACTGAGCTTTCTGATTCCCGGCACCGAGTCGGTGTCGATCAGGCCGTCGTTCGCGTTCGTGACGTTCTTCGGCTTCGCCTTCGGGCCGATCGTCGGCCTCTTCACCGGCCTGGTCGGGAATATGATCGGCGACCAGCTGAGCGGGTGGGGGCTGCTCACGTCGTGGAACTGGAGCGTCGCAATCGGGCTCGTTGGCCTCCTGGCCGGCCTGACCCCCACGTATCTGCGCTCGTGGATGAACGACCGCGGTCGGATGCTCGCCGCGGCCGCGATCGGCTCTGCGGTCGCCACGATCGTCGGTCTCCTGTTCGTCTTCACCGACATCATCCTGGGCACGACCGAGGACTTCAACTCGGCCCTCACCGTGAACTACGTCCCGGCCGTCATCTCGGACCTGGTCACCGTCGTCATCCTGACGCCGATCCTCGTGGCCGCCTGGCAACCAGTCAAGGAGCAGCTCGGGCGCTAGTCGCCCGCACGCCGAGCCGTGCAAGCGTGAACGTCACACCACGCTACCTGGGCCGGGGGTCGTGGCTGAGCCGCCGCGACCCCCGGGTCCTCATCCTGGCGATCGTCCTGTTCGTGTTCGCGACCGTCCAGGTCTGGGACGCACGACTCGCGGTCGTCCTGTTCGCGATCGCGCTGCTGTACTACCGGTCGGCGCGGATTCCGTGGCGAGCCGTCCGCTTCAACTGGCTGTACGTCCTCATCTTCATCGGCTTCATCGTGACGACGAACACGATCATCACCGGCGGCCAGCTGCGCGGGACCACGGGCGACACGCTTCACGTGTACTTCAACCTGCCGCTGTTCGGGACGCCGGTCTCGGCGGAATCCGTCTCGTACGCGGTCACCCAGCTGTTGCGTTTTCTGTCGATGGCCGCGATCGGCTTCCCGGTCGCCTTCGCGGTTGCCCCCGGAGACATCGGCGTCGCCTTCGCCCGGTTGCGGATCCCGGAGCGGTTCGCCTATGCCGTTGACCTCACCTTCCGATTCATCCCGTCGCTTGCCGCGGATGTGAGGACGACGATCGACGCGCAGCGGATCCGCGGTTACGACTATGAGAAGGCCGGGCGCGGGCCGATCGGTCGAGTCCGGCGGACCGTTCCGATTCTCGTGCCCGTGGCGATCAACGCGATCGTCGGCGCCGAGGACACGATCGACGCGATGGACCTTCGGGCATTCGGGACGCATCGCCGCACGTGGCTCCGCGCGCTGGTCTTCGACCGGACGGATCGGCTGGTGCTGGTCGGCTTCATCACGCTGTTCGTCGTCGTGACGGTCCTCGCCTTCAACGGTGCGAGCCGACTGTACGTCCTCCCGTTCCTCATTCCGTGAGGCGCCAGGCCCGCTGACCCGCGTTGCTGTCGTGGCGATCCTCGGTCGGCGGCGGGCGGTCCGCATGGCAGGCTTGGGTGGCCCATCAGCGATTTCGGGCGGCCAATTCAGCGGCGAATGAAGCGCGGGCGGACCACGCTCGCCAGAACCCCGGTTCGTGCAGCTGCGTTCATCGGCCCAGCGTGCGGGACTCGGACGTCACCCATATGTGAATTGGCGGTGAGAACGGACGAGGAACGGCGAGGCACGGCCGAGGAACCGGGCGAGGCACGGCCGAGGAAACGGGCGAGGAACGGGCGAGGAACCGGCGAGACCCGCTCCGCCCTCGGCGTCAGCCGCGGATCATCTCCGACAGGCGCACCGGCTCGAGCCCGCGCGTCCGCAGCCCGGCGAGGATCCCCGGCAGTGCTTCGAGCGTGTGCCAACCACCGAGGTGCATGAGGACGATCGATCCGCCCTGCGCGCGCGACAGGACCTTGGCCTCGATGTCGGTCGCCGTGGGGCCGCCCTCCGAGGTGGGCCGCCAGTCGATCGTGTCGATGTCCCACATGACCGTGTACGCCCATCCCGCGCGCCCGACGCCGTCCCGGACCTCGAACGTCCAGGCCCCGTACGGCGGCCGGAACCACGGCTTCGTCGTCCGGCCCACGATCGGGACCAGCGCATCCTCCGTGCGCTGGAGCTGGTCGGCCATCTGGGCCGCGGTCAGCTCGGTGAAGTTCGGGTGGTCCCACGAGTGGTTGGCGACGTCGAAGAGGTCGGGATGATCGCGGACGCGGGCGAGCACGGCGAGCCCGATATCGGTCGTCGTCCCGGACTTGCCGGTCGGGAAGATCGTCGCCTTGACCCGGTTCGCGATGAGCCAGTCCATGATCTGGACGGCCGGATCGAGCCGGCCGCCCATGTCGAACGTGAGGGCGACCTGGGTCGTGCCGCGCGGACCGCTCGAGATGACCGCCGACGGGCCGGCCGATGGAGACACGGTCGGCGGCGGCGTGACGACCGGTGCGGTCGGCGACGGGGTCGCCGGGCCCGGGGTCGGTGATGGGACGTCGGTCGGTTCGTAGACCGTCCCCGGGATGACCATGAGCGTCCAGCCCACGTCGATGCGGTTCGGGTCGTACGCCTCCGACTCGGGGTCGAGCGACGGATAGGCGTCCCGATTCCAGAAGGCGATGCTCCGCGCCGTCGTGTCGAACTCGCGCGCGATCGACGTGAGCGTGTCGCCGGTCCGCACGAGGTACGCGACGAAGGTGGGCCGCGGTGTCGGCGTCGGACGGACGAACGACGGCAGCGGCGAGGCGGTCGGCGAGCCCGGGACGGCCGATGGCGAGGACGATGGGTCGGGGCCCGGCGAGCCCGTCGGCGGGTTGAGGCCGGGCAGGCAGGCCGTCACGCCGACGAGGAGCGCGAGCACGGCGGCAAGCAGGCCGGCGAGGCGGGGCGAGCCACCGTCGCGGGGCGAGCCACCACGGCGCAGCGAGCCACCCCGGCGGAGCGAGCCACCGGGACGGGACGAGGAGGCAAGAGCGCCCGAAGGCGCGGTTCGGCGGTCGGTCATCGGTCGTCACCAGTCTGACGTGGATCACGCCGTCCCAGTGACGCGCCCGGGCGATCGGCGATCCCGCTCAGGCGGCCGACGTCGGCGGGTCGACCGGGGTGGGCTCCTGGAGCGAGAACTCCGCCGCCAGCGCGAGGCCCTCGTCGGCCGTCGCGATGCCGCCCCGGCCGCGGCGCTTCGCGACGAAACACGCCCGATCGGCCGCAAGGAGCATCCCGTCGGCCGTCTGCCCGTCGTCCGGGAACGTCGCCAGGCCGATCGATGCGCCCACCTGGACGCCCTCCGCGTGCCACGGCGTGCCGGCGCGGCCCACCTTCGAGATCGCGCCCCGGACGCGCTCGGCGATCCGGCGCGCGGCACGCGCCGTGGCGCCCGGGAGAATGACCGTGAACTCGTCACCGCCGTAGCGGAACACGTGATCCGTCTCGCGCCCGGCCGACACGATCGCCGTCGCGACTTCGTGGAGGAACCGGTCGCCGGCCTGGTGACCGAGCGCGTCGTTGACCGACTTGAAGTCATCGAGGTCGAGCATGATCAGGCTGAACGGCTCGTTCCGGGCGACGCAGTCCGCGAGCCGCTCGCGGAACGTGCCGTGGTTGAGCAGGCCGGTCAGCGCGTCGGTGCGCGCCCGGATCTCGACGGCCCGGTAGATCTCCGCGTTCTGGAGCGCGATCGAGACATGCCCGGCGAACAGCTGGACGAGCTCGAACTCGCCGTCGTCGAACGTCACCCCCTCGCCGAGCCGTTCGACGGTCAGGACGCCGGTCACTCCTTCCCGGCCGCGGAGCGGGACGACGATGAGGCCACCGTGAAGCGGGCCGGTCGACTCGAAGTGCCGCACCCGCGGGTCCGAGAACTGGTCGGGCACGAGGACCGGCTCGTTTCGTTCGATGACCCACGTCGCGATGCCGCTCTCACCGACCTGCCAGTCCTCGAGGAACTCGTCGGCATGAACCCCGCGCGCGGTGAGCGGACGAAGGAGGCCGGCAGCGCGGTCGTACACCTCGATCGACAGGTTGTCATACCCCACGAGTTCGCCGAGACGGTCGGCGATCTGGTCGAGAACGTCGTGCGGATCGAGCGTGGAGAGGATCGACTCGGTGATGCCGAGGAGTTCCCGCTGGCTGCGCACCTGGCGCTCGAGTGCGGCCGACTGGGCACGAAGGCGCTCGGTCGCGTCGGCATTGGCCATGGCCTGAGCGGCGAACGAGGCATAGATGGCGAGCAGCCGCAGGTCGTCGTCGTGGAACTGGTGAAGGCCGAGCTTCGACAGGACGAGGACGCCGAGCACCTGGTCCTCGTGGACCATCGGGGCAAGGAGCATCGACTCGTCGAGGTCGTCCTCGGTTCCGGGGATCGTGTTGGCTCGCGGGTCGTGGGCCGCATCGGGGAGGTACTGCGCGACGCGGTGCTGCGCGACCCAGCCGGTGATGCCCTGGCCCAGCTTGACCCGGAGCTGTTCGGGGGTCTCGTCGGTGTACTCACCGACCCGGCCCTGCATCGCTACCGGGATGAGGTCGTCGCCGATGAGGCGATAGACCCGGACGTTGTGGTAGTCGATGAGCTCGCGCAGCTCGGTCGCGATCGCGTCGCCGATGGCGGCCACGGTGGTCAGCCGATTGAGGCGCGTCCCGAGTTGCTGGATCGACTGCAGCTGCGCCGCCCAGGCGGCCATCCGAGCGTAGGTCTGGGCCGTCCGGATGGCGACCGTCGCCTGATCGGCGAGCGCGCCCATCGTCTCGAGCTCATCGTCGGTCCAGTGGTGTGGCCGGTCGTGATAGACGGCCAGGAGGCCGACGAGGTCGTCGCCATCGAACAGCGGCGCGATGCAGTTCGTGTCGTAGCCTTCCTGGACGACGGCGGCGCGGAGGTCCGCCCCGCGCGGGTCCTCGCGGTAACCCACCGAGAAGAGCGGCCGCCGTTCCGCGATCGCGACGGATGCGAGCGACCGGGCATGCGGGTCGCGCACGGCCGCAAGGTACGCGTCGGACAGGCCGCGCGAGGCTGCCGGAATCGTCGTGCCGTCCGGCTGGCCGAGGAACACGGCGGCCCGATCGGCGCCGAACAGCACGAGCGCGTGATCGACGAGGCCGGACAGCACGCGCTCGAGCTCGAGGCGGCCGCCGATATCTGCGGCGACCCGGCGCAGTGCCTCGGAGCGATGGACCTGGTGGCCGATGTCCTCGGCCAGCCGCCCGGCGCGGACGATCGCGCCGACCGCGCGCGCGGCACGCGCGACCGTGTCGGCATCGGCGTCGTCGAGCGGCCCCGCATCCGCGGCGACGAGCAGCACGCCCCACGGCCCGGCCCGGCCGGGGACCGGGACGGCGAGCTCCGCGTGCCCGTCGCCGAACACGCGGCGGATGTCCTCGTCTCGTCGGGGCGCGCCAGGCGTCCCGGAAGCGGGCGTCGTGACAGGCTCCTGGACGGCCAGGGCGCGTCCGAGGGTTCCGAACGTGGCCGGGAGGTCGGCGATCCGGGCGGTCGGCGGTCCGGCCACCGCTCGCGGCACGAGTCGATCGCCGCGCACTTCCCAGAGCGCGGCGGCATAGTGCGGGCCGGAATCACGGATGGCCTCCATCGCCGATTCGAGCACCGAATCGACGTCCCGCCCCGTGCCCGCGGCGGCCATGCCCACGAGCTCGGCGAGCTCGGTCAGCGCATCGAGGTCGGCATCCGTCGCCTCGCCCACGGGCCGCGCCGGCAGGACCGGCTGGGAGCCACCCCGCCTGCGCGGATCGCCAGCCCCGTGGGCGCCGCGGCGGCCCGACGGATGCGCAACCGGCGGGAATCCATGAAGGTCGCCGACCTCGACGGCGCTCCCCCGGGCGGCGGCGAGGAAGCGCTGCAGGTCGCCGAGCCGATAGCGGCGGTCGCCGCGCGGATTGATCCGGTAGTAGCGAAGCCGGCCGGCATCACTCCAGGCGCGGATCGTGTTCGGGTGCACGCCGAGCAGCCGCGCGGCCTTGGTGACCGAGAGGGTGGCGTCGCTCGGGCGTGGAGAGAAGGCGGTCGGCACAGCTCGTGAGGATTTGTGAACTCGACGACGCCGAGCCTACCAAGCTCACAGTTCTTGCCAATAGGACGAACGTACCGCTCGCCCGGATCCCGCTCAGCCGGGTGGCCGGGTGAGCCGGACCCAGACCGTCGTCGCGACGATCGCGGCGATCGCGATGAGCACGACGACGAGCACAGCGAAGAGCGGGTCTCCGACGAGCCCGGGACCCTCGCCGGAGCTGCGCGGGTCACCGCCGCCGGCCGGTGGCGAGGGCGAGGCGGCGAGCGCCCCGGCGGCATCGGCCAGCCAGGCGACGACGGCGGCGGCGAGGAGGCCGATCCCGATCACGAACGACAGGGCGGCGAGCCGCGCCCGTCCGGCGCCCCCGTGGGTGAGGATGCGCATTGCCTCCGCCTGCTCGAGGGTCGTGAGGATGAGGGGCCGCCCGAGCCCCGCCGTCAGCTGCGGCGCGCCGCCGTCGTCGAGCACCGGGACCCCCAGGACGGCTGCATGCTCGACCGACGAGACCTGCTCGATCAGGGCGCGAACCGGCGTGTCGGACGCCAGCCCGGCCGGCGACCGGTCCCCGAGGTCGGCCGCCGTGCCGATCGACTCACGGGGCACGACGACGAGCCCGTCGCCGAGCGCGTCACCGTCGACGCCGATCGCGTCGAGCCCCTCGCGGACTTCGAATCGGACGACCTCGCGACCGTCTTCGAAGGTCGTCCACGCGCGGCCGTTCCTGGCCTGCAACCGCGTCCGGCGGAGGACGAGGGGCCGGTGGTCCGCGTCCTCGAACTCGTCGGCGGCGTCGATCCGGCCGTCGACCCGGATGTAGCGGGGCTCGCCCCGGCGCGCCAGCGCGATCGCGTCGGCGATCGGGACGCGCGGAATCGCCGCCAGGAGGCGCCCGACGCGGTAGCGGGTGCCGAACGATCGAAGGAGGCCGGCCGCGAGGGCGAGCGCGGCGACGCCGAGACCGGCGAGGACGAGGGGGATCACGCGCCGATCATACGAAAGGGCCCGAAGGAACCTACCCGACACGTGGGCATTGAGGTGATCGCTGCCGTTAGTGTCGCTCGGCCCCTCCGGGCTGCATCAACTGTAGCGACCCGAGGACGTCGCTGGCAACGGGAGTTATCCACGAACGTCGGCGCCCTCGGTCGAGTTGTCCACGCTCGATCCCCAGCCTCAGTCCGACGAGCGTCCGGAGGCCGGATCGATGGCCCGTTGCTGGCCGCTGTAGCTCGTCAGGACGAGCCGGCCGCCGATCAGCTCCGCGCCGGTGACGACGTCCGAGTGGGCGATCCGCCAGGCGACCGTCCCATCCGGCTCGAGGGCGAACGTCTCGATCTCCGCCTGGGCGAGGACGTGCGGCAGGCGCGACGAGCCGATGACCGCGAGGATCGGGCTCGCCGACCGGTGGCGCCAGCGCTCGGCGCCCGTGCGCGCCTCGATCCCGTAGGCGTGGAAGCCGTACTTCACGACGAGCAGGCCCTCGGAGTCCCACAGCAGCGCGGCCGGGTCGTCGTAGATGACCGAGGCGAAGCGGACCGTCCAGCTGCCGGCCGGCGTGTCGGCCCGGAGTTCCGCCCGGCAGAGGTCCGCGTGGTCCGCACCCGCTGCGTCACCGAGGTCGACGAGCGACCCTCCGGTCTCCGACAGGGCGAAGACGGCCGCGCCCTCGCCGCTGCCGGCCCAGCGCCAGCGGGCGCGAATCCCGCCGGGATACTGGACCGTCGCGTTGCGGGGCTCGCCGGTCACGCTCCCGCGTTCGCCGGTGCCGCGCCGCCGAAGCCACCGTCGCCGGTCTCGGCCGCAGCCGCCGCGTCTGCGGCAACGTCGGCCGGCCGCCGTTCTTCGGTGATCGGGGCGACCGTGGCGTTGGCGAGCGTGCGGAGCGTCCCGGGCGGGACCGGGAAGACGGCCTGGTCCGTCCCGGCGGCCGCCCACACGACCGGGAAGCGCCCGAGGTCCGGGTCCATGATCGCCCGGACCGGCCGGCTGTGGCCGATCGGCGGGATGCCGCCGATGACGAATCCGGTCAGTTCGTTCGCTTCGCGGGCCGTCGCCCGGCGAACGTCCGGCTCGCCGGTCACCGCCGCGAGGCGGGCGAGGTCGACCCGGTTCGGGCCGGACACGAGGCACAGGATCGGCTCGAGGCCGTCCCCGCCGGGGGCGACGAAGACGAGCGACTTCACGATCTGGCCGAGCTCCGCGCCGACCGCCGCCGCGGCGTCCTGCGCCGTGTGCGTCGACGCGTCGAAGACGGTGACGTCGAGCGTCACACCCTTGCGCGCGGCGGCTTCGCGCACGCGCCCGATCGGAGCGGGTTCGGTCGTCTGGGGCACGGCCGGAGTCTAGCATCGCCGGCGGCGGCACCCGGATAGGACCGGCACCCGGCAAAGGCAGGCATCAGCAGCGGCATCGGCGGCGGCGCCTCGGCGGCGGCACCTCGGCAGCGGCAGCTGCTGCGGCGCCGGGACGCGCCCGGGAACGCGTTAGGATCGGCCGACATGGACGCGATCGTGTTCGACTGGGACGGGACGCTGGCCGACACGCTCGGCGGGCTGTACGGGGCCAACGTTGCGGTCATGGCCGCGTTCGGGCTGCCGTTCGACCGGGACGTCTACCGGCGCCACTACGCGCCGGACTGGCGGGTCATGTACGGGCGGCTCGGCATTCCGGACGACCGGCTCGACGAGGCGAACGCGATCTGGCACGCGGCGATCGACGATGGGGCCGCCGCCCCGGCCTTCGACGGCGTGCGCGACGCCCTGGCCCGCCTGACGGAGGCGGGCTACACGCTCGGTCTCGTGACCGCCGGCGTGCGCGCCGTGGTCGCTCCACAACTGGCCCGCCTCGAGCTCGAGGCGCTCCTGCCGGTGACCGTGTTCGGCGACGACCTGCCGGTACACAAGCCGGACCCGGCCCCGCTTCGCCGCGCCCTCGAGGCGCTCAGCGTGGCGGACCGGCCGGATCGCGCGGCGTACGTCGGCGACGTCCCCGACGACATGCGGATGGCGGTCGCCGTGGGGGCGCGGGCGGTGGGCATCGCGTCGATCCTCGGCGACCCGGCGGAGCTCGTCGCGGCGGGCGCGGACGAGGTCGCTGATTCGGTCGTCGAGTGGGCGGACCGGCTGCTCGCCCGGGAGGCCGGGCGGCGGCCGTGACGGAGCGGCCGATCCGGGCGATCGTCGTGGCCGACGGGGCCGTCCCGGAGCGCGCGGACCTCGACACCGCGTGGCCGGGCTGGGCCGACGGCGCCACCCTCGTCGTCGCCGCGGACGGCGGCGCCCGGGGCGCGGCTCGCCTCGGGCTCCCGATCGACCGCTGGGTTGGCGACGGCGACTCGCTCGGCGAGCAGGAACTCGCCGCGCTCGCGGCACGTGGCGTCCCCGTCGAGCGCAGCCCGGTCGACAAGGACGAGTCGGACGCGGAGCTGGCGGTCCGGGCGGCGCTCCGGCTCGGGGCGACCGAGGTCACCATCCTTGGCGCGCTCGGCGGGGCACGGCTCGATCACGCGCTTGCCAACGTCGCCCTCCTCGGCCATCGGGCCCTCGGCGGGTCCCCGGCGCAGCTGCTCGACGTCGACGCGCGGGTTCGCCTCGTCGACGCCCCGGGTCCCGATGGCGGGCCGGTCACACTGTCGCTCGTTGGACGCGCGGGCGACGGGATCTCGCTGCTTCCCCTGGGAGCCGACGTGCACGGGGTCACGACGGCAGGTCTGCGCTACCCGCTCGCCGGCGAGCCGCTCACGCTCGGGAGCTCGCGTGGCCTGTCGAACGTCCGGCTGTCGGCCCGGGCCACCGTGACGGTCGACGCCGGCCGGCTGCTCGTCGTCGAAACCCCTGCTACCCTCCGCTGACCATGACGTCGAGCCTCCCCGTCGTCGGCGACCCGGCCCCGGAAGTCGCCCTGCCGGACGACCGCGGCATCGTCCATCGCCTGTCGGAGCAGCGCGGCCGCTGGACGGTCCTGTACTTCTATCCCAAGGACGACACGCCCGGCTGCACGACCGAGGCGTGCGCCTTCCGCGACGTCAACGAGACGATCACCGAGCGCGGCGCGGACGTGTGGGGCGTGTCGCCCCAGGGTGCGGCGAGCAAGCGTGCCTTCCGCGAGAAGTTCGACCTTCCGTTCACGCTCCTCGCCGACGAGGACCACCGCGTCGCCGAGGCGTATGGCTCGTGGGTGGAGAAGCAGAACTACGGAAAGACGTACTGGGGCACGGCGCGCACGACGTTCCTCGTCGACCCGGATGGCCGGATCGCCCGGGTCTGGCCGAAGGTTCGGCCGGAAGGCCACGCCGAGGACGTCCTCGCGGCGCTCGACGAGGCGCAGGCCGCGCACCGGCGGTGATGGTTCGATGAGCCGGCGCGCGCAGCAACGCGCGATCGCACGCAGAGAGGCTTCGCTCGTGGGGGGAGACGAGCGAAGCCTCGCGCTGCATTGTAGCCACGTGCAGGACGACTGCAAGGTCGCCGAGCACACGGCCCAGCGCACGTGACGAGCGACCGGACGGCCGAGCCGCACGACTGGCGGCCGGATCGGTTCATGGTCATCGTCGCCCATCCGGACGACGCGGACTTCGGTCCGGCGGCCACGGCCGCGCGCTGGATCGATGCCGGTTCGGTCGGCTGGCTCGTGTGCTGCACGAGCGGCGACCAGGGCGGCGAGGACGCCACGATGGATCCGCTCGAGCTGGCCGCCGTGCGGGAGCGCGAGCAGCGCGAGGCGGCCCGCGTCGTCGGCTACGACGGGGTCTCGTTCCTCCACCAGCCGGACGGAGCGCTGGCCAACGATCTCGCGCTGCGCGAGCTGCTCGTGCGCGAGATCCGGTCATTCCGCCCGGACGCGGTCCTGGCAACCGATCCGGAGGTGCTGTTCCACGGCGACGGCTTCGTCAACCATACGGACCACCGGGCGGCCGGGATGGCCGCCGTCGATGCCGTCTACCCCGCGGCGCGCAATCCGATGGCCTTCCCGTGGCTCGTCCGCGAGGGCCTCGACAAGCACGTCGTCAGGCGGCTCTACCTGTTCTGGTCGAACAGCCCGACGGCGTGGGTCGACGTGGCGCCGACGATCGGCCGCAAGATCGACGCGCTCCGCGCTCACGCGAGCCAGATCCGCGAGCCGGATCGCCTCGAGGCGCGGATCCGGGACTGGGCCCGCGAGGAGGGCGAGCGAATCGGGACCGACGCGGGCGAGGCGTTCCGGGTGATCGTCATCGAGGACGACGCGGACGAGGGACCGACGGCCGGCGCCGCCTCATAGGGCGTCCCGGTCGGGCGACCCTCAGGTGCCGGCCAGCAGCAATGGGCGAACCCGACCCCACTCGTTCCACAGGTCGGTCAGGGCGTCCGCCCGCAACCCGAGCACTGTCACGAGTTCGCCGAGGGTCAGGCCGCCGGCAGCCCCACCGAGGTATTCGTCCGCGGCGACGGTGACGTCGCGGAACAGGTCCACCATCTCCGCCTCGTTCGGCCAGTGCCGGATGCGCATCGGATCGAGCCCGGCGTAGCCGACGGCTAGCGACAGGTCCCGCTGGCTCGGCACACGCCCGTCCAGCCAGCCGCCGAGCCCGTCGTAGCGATAGCCGAGCGACGACAGGGCGGCCGCGATGTCGCGGTTCTGTGAGCGGGTGAACGGGCCCCAGAACGGATGGTCCGTCGGGAAGTCGAGGGCCGACGCCTCGATGGCCCGCGCCACGATCGCCTCGACGAGGCCGCTCAGCGCGAGCGTCCAGCGTCGCTGCTCCGCGACGTCGCCGTCGGCGAGCGTGGCTGCAATCGCCTGGAGGGCGGCCCGGTCGCCGCGGAGGATGCGCAGGATCGCCGGCTCGCCGCGACCCGTGGCGAGCGCGATTGCAGCCTCGTCCTCGTCGTCCCAGCCCGTCGCGGCATCGTCACGCCCCGTCGCTGCTCCCGTCGCGCCGGCGGCGGGTGATCGCGCCGGCACGGCGAGGGTCGCAACCGGCGCACTCGCGGCCTCCTGGCAGACGGCCACTGCTTCGCGGGCGTCGAGGCACGCGCTCTCGGCGGACTCGGCGCCGATCCTCGCGGCATCCGCGGCGACAGTCAGGCGCTCGATCTCGGTCACGAGTGCCGCGGCCCCGCTGCGTTCCCGCTCGAGCTGGACGGCGGCATCGCGGGCGGTCGTGTTGATCCGGTTGATCTCGGCCAGCCAGGCCCGTGCGGCGGCCTCGACGGCGTCCCGTGTCGTGGCGGCGACGCGGTCGGACCGGAACACGTGCTGCGCGGCTTCCTTCGCCGCTCGGACGGCACGCGGGTCGGCATCGGCCGCCGCCCGATCCGCCCGCGTCAGGTGATCGTCATACGCGCGCTGGGCGGCCCGAAGCGCGTCGTGGGCCGCCTCGGCCTGCTCCCGGGCCCGCCCGGCGTGGGCGCACCGTTCCTCCGCGACCCGGCGCTCCTCCGCGCACGGCCCCGCATCGGCCGGTTGCCCTGCCGCGGTGGGGCCTCGGCCGCCGGATCCTGGGTCCGGCCCGGCGGTCGACGCCATGACGGTTCCGCCCTGCGCGACGGCCTCGCCGGACGGTTCCGGCGGATCGAGCAGGGCCGTCGCCGTGCCGACGCGCATCGCCCGCTCCGCTGTCGCGGCCGCAATCCGCCGCAGGGCGGCGGTTGCCGGATCGGTCTCCCGATGGATCGGGATGCCGATCATCGCCCCCGCTGCGCCGGCGACCGGGCCGGACGCGACGGCGCTCATCCGGAGGACCGCCGGCGCGGGCACGAACGGGCTGTCGGGCGCACCCGGTGGGGGGTCGTTGGGCGGCGTGTCGCGGTCCGCCCCGCGCCGGTCCGCCGGTCCGCCACGAGCCACCTCGGCGGCCTCGGAGCGGAAGGCGCCCGTCGCGAGGGTTGCCGGCGGGCGGCGCGGGACCGCGTCGGGGGCGACGGTGAGGCGGACCTCGCGGGGCGCCGGCGGGCGGCTGCGGATCACTTCGATGAGGGCGGCGCCGGTTGCCACGCCGAGCACGAGGCCGAGTGCCAGGAAGGCGAACTCGTTGGCGGACACCGCTCCGTGCGTCCCTCCGTGCGGCCGGCTCCTCCACGGGAGTCGGCTTGCGCGGCCAGCGTAGCTGCGACTGCGCGACCGGTCAAATCGCCCGGATCGGGCCGTATGAACCGGCGTGCCGCGGCTCGCCTGCTTTGCAGGTGCGCATGACCCGGTGGTAGATTGCCCTCGTCGGCGTCCCCCGGCCGCCCGTGCGTCTGCCCCGAGTCCCTGCGCCGAGTCCCGATACAGAGTCCCAACCCACCGCTCGCCCCACGAGAGAGGCACGACCTTCTTGGCCCTCGACCCGAACCAGGAATTCCTCGTTCAGCCCGTCGACGCCTCGTGGCTGCAGTGCAACATCGAATGCCAGGAGGCGTGTCCGGTCGGCACGAATTGCCGCGGCTACCTCAACCTCGCCGCCGAGGGCCGGTTCGAGGAGGGCTACATCCTGTCCCGCGAACCGAACCCGGTCGCGGCGATGTGTTCGTACGTCTGTTCTGCTCCGTGCGAGCGCGCCTGCCGTCGGGGCGATATCGATCGGCCGCTCGCCATCCGCGCGATGAAGCGCTTCCTCGTCGAATGGCACGAGGCATCCGGGATCCCGGACGTCATGCCCCACATCGAGCCGCGCGACGAGCGTGTGGCGGTCGTCGGCGCGGGGCCCGCCGGCCTGTCGGTCGCGCGCGAGCTGGCGATGAAGGGCTTCGTCGTGACCGTCTTCGACAGCCTGCCCTACGGCGGCGGGACGATGCTCATCGGCGTTCCGGCCTTCCGTCTGCCGCGCGAGGCGATCGAGATGGACGTTCGCCTCGTCGAGCGGCTGGGGGTCACGTTCGTCTACAACACGACGATCGGGCGCGACATCACGTTCGAGCAGCTCCAGCGCGACTTCGACGCGGTGGCGATCACGGCCGGGGCGATGGACGCGGTCGCCCTCGACATTCCCGGGGCGGACCTCCAGGGCGTCGACTACGGCGTCGACTTCATGAAGCGGGCGAACCTCGGCGAGGAGGTCGATCCCGGACGCGACGTCGTCGTCATCGGCGGCGGATACACCGCCATGGACTGTTCGCGGACGTCGCTCCGGCACGGGGCAGAGCGCGTCTCGATCGTCTACCGCCGCACCCGCTCGGAGCTCGTCGTCGACGAGGAGGAGCTCGGCGAGACGGAGCGCGAGGGCGTGCGCATGGAGTTCCTCGCCAGCCCGGTCGAGATCCTCGGTGAGAACGGGCACGTGACCGGGGTTCGGTTCATCCGCAACCGTCTCGGCGAGCCGGACGCCTCCGGCCGCCGCTCGCCGATCCCGATCGAGGGTTCCGAGTTCGTCATCGCGGCCGATACCGTCATCCCGGCCGTGTCGCAGGCCGCGGACCTCACCTTCCTGCCCGTCCAGGCGACCTTCGAGATCAACCGCGGTCGGGTCAAGGTGGACCCGGCGACGTACGCCACGAACGTCCGCGGCGTGTTCGCCTGCGGTGACTTCGTGACCGGCCCCACGACGCTCATCGAGGCCGCCGGCCACGGCAAGAAGTGCGCCTATGCGATCGACCGCTACCTGACCGGGCAGACGGACGTGACCGTCGCGGCGAACGTGAAGATCACGAGCTCCTGGCGCCACGACATGCCGGAGTTCTACGACGTGCTGCCTCGCCAGCACATCCCGATGGCGCCGCTCGCCGCACGGATGCCGTCCGCCGACCCGACGGTCAATTTCACGACGCCGGTGGAACTGGGCTACGACGCGACGGCCGCGGTCGCGGAATCGACCCGGTGCCTCATGTGCAACTTCAACATCTGGTTCGACCCGTTCCGCTGCGTCCTGTGCGGCGCATGCGCCGACGTGTGTCCCGAGGGCGTCATCCACATGGTCGACGTCAATCAGCTCAAGACGGAGGGCCTGCTCCCGGAGATCGAGGAGGCCTACGGCTGGGACCAGGGTGCGGCGATGATCCTCGACGAGGAGCGCTGCATCCGCTGCGCGCTGTGCGTCAAGCGATGCCCGTTCGACGCCATTACGATGGAGCGGTTCGAGTTGCAGGAGATCTCGACCGACGGCCGGCTCTACAAGGAGTCGTACCGTGACGCCCAACTCGCCGGGACGCCCGGCGTGGCAGGAGGAGCCCGGTGAGTTTCCTCGAGCGGGTGGACCAGAGCATCCGCCGAAGCGTGGT
>DASTOB010000057.1:0-39375 GCA_035720425.1 Candidatus Limnocylindrales bacterium
GATCGACATGACCGCCGCCGCCAGGGCCGCGTCGAGCCGCCGGTCCCAGTGGACGTACGACCCCAGCCCGATCGGGGCGCCGTGCACGACGACCTCGAACACCCCGCCGACGGTGTCCCCGGCGGAGCGCGCCTCGGCCCGCGAGACCGCGGCACGCGTCGCCGCGGGCGGTGTCGCCCGCGCGTTCCTCGCTGAGCTCGGCATCGACTGCTGGTCGTTCACGGCAGAGGTCGGTGGCGTGACGCTCGACCCGGCGAACGCGACTCGTTCTCGCGAGGAGGCGGAGGAGTCACCGCTGCGCTGCCCGGATCCCGAGGCCGAGGCGCGGATGATCGCCCGGATCGACGAGGCGCGTTCGAACGGCGACACGATCGGCGGCGTCTTCGAGGTCGTGGTCCACGGGTTGCCGATCGGGCTGGGCAGCTACGTCCACTGGGATCGCCGGCTTGACGCCGCCCTGGCTGCGGCCGTGATGAGCATCAACATCGTCAAGGGCGTCGAATTCGGTCTCGGGTTCGAGCAGACCCGGCGCTTCGGGTCCGCGGTCCACGACGTCATCGAGGGTCGCGGCGAGGGGGGGCGCTGGATCCACCGTTCGAACAACGCCGGCGGCCTGACCGGCGGCGTGACGAACGGCGAACCGCTCGTCGTGCGCGGCGCGGTGAAGCCGATCTCGACCCTCGCCCGTCCGCTCCCGTCGGCGGACCTCGTGACCGGCGAGCCGGTCGACAAGGCGCACTACGAGCGGAGCGACATCAGCGTCGTGCCGGCGGCAGGCGTCGTCGGCGAGGCGATGGTCATGCTCGTCCTGGCCGACGCGATCCTCGACACGTTCGGGGGCGATTCGCTCGGCGAGCTGCGCGCCAGCGTCGAACGCCGCCGGGAGCGGTTCGCGGCGCCGATCGAGCCACCGGTCGCCGGCGGGCGGCGGGTCCGGGCGGCCGACGCCACACCCCTGCACGGCCTGGCCGGCACGGACGTCGCCGGCTCTGGCGGCGACGACTGACGGAACGGACGGGACCGATGGACGTCGTCCTCGTCGGGCTGCCGGGCAGCGGCAAGAGCGTCGTCGGCAAGCGCCTCGCGCATCGGCACGGCGCCGCGTTCGTCGATCTCGACGATGCGATCGAGCGCGTGGCGGGGCGGTCGATCCCGGAGATCTTCGAGGAGCGCGGCGAGCCGGCGTTCCGGGCGCTCGAGCGGGAGGCGGTCGCCGCGCTGGGTCCGGCGGATCCGGGCGTCGACGTGGCCCGCGTGATCGCGACGGGCGGCGGCGCCGTGGTCGACCCGCGCAACCGCTGGCACCTCTACCGCGATCGGGTCGTCGTCTGGCTCGACGGTCGCCCGGAGGTGCTCGCCCAGCGCCTCCGACGGAGCGTCCACGTCCGCCCGCTCGTCGCGGGCCGCGACCCGATCGGGACGATCCGCGCGCTGGCTGCATCGCGCGAGCGGTTCTACGCGGCCGGACATCGCCTGAACGGGATCACCGAGGTGCCGTCCGTCGTCGAGGCAGTCGAGCGCCTGGTCGGTGACGCGATCGTCGCGCCGTCGGCGGGGACGGTCCTGTTGCGGGCCGAGACGCGGATCGGGCACGTCGTGCTCGGCGACGGGATCGCCGCGACGGAGGTGACCGCCGCCCTCCGGCGTGTCGAGGCGCGGCGGGCGATCCTCGTGTCCGAGCCCGGCGCGTGGGCGGCGGCGGGCGAGGGTCTCGCCGCGGCGTTGCGGGGGTCGGGTTGGACGGTCGACCACCTCCTCCTGCCGCAGGGGGAGGCGGCCAAGCGCCTCGCGGTC
The DNA here is from genome assembly GCA_035720425.1 of Candidatus Limnocylindrales bacterium. Taxonomy (GTDB): domain Bacteria; phylum Chloroflexota; class Limnocylindria; order Limnocylindrales; family CSP1-4; genus DASTOB01. The sequence goes on from DASTOB010000057.1 coordinate 1,795, forward strand.
GTCGAGGACGCCGCCAGCGCGCTCGCTCGGCTGCGCGTGGAGCGCGGCGAGCCGATCGTCGCCGTCGGCGGCGGAGCGCTTGGCGACGCGGCCGGCTTCCTCGCCGCAACGTACCTGCGCGGCATCCCGATCATCCACGTACCCACCACCCTCGTCGCCCAGATCGACTCGTCGATCGGGGGCAAAACCGGCGTCGACCTGCCGGAGGGCAAGAACCTCGTCGGGGCGTTCCATCAGCCGGCGGCGATCGTCATCGACGTCGCGTTCCTCCGGACGTTGCCGGAGCGCGAATGCCGGGCCGCCCTCGGCGAGGCGGTCAAGATGGCCGCGCTCGGCGACGACCGGCTGTTCGAACTGCTCGAGACGCACGGCGACGGGGTCGCCCGGGGCGACGCGGCGGCGGTGGACGGCGGGGCGATCGCGGAGCTCGTGGAGCGGGCCGCCTGGGCGAAGGTCGACGTCGTCCTTGCCGACGAGCGCGAGGCGGGCGCCGCGACCGGGCGGATCGCGCTCAACCTTGGCCACTCGCTCGGGCACGCGGTCGAGGCGGCGGCGGGGTTCCGCGATCTCCTGCACGGTGAGGCGGTCGCCTACGGCCTGCGCGCCGCCTGCCGGATCGGCGTCGAGGTCGGGGTGACCCCGAGCGACCGGGCGGACCGGATCGGCCGTCTCCTCGACCGGCTCGGACTCGCCCGCGAGCCGCTCCCCTACCCGCTCGACACGGTCCTCGGTCACCTCGCGGCCGACAAGAAGCACGCCGGCGGGCGGCTGCGCTGGGTGCTCCCGACGGCGACCGGGTACGAGGTTCGGGCCGACGTGCCCGACGCGATCGTCGAGACGGCGGCATCGGCCGTCCTCGCGACCGGGAGTCCGGCATGATCCGGATCCTCGTTCTCGAGGGGCCGAACCTCAACCTGCTCGGCACACGCGAGCCGGAGATCTACGGCCACGAGACGCTCGACGAGATCCATGCCGGCCTGGCCGCGCGCGCGGCGGATCTGGGGGTCGCGCTCGCGTTCTTCCAGTCGAACCACGAAGGGGCGCTCATCGACCGCCTCCACGTCCGCGACTTCGACGTCGCGATCGTCAACGCCGGCGGCCTGACCCACACGTCCGTGTCGCTGCGCGACGCCCTGTCGGCCATCCAGCGTCCGTTCGTCGAGGTTCACCTGAGCGACCCCTCGCGGCGCGACGAGTTCCGGAAGGTGAACTTCCTCCACGACATCGCGATCGAGTCGATCGTCGGCCAGGGCGCGCGCGGCTACCACCTCGCGCTCGAGTCGCTCGCCCGGCGCTACGGCGGCCGGCGTGGCTGACGTGGAGACACCGGAGCTGCGTCGCCTGCGGCGGCGGATCGACGCGCTGGACCGCCGCATCGTCGCCCTGCTCAACGAGCGGGCGGAGCTGGGTCGGAGTGTCGGGCGGGCCAAGTCGGCGGCCGGCCGGCGGGCGGTCCGCGACCTCGAGCGGGAGCGCGAGGTGCTGCTTCGGGTGACGATGGCGAACGTGGGGCCGATCCCGCAGGCGGACCTGCTCGCGATCTACCGGCGGCTCATCGCCTCGACGCGGGCGTTGGAGGCGAAGGATCGAGCCCGCGAGGTGCGCGACGACGGCGCGTCCTGACCTCGCGCACGTTCCGCGCGGTGCGCTGACCCGGTTCGCCCCGGCGCCGACCGGCTACCTCCATCTCGGCCACGTCGCGAACGCGAGCTGGACGTGGGACGCGGCCGCGGCCGTCGGCGGGCGGGTGCTCCTCCGGATCGAGGACCACGACCGGCAGCGCTGCCGGCCGGCCTACGACGCGGCGATCCTCGAGGACCTCGCCTGGCTCGGGTTCGTGGCGGACCTCGGACCGGTCCGCCAGACGGACCCCGACGCGGTCGTGGCGTACGCGGAGGCGCTCGACGGACTCCGCGCGGATGGGCTCGTCTACGGCTGTGACTGCGCCCGCTCGACGTTCGCCGCCTGGGCCCGGTCGGCCGGCCGGGCGTGGACCGGGCCCGGCTGCCCCGGCTCGTGCCGGGCGCGCGGGCTCGCCGATGGGGCGCCAACCCTCCGGGTCGCCCTCGGGGACGGTTCGGAGGCGTGGGACGACGCGCTCGTGGGGCCGTCCGGGGGTCCCGTCGCGCCGACCGGCGACCTCGTCGTCCGCGACCGCCACGGCAACTGGACCTATGGCCTGTGCGTCGTCGTCGACGACCTCCGCCAGGGCATCGACCTCGTCGTTCGCGGCGCCGACCTGCTGCCCGCCACGCCGGCCCAGATCCGGCTTGGCCGCCTCCTCGGGCGCAACACTCCGCCGACGTTCCTTCACCATCCGCTCATCCGCCGCCCGGACGGCTCCAAGCTGTCGAAGTCGTCCGGCGACACCGGCGTCCGCGAGCTCCGGGCGGCCGGAGCGCCGGCACCCCAGGTCGTCGCACGGATCCGCTCGCTGACCGGCCTCGAGCCGTGACCAACCTCACAATTCACGTTTGACTCGGTACGCCCCCTGGCGCGCTCAGCCACGGCGCGCACCCGTCGGTTTCAGCGCCCCGCCGAGCGTGTCAGGGCCACTTCTCATTCAGATCTGCATACGGGGTGGGGGCCCGATCCCAGACCGGCGTCATCAGGAGTCGCGGGCAGCTCCCGGCCGAGGTCATCGGGATGGCCACCGCGGCCCAGCCAACCGACCGCGAGACGACGATTCGAAGCGCCGCTGCTACGCTCGCCGCGCAATGAGAATCGTGAGGGCGTCGATCGTCCCGGCGCTGGCGCTTGCAATCCTGGTTGTCGGATTCCAGCTGAGCCTGTTCGCACTGTTCGCGATCTTCGAGCCGGCAGCGGGCGCCGAGATCCGATGTGATGGTGCGAGTTGCGAAACCGTTGAGCGGCTCGCTCGCGATGGAGCCTGGCCCCTGCCGGTCACAGCAGTAACCTTTCACGCCCCCGCGACAACGGACCTCGGCCAGCGAAGCGGATCGACCGCCTACCTTGTTACGGTCCACGTTGGCCCGCTCGCGCGCACCGTCGAGATCGTGTGCACCCGTAGCGCGACCGTCTCCTGCAGCTGACCGCCGCGCCAGAGCCTCCGTGCCTGCAGCGGTCCATCGCTCGATGACACCGTGCGGGGTTCGGCGATCAGGTTCGGGCTATACCTATCGGCTCGCAACCCGCGCCTGATCGGTGGGCTAGGCTCAAGGGGTGAGCGGGATCCGATCTCTCTCCGGGCGGCTGGGCGGCGACCTGGGGCGAAACTACTGGACGCTGTGGGGCGCGTCGGCCGTGTCGAACCTGGCCGACGGCGTGTTCTGGATCGCCTTTCCGCTCCTCGCCATCCGCCTGACCGACTCGCCGGTCTTCGTGGCCGGGATCCTCGTCGTGGGCCGGTTGCCGTGGCTCGTGTTCGTCCTGTTCGCCGGCGCGCTCGCCGACCGACTCGACCGGCGGCGCACGATGGTCCAGGTCGCGCTGCTCCGTGCCGTCGTCGCCGGCACCCTCGCGGCGGGGATCGCGGCCGACCTCGTCGAGCTGCCGATTCTCTACGTCGCGGCGTTCGTGCTCGGGGTCGGCGAGACGCTGTTTGACACGGCAGCCCAGTCGATCATGCCGAACATCGTCGATCGGGGTCGGCTGAGCCGCGCGAACGGTCGGCTGTACGCCGTCGAGCTGATGATGAACCAGTTCGTCGGGCCGCCGTTGGGCGGGTTCCTCGCGGCGGTCGCGATCGGCCTCGCGTTCGCCGGCTCATCGGCCGCCTTCGTCGTCGGCGCGATCGCCCTGGCCAGCCTGCACGGCTCGTTCCGGCCGGTCGCCGCCGCGCGTGACACGAGCGTCCTGACCGACATCCGCGAAGGACTGCGCTACCTGTTCGGCCACCGCCTCTTGCGCACCTTCGCCGTCATGGTCGGGGTCTTGAACCTCGCCTCGTCGGCCACGTTCGCCGTGTTCGTCCTGTACGCCGTCTCGCCGGGTCCGATGGGTCTCGACGAGGCGGGGTTCGGCGTGCTCATGACGACGCTCGCCGCCGGCAGCCTCGTCGGGTCGGTCGTCGTCGAGCGGGTCGAGCGCCGCCTCGGTCGCGCCCGCGTCCTGTTCGTCGCGGTGCTCATGAGCGGCCTGACGCTCGTCGCGCCGGGCGTCACCGCGAACCCGTACGTCGTCGGCGCGGCGTTCGCGCTGTCCGGCATCGGCATGGTGATGTGGAACGTGGTGACGGTCTCGCTCCGCCAGCGGATCGTGCCCGACCGGCTGCTCGGCCGGCTCAACGCGAGCTACCGGCTCCTCGCCTGGGGCGGCCAGCCGGTGGGGGCCCTGCTCGGTGGTGCGGTCGGCGAACTGTTCGGCCTGCCCGCCGTGTTCATCGTCTCCGGGCTGGGCACGACGCTCCTGCTCGTCGCCTTCCGGAGCGTCACCGACCGCGCGATCGACGCGGCCGAAGCAGCGGAAGCGGCCGAAGCCGGGCCGGCGCCGGCGCCGGGCGGCCAGCCCGCCTGAGCGAGCCGCTCACGCCCGCTCGGTCCGGTCCTCGATCTCCCAGGCGTGGTCAAGGGCGTGCCAGGCGATGCGGCCGGCGGCGTAGCGGGCGGTCCACTTCCGGTCGGCGAGGGGCGAGCCGTCCGACGGCTGGCGAAGCACATCGAGGATCGCGGCGCGCATCGCCTCGATCGCGTCGCCGTCCGCCGGCGACGACGGCCGGACGCGGAGGCCGATCTCGCGGGCGTAGGCGTGGTCCGCCTCGACGACGTGGCCAACCATCTTCGCGGTGTCGCGGCCGCCGCCGCGCGGGCCCTTGCGCAGCTCGGCCGGCGCAGCGGCCGCGGTCCGGTCGAACCGGTCCCACGCCGCGCGTACCAGGCGCGCCAGCCGGTCCCCGTCGGCAGCCGAGGTGGGTCGACGATCCGCGTCGGTCACCCGGCTCGGGACGCCGAACTCGGTGCCGCTGCCGCCCCCCGCCGTCTCGACGACCTCGACGGTGAGGTCGGTCGGGAGCACCTCCCCCGCCGCGTCGGCGATCGGCCGATAGCGGGTGGCGTACGCGACGAGCGCCTCGAGGGCGAGCTCCGCGGACTTGCCGCTTCGTGACCAGCCGGGCCAATCGACCGCGGTCGCGAACGTCTTCTTCGGGGTGGTCTCGAGGGCGACGGCGATCCGCTCGGTCACGCGCCTCAGGGTAGCGCGGTCGCCGCGGCGAGGTCGCGCACGAGGGCGGCCATCGCGTCGATGTCGCGCCCATCCGGCCCGAGCGCGTCGACGAGCGCCGAGGCGACGATGACCCCGCCGGCCCCGGCCTCGACGATCGCCCGGACATGGACCGGCCGGCTCACCCCGAAGCCGACGGCGACCGGCACCGGCGACACGGCCGTGACCTCCCCGACGAGCCGCCCCACCGAGCGCGGCAGCGCGGCCCGCGCCCCGGTCACCCCGACGAGCGACACGCAGTAGAGGAACCCGCCCGTCCGCCCCGCGACGAGGGCACGCCGCTCCGGGGGCGTCGTCGGGGCGACGAGGTAGACGACCGCGAGCCCGACCGCCGACGCGACCGCCTCGAACGGGCTGCCCTCGTCCGGCGTGAGGTCGGCGACGATGACGCCGGCCGCGCCCGCCTCGGCGAGCCGGCCCGCGACCTCCGAGCCGTCGCCGCCGCCGATGACCTGGTTGGCGTAGGCCATCGGGACGATCGGCAGGTCCGGGCGCGCGGCGGCGATCCGGCCGACCAGCTCGACCGACCGGTCGAAGGTCGCACCGGCCCGCAGCGCGACGGCCGACGCGCGCTGGAGGGTGGCGCCGTCCGCGAGCGGGTCGGAATATGGCAGGCCGACCTCGAGCAGGTCCGCCCCGGCGTCGGCCGCCGCGAGGGCGATCGCGAGGCTCGTCTCCGCGTCCGGGTAGCCGGCGACGACGTACGGGATGAGCGCCGCCCGTCCCGCGGCGCGCGCCCGCCCGAACGCGGCGGCGATCCGCCCGGCACCGGGCGTGTGGTTCGTGCCGCCGGGCGCGTCCACGACGGCGGGCTCGGCCGCCGCGCCCGTCATTCGGCCGCCTCCGGGTGCGCGTCACGCCAGCGGCCGAACGACGCGAGGTCCTTGTCGCCGCGCCCGGACAGGCCGACGAGGACGACCGTCTCGGCCGGCAGCGGTGCGCCGGACCCCTCGAACCCCGCGAGGAACCGCGGCAGGACGGCGAACGCGTGGGCCGTCTCGAGCGCCGGCAGGATTCCTTCCGCCCGGGTCACGTCCTGCATCGCGGCGAACGCATCCGCGTCGGTCGCGGCCGCGATCTCGAGCCGGCCGGCGGCGTAGAGCGCGGAGATCTGCGGCCCGACGCCCGGGTAGTCGAGCCCGGCCGATGCCGAGTGCGCCTCGAGCACCTGGCCGTCGCGGTCCTGGAGCATGAGCGAGCGGGCGCCGTGGAGGATCCCGGGGCTGCCGCCGGCGAGCGCCGCCGCGTGGCGGCCGGTCGCAATGCCGTCCCCGGCGGCCTCCGCGACGGCGAGACGCACCGACGGCTCGCCGATGAACCGGTCGAGCAGGCCGATCGCGTTCGAACCGCCACCGACGCAGGCGAGCACGAGATCCGGCAGGCGCCCTTCGTCGGCCTGCACCTGGACCGCCGCCTCGTCGCCGATCCGCCGCTGGAGGTCGCGGACGATGGTGGGGTACGGATGCGGGCCCATGGCCGAGCCGAGCACGTAGTGGGTCGTCTCGACGTTCGTCACCCAGTCCCGCATCGCGTCGTTGATGGCGTCCTTGAGCGTGGCCGTGCCGCTCGTGACGGACCGGACCTCCGCTCCGAGGGCGCGCATGCGCAGGACGTTCGGCTGCTGGCGCTCGATGTCCTCGGCGCCCATGTACACGACGCACGGCAGGCCGAGCAGCGCGCACGCCGTGGCCGTCGCGACGCCGTGCTGGCCGGCGCCAGTCTCGGCGATGACCCGTGTCTTGCCAAGGCGCCGGGTGAGGAGCGCCTGACCGAGGGCGTTGTTGATCTTGTGGGCGCCGGTATGGGCGAGGTCCTCGCGCTTGAGGTAGAGGCGGAGTCGGGCCGGAACGACGTCCGGGCGTCCGGCCGCCGTGGCGAGGGTGCGGGCGGCGGCGAGGGCGAGCTCGGCGAGGTGGTCGGCCCGGTAGAGTGGAGTGGGCCGCCCGGCGTAGCGCTCGAGGAGCGTCCGCAGCTCCGCCCAGAAGCGCGGGTCGTTCCGGAGATCCGCGTACGCGCGCTCGAGCTGCTCGAGGGCGGCCATGAGCGTCTCCGGAACGTAGCGGCCGCCGAACTCGCGGGCGGTCCCCCACCGGCCGCGGGCGTCCGCCTCGAGGAGGCCGGGGGCGATCGGGGCCGGCCGAACGGCGAGGTTGGGCCGATCGGTCCGGGCGGCGCGGGCGCGCTTCGCGAACAGGGCAAGCCGAAGGGGATCCTTGCGCGGACGTTCGCCGTCCTTCCGTGGGCCGAGACGCTCGACGCCCGATGCGACGTCGACGCCGACGGCCGGGATCTCGCGGAGGGCCGGGCCGACCGTGGCCGGGGTCAGGCCGCCCGCCAGCACGACCGGGACGTCGCGGGCGACGGCGGCGGCCAGGTCGACGGCGGCCCGGACGCCCGTGCCGCCGGGATGCGGGCCGCCGGCGGTGTCGAGGAGGATCCGCTCCGCGCCGGCGGCGAGCCAGGCGCGGGCACGAGCGCTGATCTCGTCGGCCGCGGCCGCCCCCGTCGCCGTCGGCGCGGCCACCCCCTCCGCCGGAAGATGGAGGGCCTTCCAGGCCGGCCGCACCAGGCCGTCGAGCACGGAGACCGGTTCGTCCCCGGACAGCTGGATCGCGTCGGCCCCGATGGCGCGGGCGAGAGCGTTGATGTCGTCGGTCGTGCGGTCGACGGTGACGAGCACGATCCGCGGTCGACGGTCGGCCGGCGCGATCTCGCGGACGAGCCGGGCGAGCGCCGTCGCCTCCTCGGCCGGCAACGCGCGCGGCGTCCCGGGAACGAGGTTGAGCCCGATCGCATCGGCGCCCGCCCGAACCGCCGCGCCCGCTCCATCGGCGTCGACGATGCCGCAGATCTTCACGAGCGCCTCGTTCGCGCGGTTGGCGAGATCGCCCGGGTGCGCGCCGGCCGCGACGAATGAGCGCGCGGCCGCCGCCGGGTCCGGGGCGCGGACGAGCGTCTCGCCGACGAGCGCGGCGTCGAAGCCGGCGGCGCGCCAGGCGGCGATCGTGGCCGCGTCGCGGACCCCGGACTCGGCCACGACGAGACGGTCGTCCGGCACGAGCGGGCGGAGTCGCACGGCGCGCTCCGTGTCGACCTCGAGCGTCCGGAGGTCGCGGTTGTTGAGCCCGATGAGGCGCGCGTCGGTGGCGACGGCGGCCCGCACCTCCCGCTCGTCGTGGGCCTCGACGAGCGGCTCGAGGCCGATTCGCAGCGCCTGCTCGACGAGCCGCCCGAGCTCCTTCGGCCGGTGGAGGGCCGCGAGCAGGAGCACGACGTCCGCCCCGGCGGCGCGCAGGAGCGGCAGCTGGAGCGCGTCGACGACGAACTCCTTGGCCAGCACCGGGACGGAGACGGCCGCCCGCACGGCACGCAGGTCGTCGATTGAACCGCCAAACCAGTGCGGCTCGACGAGGACGGAGATCGCCGCGGCGCCGCCGGCCTCGTACGCCCGCGCCCGGGCGACGAGGTCGTCCCCGTCGGTCGCGATCGCACCCGCCGACGGCGAACGCCGCTTCAGCTCCGCGATGAGGTGGAGACCGGGTGCGGCGAGCCGCTCGACGACCGGGCGCGGTGGCGGCGTCGCGGCGATCGCGTCGACGGCCGTGCCGATCAGTGACGTCAGCGACACGGCGAGCGAGCGCACGTCCGCCCGCCGGCGTGCCGCGATCTCGTCGAGCACGTTGCGTCCGGTGCGCGACGTGCGGCGGGTCCGCGCGTCGACCGTCACGCCGGGGCCTCCGCCGCCTTCGCGGCATCGGCGATCCGTCGCTCCTCGCGGAGCCGCTCGAGGAGGGCGGCCGCCTCGCCGGCGTCGACCACGAGCGCCGCCCGCTCGATCCCCTCCTCCATCCGCTCGACGGCGCCGGCCACGAGGAGCGCGGCCGCCGTGTTGAGGAGCACGACGTCGCGGCGGACACCCGGCTCGCCGCGCAGGACCGCCTCGCTGAGGCGGGCGTTCTCGTCGGCCGTGCCGCCGGCCAGCCGCGCCGTGGCGGCCCGCTTGAAGCCGAGCGCAGCGGCGTCGATCGCGTGCCGCTCGATCCCGTCGCCGGCGACGATGTAGGCGACGCCGCTGCCGTCGAGCGGCAGTTCGTCGACCCCGTCGCCGTGGATGACGAACGTCCGGTCGGTGCCGAGACGGCGAACGACCTCCGCCATCCGCGCCGCGGCGGCCGGGTCGGCGACGCCGAGCAGCTGCCGGCGCGTCCCGGCCGGGTTCGTCAGCGGGCCGAGCAGGTTGAACGCCGTCCGGACGCCGATCTCGCGGCGGGTGGGCCCGGCGTGGCGCATGGCGGGGTGGAAGTTCGGGGCGAACAGGAAGGCAAAGCCGTGCTCCCAGAGCGCGGCCCCCGCGGAGGCCGCGTCGTGGTCGATCCGCACGCCGAGCGCGTCGAGCACGTCGGCCGACCCGGCCCGGGACGTGATCGCCCGGTTGCCGTGCTTCGCCACCGGGACCCCGGCCGCGGCAGCGACGAGGGCGGCCGTCGTCGAGATGTTGAACGTGCCGCTCCCGTCACCGCCCGTGCCGACGACGTCGATCGCCCCGTCCGGCGCCTCGACCCGGACGACCCGCTCGCGCATCGCGGCGGCGAAGCCGGCCAGCTCGTCGACCGTCTCGCCGCGCATCCGCAGGCCCATGAGCAGCGCGGCCAGCTGGGACGGGGTTGCCTCGCCGTCCATGACGGCACCCATTGCGCCGCGCGCCTCATCCATCGTGAGCGTCGCGCCCTCGACGAGCCGAGCCAGTGCGCCGCGGACGAGCTCGCTCATCGGGCGGCCTCGGCACCGGCCGGCGCCGGATCTGCCGCGGCGTCCGGCGCCACGCCCTGCTCTTGCCCCGGGTCCGCTTCCGCCATGCCGGCCGTGGCGAACGAGCCGGTCAGCGCGTCGAGGCGGCTCGCCTCGCCCTCCCCGGCGAGGCGGAGGAAGTTGGCGAGCAGGTGCGGACCGTCCGGCGTGAGCACGGATTCGGGGTGGAACTGGACGCCCTCGAGCGGGAGCGTCGCGTGGCGAATGCCCATCACCACCCGGTCCTCCTCGCTCATCGCCGTGATCCGCAGCTCCGGGGGCAGCGTTGCGGCATCCACCGCGAGCGAGTGATACCGAGCGGCCATGAACGAGGGCGGCATGCCCGCAAGGAGCCCGGCGCCGTCGTGGGTCACCTCGGTCGCCTCGCCGTGGACGAGCGTCGGCGCCCGCACGATCGCCGCCCCGTAGGCAGCCGCCATCGACTGCATCCCGAGACACACCCCGAGGAGCGGGATGTGTCGCTCCGCCGCGACCCGGATCGTGTCGACCGACACGCCGGCGTCGTCCGGGTCGCCCGGCCCCGGCGAGATGACGATCCCCCGCAGGTGCGCCTCGGGATCGGCCGCCAGGGCCTCCACCCCGGCCCGGTCGATCGCGTCGTTGCGGACGACCCGGACGTCCGCGCCGGCTGCCTGGAGCGCCTGGACGAGGTTGAACGTGAACGAGTCGTAGTTGTCGACGACGAGGATCACGGTCGGGCCTCCGCGGCCGCGGGGACGTCCGGTTCGGTCGCGGGCGCACCGGCCGGTCGGGCCGGGTCGGTCATGCCGGCGGCGAGCTCGATCGCCCGGCGGAGGGCGGCGCCCTTGTGCTCGGTCTCCTCGAACTCCGATTCCGGCACGCTGCCGGCCACGATCCCGGCCCCGGTGTGGATGTGCGCCTGGCCGGCCCGCAGGACGGCGCTCCGGATCGTGATCGCGGTGTCGAGGTTGCCGTCGTACCCGAGGTACCCGACCGCGCCGCCGTACAGTCCCCGCCGCTCGCCCTCCGCGGCGGCGATGAGCTGCATCGCGCGGACCTTCGGCGCGCCGGACAGCGTGCCCGCCGGGAATACGGCGCGCAGCGCGTCGAGCGCGTCGAGTCCCGGCGCCAGCCGGCCCTCGACGTGTGACACGAGATGGAGCACGTGGCTGTAGCGCTCGACGTCCATGTACTTGCTGACGGTCACCGTCCCGGGTCGTGACACGCGGCCGATGTCGTTGCGGCCCAGGTCGACGAGCATGACGTGCTCGGCCCGCTCCTTCGGGTCGCGCTGGAGCTGCTCGGCGAGGAGCGCATCCTCGCGGGCATCGGCGCCGCGCGGCCGCGTTCCGGCGATCGGGTGGGTGGTGAGCCGATCGCCCTCGACCTGGAGGAGGAGCTCCGGGCTCGCCCCGACGACCTCGAACGCCGGCGTTCGGACGAAGAACAGGTACGGGCTGGGGTTGACCCGCCGGAGCGCGCGGTAGAGGGCGATTCCGTCGAGCGGCGCGCCGGTCGCCGGGTCCGTCGGCAGGTCGAGCGTCTGGCGGCGGGCGAGGACGACCTGGATCGCCTCGCCGGCGGCGATGGCGTCCTTCGCAACCTCGACCGCGCGGATGTACTCGTCGCGGCCGAGGCTCGTCTCGACCCGATCGTCGAGCCCGCCGGCGGGTGCCGGATTCGGCCGCGCCGCCGCCCCGGCCAGCTCCGCGGCGGACGGCCGGGCCGTCTGCTCGAGCGCCTCGAAGATCGCCCGCTCGGCGATTGCGTAGCGGCCCTCGAGGTCGGGCGCCTCGGTGTGGAGGGAGGCGAGGGCGCTGAGCGTATGGGTCAGGTGGTCGAAGACAAGGACGAGATCGGTCTCGATGAACGCGGCCGTCGGGACACCGACCGGGTCGCGCCCCGGCAGCGGCACGGTGGGCTCGAAGATCGACACGGCGTCGTAGGCGAGGGCGCCGACCGCACCGCCGGTGAAACGCGGGTTGCCCTCGGCGGGCACGACCCGGCGACGCGGGACGAAGCGGCGGATCGCGGCCAGCGGGTCCGGCGCCTCGTCGACGCCGACCGGCAGGTCCGGAACGTACTCGCTGACCGTCACCGGTCGGGTCTGGGTGCGGGCGATCCCGTCGCGGACCTCGAGTAGCCGGCGCGGCCCGGTCCCGAGGAACGAGTAGCGACCGAGCCGCTCCCCTCCCTCGACGGACTCGAGCAGGTAGGCGGGATGCCCGTCGTCGAGCCGGAGGAACGCCCCGATCGGCGTCTCGAGGTCCGCCGAACGGGTGGCGCGCAGGAGGATCGTGTCGGCGTTGGCGGCGAGGCGTTTCGCCTCGGTCAGGCTGAGCGGATCGGCTGTCGACATCGGTTTCGGCCTCCGGGAGGTCCACGATCGGGCGGGACCGCCCGAGAATCACACACGACCTTCGTCTCCCGGGACGAAAGGTCGTGCCTTCCGCGGTGCCACCCTCATTCGGCGATGCCGCACTCGTTCGTGACCGACGGGCCGGCGTCTGCGCGGCCGATCGGCGCTGCCCTGTATCGCTGGCGCTCTGCGCCGGAGCCTACTTGGCGGGTTGGTCCGCCCGCCGTTGGGTCCGGAGGCTCCCGGGTCCATTCGCCGCCGCCGCCGCTCCCGTTTCCACCAGCCACGGGATCTCTCTGCCGACGCTCGACGGGTACTCGTCCCGTTCACAGCCCGCTGTTCGTGATGTGGCGCGGAGTATGGGTTGACGGTGCCGGGCCGTCAACTGCGTGTGGGTCAGGAGGTCGACCCGGCCTCGCGGCGGCCCCAGCGACGCACGCCGACGCCGGCCAGCCAGCGGCGCATGACGGGCAGCCAGACCAGGCCGCCGGCGATCTGGGCAGCCACCGCGAGAGCGAGGAGCAGCCCGGGTACGGTCAGGACGAGCGCCGGCACGGCCCACTCGATGAGGACGCCGATGTCGCCGAACGAGGTGGTGAACAGGCCGTCGATCGTCCCGATTTCGATTGGTTCGACGTCGAACGTGTCGGCGCCGGGTGCGACCGGCGGCGGTCCGGCCGGGCCGGCCGCGATCGGATCCTCGGTGCGGTCCGGTTCGTCCGAGCGATCCGGTTCGGCCGTCGGGTCCGGCTCCGGGTTCGGCCGCGGTGCGTCGGTTTCGCCCGGGTCCTGGCTGGGATCGAGCGTGGCGGATGGGGCCGCCGTTCGGGCCGGCGCCGGCGAGGCGGTCGGGCCAGGACTGGCCGACGGCGAGGCGGTCGCGACCGGACTTGGCGTGGCCGACGGAGCCGGGGTCGGGGTCGGCGCCGGCGTCGGTGTCGGGGTTGCGACCGGGGCGATCACGACGAGGGTGACGAGGGCGGGCGGCGACCAGTCCTCGCCGTCCCACGCCCGATACGAGAAGGCGTCGGCGCCGGAGTAGCCGGGCGTCGGGACGTAGGTGAAGGAGCCGTCTCCGGCGAGGCTCACGGTTCCCTGCGTTGGCGTCGTGAGCAGCGCGGCCGACAGCGGATCTCCGTCGAGATCGACGTCGTTGGCGAGCACGCCGGGTGCGGCGACGGTCCGGCTCGGGCCGGTCACCGTGTACGCGTCGTCGAGGGCGATCGGCGGCGTGTTCACAACGAGCAGCGCCACGGTCGCGACGGAGCTGTCGTCGATCCCATCGGTGACGTAGTAGGTGAATGCGTCGACGCCGACGAAGCCCGGGCTTGGCGAGTACGTCCAGCCGCCGTCCGACGCGAGCGCAAGCACGCCGCCGGACGGGCCCGTATCGAGGACCGGAGTCAACGGGTCGAGGTCGGCGTCGACGTCGTTGGCGAGCACGCCCGGCGCCGCCACGATGTGCGGGACGTTCTTCAAAGTGGTCGCCGCGTCGTCGACGGCGATCGGCGGCGTGTTCGGGGTTGGCCCGACATCGATCGTGACGGTTGCGACGTTCGACAGGCTGCTTCCGTCGAAGGCCTGGTAGGTGAAGCCGTCCGTCCCGGTGAAGCCGACCGCAGGGACGTAGGTCAGCCCACCATCGGGTGCGAGGATCAGGCTCCCGTCGGTCACCCCGGTCACGAGGATCGCCGACAACGGATCGCCATCGGCGTCCGTGTCGTTGACGAGGATCCCGGGTGCGGCGAGCGACAACGGCACGTTCTGCGTCGTGGAAAGGGCGTCCCCGGTCGCAACGGGCACCGAATTCGGAGCTGCCTCCACGACCAGCGTGACCGTCGCCGGGGTAGAGGTCAGCGTCCCGTCCGACGCGACGTACGTGAACTGGTCCGTTCCGAGGAATCCCGTGTCCGGCGCGTAGCTGAACGAACCGTCCGCCGCGAGCACGAGGATGCCGCTCGCCGGCGGCGTGACGACGACCGCGGTGATCGGGTCGTCGTTCGGGTCGAGGTCGTTGCCGAGGACGCCGGGGGCGGCGACGACGAGGGTCGTGTTCGCGACGGCGGCGTACGCGTCGTCCACTGCGTCCGGTGGGGCGGCCGGGTCGATGACCGTGAACGTGGCGCTTACCGGGCCGGCAAACGATGCCTGGCAGTCGGCATTGGTGAACGCCGTGGCGGCCCAGGCCGCCGATCCGGCCGCCGTTCCGGTCACCTCGATGTCGAACGACGCGGTCTCGGGCTGGCTGCCGCCGATGATCCGGTCGTTCAGGGTGGCGGCCTGGAGCGTCAGCGTGTCGTCGGCAAAAACCCCGGCCCACGTCTTGCCGTTCGAGGCGGCCACGAACGACACGCCGTCGACCCGCGTGAGCAACGGGATGCTGATGACCGCACAGCCGAGCGGCCCGCCACCGCCCCCGTTCGTGGAGGTGTTCGTGACGTCGACGCGCACCGTCGTCGTCACACCCAGCTCGAGCGTGCGGGGCGACGGCTCGAGGGTCCAGGACTGGGTCGCCAGCGTCGCCGATGGCAGCACGGCCCCCACGACGACCGCGATCGTCAGCAGGAGCAGGACGCGGCGCCCGGACGGCCGGCGAGCCGGGCTCCGGTTCCCTGGGACCATCGCCGTGATCAGGCGACCCGGCGGCGCGGCGTCCAGAGCGAGGCGCTCGGCGCGTCCGCCCCCGGCAACGGCGGATCGGCCGCCGTCTCGATACCGCCGACGAAGGCGCGCACGAGCGCCCCGTCGAGCTGGCTCTCGGCCGCATCCTCGAGCCGCTTCAGCGCCTCGCGCACGTCGAGCGCCTTGCGGTACGGGCGGGTCGTCGTCATCGCCGAGAACGCGTCGCCGACGGCGAGGATGCGGGCGATGAGCGGGATCTCCTCGCCCTCGAGACGATCGAGGTAGCCCGCGCCGTCCCAGCGCTCGTGGTGATGGCGGATGCCGGCCCGGACGACGTCGATGTCCGGGACATCGCGGACGATCATGTCGCCGAGTGCGACGTGCTGCTTCACGACCTCGTACTCGTCGGGGGTCAGCCGGCCGGGCTTGCGCAGGATCGGGTCCGGAATGCCGATCTTGCCGACGTCGTGGAGCAGCCCGGCGAGATGGATCGACCGAACGACCTCCGGGTCGAGTCCGATGCGCTCGGCGAGGAAGACCGCGTACCGGGCGACGTCCTCGGAGTGGCGCTTTGTATAGCGGTCCTTCGTGTCGACGGCGAAGACGAGGCCCTGGAGAACGTCGAAGCTCGATGCCGCCCGGGCATCCTCCTCGTCCGCTCGTGCGCCGGCGACGATGACCCGATCGCCGCCGCTCGCCTTGGCCTCCTCGAGCGCGCGCGCGGTCGCAGCGAGCAGGACCGTCACGGATGAGCCGTGCTCGGGGTACGTGCAGATGCCGCCGCTCACGGTCACCGGCAGCCGCTCGGTGGACTCGAACTGGAGGCTGAGGTCGACGAGCGCCGTGCGGAGGCGATCGACCGCCGGCTCGAGTTCGACGACACCGTCCGCCGGCGCGATGAGCAGGAACTCGTCGGGACCGTAGCGCCCAAGCACGATCGAGTCGGGGAGTCCCCGCTGGAGCACGTCGACGACGGCGATGAGTGCGTCGTCGCCGGCGCGATGGCCGTGGTTGTCGTTGAGGAGCCGGAAGTTGTCGACGTCGACGAGGGCGACGCCGAGCGTCGTCCCGTCGCCCCGGGCGCGCTCCAGCTCGACGGCAAGGTGGGCGACGAGTGCGCCGTGGTTGAGCGTGCCGGTCAATGGATCGAGGCGCGTCGATTCGACGAGTGCGTTCGTCTGACGCGTCAGGCGGGCCTGGGCGGAGCGGAAGACGAGGAACAGGAGCGCCGCGGCAACCAGACCGGCCGACAGGGTCAGCAGGACGATGTCGCGTCGGACCGCATCGAGGTGGGCGAGGATCGGCTCGCCGTCGCGCCAGATGCCGAGAACGGCACGCACGTCACCGTCCGCGACGATGGGCAGGACCTCGCGGAGGAGGCTCGACGCGGGGAGACCCGGCGGCAGGGTGGCGCCGCCATCGGGCTCCACGAACCCAACCTGCGCCGCGCCGGACCGCGCGGCGGCGAACGCGGGGTCGACCGGACCGGCGGCGCCGCGGCGATCTCCGTCGCTCGAAGCGAGGATCGTTCCGTCCGGCAGACGCAACTCGACGAGCAGGATCTCGCCGCCACGCTCGAGCGTGGCTAGCTGGACCTCGAGCCGGTCGAGCTCGGCATCGGTCGCCCCACCGGGCTCCAGGAGACGTAGCGCTACGTTGGCATTGACGAAGGCACGGGCGGTCGCCGAGTCGCTGCCCACGATCGCGTTGAGCGTCGACGTCGAGAAGTGTGCGGAAACCATGACCGCCTGTGCCGTCGCGGTGATCCCCACGAGCGCGATGAACACGCCGTACACGAGGATGAGCAGGATCGGTCGACGGACGCCGGGCTGCGATCCGAACACGTCGGAACTGGCCTCTCGATGCGGGCTGCGGTGACGCGAGGAAGCGTATGGTCCGGAGCGGTGCGGTCCTACCGGACGATGGTCAGGGACGCGGTGGGCCGAACGGGTGGTGCGTCCGGGCGCTGCTATCCTGTCGCCGGCCGCGGAGAGGTGGCCGAGTGGTTGAAGGCGGCGGTCTTGAAAACCGTTGAGTCGCGAGACTCCGTGGGTTCGAATCCCACCCTCTCCGCCAGGTCTGCTACCGAATCGGCCACCACCGGCGCGAAGGCGCACGTGGTCGGCTGGCCGCGGTCACTCTGCCGTTGAGGCCCCGATCCGCTCGACGCCCAGGTACGGGCGAAGCACCTCCGGCACGACCACCGATCCGTCCTCTCGCTGGTACGTCTCGAGGAGCGCGGCGACGACGCGCGCGAGGGCCAGGCCGGAACCGTTGAGCGTGTGGACGAGCTCCGGCTTGGCCCCTGGTTCCGCGCGGAACCGGATCGCCATCCGGCGAGCCTGGTAGTCGCGGAAGTTCGAGCACGAGCTGACCTCGAGCCAGCGCTCGACACCCGGCGCCCACGCCTCGAGGTCGTACTTGCGGGCCTGCACGAAGCCCATCTCGCGCGTGCTCATGAGGACGACCCGGTAGGCCAGCCCGAGGCGCTGAAGGAGGGCCTCGGCACGTCCCGTCATCCACTCGAGCGCGGCATCCGAATCCTCCGGCCGCTCGAAGAGGACCATCTCGACCTTGTCGAACTGGTGGACTCGGAGGATGCCCCGGGTGTCCTTGCCCGCGGCCCCGGCCTCGCGCCGGAAGCATGGGGTGTAGGCCGCGTAGCGGATCGGCAGGTCGGCGGCCTCGAGGATCTCGTCGCGATGGAGGTTCGTGACCGGGACCTCGGCGGTCGGCACGAGGTAGAGCTCGTCGCGGGTCACGACGTACATCTGGTCTTCCTTGTCGGGGATCTGACCTGTTCCCCGGGCCGATGCGGTGTTGACGACGGCCGGTGGCCAGATCTCGGTCATGCCGTTCTCGCGGGCATGGACGTCGAGGAACCAGCTGATGAGGGATCGCTGGAGCGTGGATCCGAGCCCCCGGTAGACGGGAAAACCGGAGCCGGTGATCTTCGCCCCGCGCGCGTTGTCGATGATCCCGAGCGCCTCGGCAACGTCCCAGTGCGGCCGGCGCTCCCAGGTGGCGTCCCCGTCGCCGGCCTGGCGCGGGAGCGGGTCGCCCCAGGCTCGAACCGTGACGTTCGCCTCCTCGCCGCCGACGGGCACGTCTGGGTCGGCCGGGTTGGGGATCCGAAGGAGCAGATCCTCGAGCTGCGACTCGATCGTCTCGAGGCGGGCCTGGCGATCCGCGATCCGGGCTCCGAGGTCGCGGGCCTCCGCGCGCAGCGCCTTCGTGTCGCCGCCGGCCCGCAGGGACGCGGCGACCTCCGCGCTCTTGCGCTTGAGATCCGCCCGGAGCGAATCCGCACCGGCCTGCACCCGCCGCCGTTCCGCGTCCAGCTGCAGCGCGGCGTCGACGAGCGATGGGTCCTCCCCCTTGTCGATCGCCCCCTTGCGGATGACATCCGGCTCGTCACGGAGCCGCTGGAGTCCCACGCTCACGCCGCACCTCCGCTGGCCGTCGCGGCTGCCTCGCGCAACCGCTCGATGACGAATTCCGGTTGGTACGGCGCGAGGATCCAGCCGGCGCGGGGTCCATTGTCGCGCCCCAGGAACGCCCGGTAGAGGGTGGTGAACGCCCGCCTCGCGTCGAGCTCGGTTGACGTCGCCGTGTCGAAGATGGCCGCCTGCCATGCGTCGCCCGTCGCCGGCCATCGCTCGGCGAGACGATCCGCCAGGGCGGCCGCGAACCGGCGCTGCTCCGGGTCGAGGCTGCGCGCCTCGTCGGGCACGTCGTCGGTGTGGACGGTGATGCGGTAGCGCTCCGGCGCATACGTCGGGAGCCAGTTCCCGACGGCCTGCTCGCGCTCGTCGAGGATCTCGAGCTCTCGCGCCGACAGCGGCGCGCCCTTCTCGGCCTCGAGCAGACGCAGGTATCCGGCCCGGTCGCTGCCCACCGGCGACTGGACCAGGAGGGCGAGGTGGAGGAAGGCCGGCCGGAAGGCCGCTGCCTCCGCGGCGACGTCCGCCGTTGGCGAGAGCAGCGCGTATCGAAAGACGTGCTCGTATCCGGCCGGCAGCTCGCCCTTCACCTCGCGCCCGGCCGTCGCCGCCGCCAGTCGGTCGAACTCGTCGAACAGGCGCGGGATCGCGTCCGTCCCGACCGGGTCGAACTCGATGGCCTGGTTCGGTCGGGGCCGAACGAAGAGGAGACGGAGTTGCTCAGGCGGGATGACGTCGGCCATCTCGTGGGCGGCGGCGCCCCGACCCTTCGAGGTCGACATCTTGCGGCCGCCGATGTTGAGGAACTCATAGGCGACGTTCCGCGGTGGCTCGCGCTCGAACACCTCGCGCGCGATCGCGTCGGACCGGTCGCGCGACCCGCCGGCCGTCGAGAGGTCCTTGCCGCACGGCTCGATCGTGACCCCGAAATACGACCACTGGGCGGCCCACTCCAGGTTCCACGGCAGCTTGGCGCGACCCCCGAACGGGGACACCCAGCCGCTCTGACCGCACCCATGCGCCCACGCGACGAGGTCCGGCCGGCATTCGTACCAGACCCGCTCGCCGTCCCACTTCGTGACGATCGTCGTGCCGACCTTGCCGCAGGTTTCGCAGATCACGCTGATCGGGTGCCACGTGTCGGGGTGGCGCACGTTCGCGACCCGCCGGTAGATGTCACGGACGCGGTCGGCCCGGTCCAGGGCGAGTCGGATGTACGGATCGAGGTCGCCCGTGGGGTAGATCTCGCTCATCCAGTAGTAGCGGTCCGGGTGGATGCCGAGCCCGGCGAACGTGTCGATGAAGACCTGGGCGTGATGGCGCGCGTACGACGCGTGGCCGTCGGGTTGCTGGTCCGGGATGTGGGCGAGCGGCCTGCCCATCGCCGCCTCCACCGCGTCGGCCGTCAGGAGCGCCTGGGCATCCATCGGGTCGAGATCGTCGACCCCGTACAGGAAGGTGGTTTCGATGCCGTTCGCGCGCAGCGCGCGGGCGATGACGTCGACGAGGACGGGCCCGCGGAGGCTACCGACGTGGACGGTGCCGGACGGCGTCTTGGAGTCGTTGACGACCTGCGGTCCGCTGACGCTCGCCGCCAGCTCGTCGGCCCAATCCAATCCTCGGGCCGATGGCGTCGCGGAGCTCCGCCTCGGACCTCGGAGAGCGGGTGCAGGCTCCACGTGGAGGGTGGTGCTCCTATCGAATGCCGACGATCTTGTACGTGAAGTCGCCGGCCGGGACGCGGACGACGATCTTCTCGCCCTTCTTCTTTCCGAGCAGCGCGCGCCCGACCGGGCTCTCGTTCGAGATCCGCCCTTCGGTCGGCTTCGCTTCTGCCGACCCGACGATCGTGAACGTCTCGGCGCCGTCCTGGCTCTCGACGCTGACGGTGGAGCCGATCTGGACGTGATCGGTGGAGTGGTTCTCGTCGATGATAGTCGCGTTCTTGATCAGCGCCTCGAGCGACTGGATCTTGCCTTCCACGAAGGCCTGCTCGTTCTTCGCGTCCTCGTACTCGGCGTTCTCCGACAGGTCGCCGTGCTCCTTCGCATCGTGGATGCGCTGGGCGACTTCGGGCCGCTTGACCGTGACCAGTTCGTCAAGATCGGCGCGCAGCTTCTCGAGGCCGTCCTTGGACAGGTAGGTGGGCTTCGTGTTCACGCGGGTCTCGCCCCCGATCAGGGTTCGGTGGTCCGCCGACCGGGTCGGACGACCGGCGGTGAATAAAGGAAAGAACTCCAGGCGTCCGCGGTCGTCGCGCGCCTGAAGTTCGAGCCGGCGCGTATCCTAGCCCGCCCCCTGACGGGTGTCAAAGCCCGCCCGGGGCAGGGCGCGCCCAGACGCTGCGATGACGGAGGCCTGCACAATCGCTCGTCGAGGCTTGTGGGCGCCAGTGCTCGGTGCCGGTCTCGTGGGGAGGGAACGGCCATGCGCCGACTCATTGCTGCCGCCGTGTGCGCGGTGTTGTTGTCCGGTCTGGCGGTGGGGTCCCTGTTCGCGGCCAAGCCGACGAAGTTCGTCATCGACATCAGCGACCCGGAGTTCATCGCCGGCGGCGAAGCGCAGGTGTCGACCGCCTGCGGCTTCCCGATCGACCTCGAGGCGTCGGGCCACATCATCGTTCACCTGTTCGACGGCCACCCCCGGCTCATCGAGATCGACAACTACCGGATGTTCCAGACGTACTCGGCGAACGGGAAGACCGTGGTCGTCCGGCCCGACGCCGGCCCGGACATCGTGTGGGTGGGCCGCGATGGCGACGTGTATCTCGCGATCACCGGGCGACCGATCACCGGCAGCGGCGTCATCGGCCGGACGGTCATCAACCTCGACACCGGCGAGCTCGTCTCGAGCACCGGGAACGACGTGGGCGATTTCATCGAGGGTCTGTGCGCGGCCCTGGCCGACGACTAGGACGGGGGCGAGTCAGGCAGGAGCGCCCTCAGCGAGGCGGAGCAGGCGTCGCTTGATCCGCTGAAGGGAGCCCCGGTCGGGGAACGCGACGAACAGCGTGTCGTCGCCGGCGATCGAGCCCGCGACCTCCGGCCAGCGCGCGCGGTCGAGCGCGGCCGCGATCGCGTGGGCGGAGCCGGGCAGCGTGCGAACGACGAGGAGCAGGCCGGCCTCGTGGATCTCGACCGGCAGATCCGACAGGAGCTTGCGCAACCGATCCTCGCCGGACGTCTCCGCCTCGATGAGGCGCGGTGGCAACGCGTAGGCCTGGCTCGACTCGCGCGACACCTTGATGAGGCCCAATTCGGCAACATCGCGGCTGATCGTCGCCTGCGTGGTGCGGAAGCCGCGCTCGCGCAGGGCGGCGGCGAGTTCCTGCTGCGTCCGGATCGGGCGCTGCTCGACCAGGTCGCGGATGGCCCGCTGGCGAAGCTGCTTCATGACCTCCATCGCGCGCCGGCTCCCTGCGTCAGCGGCCGACGCCGAGCCACGCGACCACGACGAGCGCCGCGAGCACGAGCCGATACGCGACGAAGACGTGAGTCGGATGGTTGCGCAGGAAGCGCAGCAACCCGTGGATCGCGACGAGGCCTGACACGAGCGCCGCGGCCATGCCCACGACGAGCACCTCGACCGACGCGCCGGCGCCGTCGCCGGTCACGAGCTTGACGGTCTCGTACGCGCCGGCAAGCGCGGTGATCGGGGTGGCCATGAGGAAGCTGAACCGGGCGGCGGACTCGCGGTCGAGGCCCGCGAACAGGCCAGCCGAGATCGAGATGCCGCTGCGGCTGATTCCCGGCACGAGCGCGAGCGACTGGGCGGCCCCGATCCCGATCGCGATCGGAAACGTCAGCCCGCCGATCGTCCGATCCCGCCGCCCGTGCCGATCGGCCAGCCACAGGATCGCCCCGCCGACGACGAGCATGAGCGCCACGAGCCCGATCTGGCGGAAGACGGCCTCGATCGCGTCGTTGAGAAGCAGCCCGGCCGCGATCGCCGGGATCGTCGCCACGGCGAGCAGCCAGGCGAGCCGGCGATCCGGGTCGCCGGCGAAGCTCCGGTCGCGCAGCGCCGCGACCCCGGCCGGCACGAGCCGCAACCAGTCCGCGCGGAAGTAGAGGAGCAGGGCGACGAGCGTGCCGAGGTGGAGCATGACGCTGAACGCAAGCGACGTGATGAACGCGTCATCCCAGCCGAGCAGGCTCGGCACGATGATCAGGTGCCCCGAACTCGAGACCGGCAGGAATTCCGTCAACCCCTGGACGATCCCCATGACGAGAGCCTGGATCAGGACGTCCATTTCACCGGCTGCCGTGCCTGACGGCCGCCCGCGGCGTTGCCGCCTGTGCGCGCTCGCTCACGGACCCTGAGGTCCGCTCGCTCACGTGCTCGGCGTCGCCTTGCGCTCGGCTCGCCATGCACGACGATCGCAGACCGGGCCCCTATCGGATAAATAAGGGCGCAAGGACGAGGGTGATCGTGGCCAGAAGCTTCACCAGGACATGCAGTGACGGCCCGGCGGTGTCCTTGAAGGGGTCGCCGACCGTGTCGCCGACGACGGCCGCCGCGTGGGCGTCCGTCTTCTTGCCGATCACGT
Source organism: Candidatus Limnocylindrales bacterium (assembly GCA_035720425.1). GTDB lineage: Bacteria > Chloroflexota > Limnocylindria > Limnocylindrales > CSP1-4 > DASTOB01. Next base: position 24,719 of record DASTOB010000057.1, read on the forward strand.
TCCCGGCATCGTCGAGCAGGTGGCCCGCCTCGATGTACTTCTTGGCGTTGTCCCATGCGCCGCCGCCGTTGTTGAGGACTGTGGCGAGCAGGACGCCGGCGATCGTGCCGACCATGAGCAGCCCGGCGACCGCCTCGGCGCCCAGCAGGAGCCCGACGATGATCGGCGTCGCCACGGCGACGAGACCCGGGGCGAGCATTTCGCGGAGGGCCGCCTTGGTCGTGATGTCGACGACGCGGGCGTAGTCCGGGCGCTGGGTGTAGTCCATGATCCCGGGCATCTCGCGGAACTGGCGGCGGACCTCGACGATGATCGACTGGGCCGTCGTGCCGACCGCCCGGATCGCGAGCGACGAGAAGAAGTACACGAGCATCGCGCCGATGAGGGCGGCGATGAACACGCTCACGTCGGCCAGGTTGACGGCCTCGAGGAGCGGCTCGCCGCGGCGCGTGTGGATGAGGTTGACCTTGTCGATGTACGCGCTGAACAGGAGGAACGCGGCGAGCGACGCCGACGCGATCGCGTAGCCCTTCGTGAGCGCCTTCGTCGTGTTGCCGACCGCGTCGAGGCGATCTGTGATCTCGCGAGCGCCGGCCTCGGCCCGGCTGAACTCGGCGATCCCGCCCGCGTTGTCAGTGATCGGACCGAAGGTGTCCATGGCCAGGATGTAGGCCGTCGTCATGAGCATGCCCATCGTCGCGACCGCGGTTCCGAAGATGCCGCCGACGTCATGTCCCGCCGCGTTCGTCATGCCGGTCTGGGACCCGAGCCAGTGGCTGGCGAACAGCGCGATGCCGATGGTGATGGCGGTCACGAACGTCGTCTCGAACCCGACCGCCGTTCCGCTGATGATGTTCGTGGCCGGGCCGGTCTTCGACGCCTCCGCGATCTCGCGGACCGGTCGGAACGTGCCGGCGGTGTAGTACTGGGTGATGTAGACGAAGGCGACGCTCGTCGCGAGGCCGACCACGCCGGCACCGAAGAAGTAGATCCAGACCGGCAGCCCGCTCGGCGCGTTGCCGTTGGTCTGCATCATCACGTTCGTCGTGAACGCGAGGGCGGCGACCGACAGGGCCGTTGTGACCCAGTAGCCGCGGTTGAGGATGTTCATCGGGTTCTCGTCCTCGCGCCCGCGGATGAAGAACATCGCGATGATCGTGGCGAACAGGCCGAAGCCGCGGATCACGAGCGGGAAGAAGATCCATGCCTCCGGATTGGGCCAGCCGGCGGTGACGGCGATCGCGTACACGCCGACGCCGAGGATCATCGCCCCGATGTTCTCGGCGGCGGTCGACTCGAACAGGTCCGCCCCGCGACCGGCGCAGTCGCCGACGTTGTCGCCGACGAGGTCCGCCACGACGCCGGCGTTGCGCGGGTCGTCTTCGGGAATGCCCGCCTCGACCTTGCCGACGAGGTCGGACCCGACGTCGGCGGCCTTCGTGTAGATACCGCCGCCGAGTTGCGCGAACAGCGCGACGAACGACGCGCCGAAGCCGAAGCCGACGATGAGGAACGGAGCCTGGTCGACCGTCTCGGCATTGAGTCCACCGAACGCGGCGAAGATGCCCCACACCCCGAGCAGCGATAGCGCGACGACGAGGAAGCCGGACACGGCGCCACCGCGCATCGCGACCTGGACGGCCTCGACGAGGCTCCGCCGCGCCGCCGCCGCGGTACGCACGTTCGAGCGCACACTGATGAACATGCCGATGATGCCCGACGCCATCGAACAGGCCGCCCCGACGAGGAAGGCGACCCCGGTCCGCCAGCCGAGATCGAAGCCGAAGATGTCCGTGTCCGCGACGTCGGCCGTCTCGAAAACGGTGATGACGATCGTGATGACGACGGCCCCCACGATGGCGAGCAGGCCGATCGTCGAGTACTGCCGCCGGATGAAGGCAACCGCGCCCTCGAAAATCGTTCCGGCGACGTCCTGCATCTCCGTCGTTCCCTGGTCGCGGGAGAGGACGTCCCGCGCGAGGTAGAGGGCGAACAGGATCGCGGCCAGACCGGCGACCGGGATGATCAGCTGGAGAAGGTCGGCATCCATCAGCGTCGTGCGGGTCCTCCGTCAGGGCGGTTGCCACGCCGGCGCGGGCGCGCGCCGCCGCGGGTGGGTCTCCGGGGAGAAGGTCTGGACGATCCCGCTTGCAGGCGAGACTGGAACCTTTCAGGCCGTGGCGGAGTGTATCAACGCGCGCGCGGACGGGTCAAACCGCATCGGCCGCCCGGAATATGCAGGCGGGGGCGGGCGGAGGGTGCACACCCTATACTGCCGGACTTGTGAGTCAACGCCCTGCGCTCGGCTGTCTGTTCGAGATCGTCGAGACCCTCGTCCTGACGCTCATCATCTTCCTCGTCATCCAGAACTTCGTCGCGCAGCCCTACCAGGTCAAGCAGCAGTCGATGGAGCGGACGCTCGAGCCGGGCCAGTACGTGCTCGTCGACAAGCTGACGCCGCGCTGGGACGCGTACGACCGGGGCGACGTCATCGTCTTCTCGCCCCCGAGCGACTGGGCCACCGACGACGGAACCCCGTTCATCAAGCGGATCGTCGGCGTCGGCGGCGACGACGTCGAGGTTCGCGATGACGGGTTCGTGTACATCAACGGCACGCAGCTCGAGGAACCCTACGTCTACGAGGTGGACGGGAGCCCACAGCCGACGACGACGTCACCCGGACAGGATCACTGGGTCATTCCCGATGGCGAGCTGTTCGTGATGGGCGACCATCGATCGAGTTCGGCCGATTCGCGCGCGTTTGGGCCCATCCCGGTCGACGCAGTGATCGGTCGGGCCTGGCTGCGCTACTGGCCGTTCGACACGTTCGGCATCCTCGAGACGCCCACTCACCCGGAGCTCCAGACCTCCCTGCCGTGAACCCCGCCCTCGCGGTGATCGGCGTCGCCGTCCTCGCGGGCGCGGTCGTCGCGGTCGCCGCGCACGAAGGGAGGCCGGCGATCCTCGGGCTGATCCTTGCCCTCATCGCGGCGCCGCTCGTTGCCGCACCACTCCCACCGGTCCTCCCGCTCACCGCCCGCCTCGTGGCGGCGATCCTCGTGGGATATGTCCTGTGGATCGCGATGCGCGGGGCCCCCACCCACGGGCGGACGCGCGGGTCCCGACTCGGCTGGCCGGTCGAGGCGCTCGGTGCGGCGGCGGCGGCCGTCGTCGGCTTCGGACTCGGCGGTGCCGGCGCGGGCGGCAACCCGGAGGCGATGTCCGTGGGGCTCGCGCTGACCGCGCTCGCGATCCCGCCGCTCGTGCGGGGCGATGCGCTCCAGGTCGGGATCGGGACGGCCCTGCTCGTCACCGCCGTCGAAGTGTTACGGGTGGGACTGGCCGGCCCGGCGTCTCCCCTCGAACACCTCGCCGCAAGCGCCGTGCTGGCGGCGATCGGCGCGGCCGTGGCCCTCCTCGTCGACGCGTCGATCGCGACCGGGGGATCGCTCGAGGTCGCCGACCGCCGCCCCGGCGGTGCGCGCCCGGCCGACGAGGGGATTGAACCGGTTCGGCCGTGGTATCGACCGCGGCTCAGGCGGTGAGTCTGCTCCCGGTCCTCGCCATCACCGTCGGCGGTGGGGCGATCGCGCTGCTCGTCCGGCGCGAGGAGCGCGCCGCGACCGCCGTCGCCATGGTCGCCCTCGTCGCGACGCTCGCCGCCCTGGCGGTCGTGCGCCCGGGCGACGCGACGACAATCGGCGGTGTGACCGTCGTGGCGACCGAATACGGTCGCGTCTTCCTCGGGCTCGGGGCACTGGCCGGACTCGGCACGACGGTCATCGGTGCGGCCGCCGGCATGCCGCGCGACCTGCCGGCCGCGACGCTCCTCGGCCTCGGCGCGGCCACCCTCGCGCTCGCTTCGAGCGATCCGATCGTGGCCGTCCTCGCCGCGGCCGGGGGCTCGTTCGTCGCGGTGCTCGTCACCCTCGCCCCGCCGCGATCGGCGGGCACGACGGGCACCGCCGCCCATCACCTCCGCGCGGTCGCGGTCGCAACCGCCGTCGCGCTGCTCGCGGCAGCCTGGCTGTCACGACCGACGGGAGTCGTGGCGGCCGAGCCGGAGGCCGCCGGGCTCGCTCTGCTCGCGCTGGCAACGGCCGCCGCCCTGCGCTGGGCGGCGATCCCATTCCATCGCTGGGCTGCGCGCGTCGCGGTCGTCGTCCCGGAGCTCGGGATCCCGGCGGTGATCCTGTGGGGGGCGGCCGTGCTCGCGCTCGTGATCCTGGGCCTGGCCGAATCGTCGCTCGCGGTCACGGGGGCGCCGTTCGCCGCCGAGCGCGCGGTCATCGTCACAGTCGGCGTCGGGGCACTCCTCCTCGGCGTCGCGGCGGCCTACCTCCACGACGATCTCGGGCACATCCTCACGTACGCGATCGTGGCCGACGCCGGGATCGTGCTGCTCGCGCTCGGTGCCCTCGACCCGAGCGCCTGGGCACCGGTCCGTCTATGGCTGCTCGGAACAGTCGTGACCCGTACGGCGTTCGGTGCCTGGGCGGCCGCGATCCGGGCGGCGTTCGGGGCACGCCGGTTGCGCGATCTCGGCGGCTGGGCGCGCCGGGCGCCGCTTCTCGCCGGCGCCCTGCTGGCGATCGCGATCGCGACGGTGGGCTGGCCGGGCCTGGCAGTCTTCGATGCCCGCGGTGACGTCGTGGCGGCGGCGACCGAGAACCCGCTGACCGCCATCGTCCTGATCGGCACGCTCGGGCACATCGGCTACTTCGCGCGGATCGCGGGGGCGGGCATCGGGCGGCGCAGCGCGGCCGTTGCCGGCGGGCTCGACGCATGGCCGCGCTGGCCGGCCCGCGGGGTGTCGATCCGGCCCGCCGACGCGTCACGCATCTGGCGCGCAAACCGGGGCCCGATGGCGTCGCTCGTCGTCGTGCTCCTGGCCGGTCTTTCCCTGCTCGTGGCGGCAGGCGGGCTCGGTGGACCGCGCGCGGCGAGCGGCGGCTTGCCGCGACCGACCCCGTCGGCCGCGCCGAGCCCGTCGATCGTCCCGACGGCGAGCCCGAGCCCATCGCCGACGCGAACGCCCACTCCCACCCCGAGTCCGAGTCCGACCGCCTCCGGGTCGGTCGACCCGTCGGCTTCGGTCGACCCGTCGGCTTCGGTCAGTCCGTCGCCCTGACCCGCGGCCGACGCCGCTGCCGGGCGCGGCTCATTCGGGCGGGGCGAGCACCCAGCGATCGAGGTCGCGCTCGTACTCGATGAGCTCCGCCGCGTCGAACCACAGCCCGACCTCCGCGGCCGCCGTTTCCGGCCCGTCCGAGGCATGAACGATGTTCTGCGCCGTCTCGAGGGCGAAGTCGCCGCGGATCGACCCCGGTGCCGCCTCGTGCGGTCGGGTCGCTCCGTTCATCGCCCGTACCACGCCGATCGCGTTCGGCCCCTCGAGGACCGCCGCCACGAGCGGACCGCTCGTGATGAACTCGACGAGGCCGGCAAAGAACGGCTTCTCGCGATGGACGGCGTAGTGGCGCTCCGCGAGCTCGCGGGAGACCCGCATGAGCTTGAGGCCGATGAGCTTGAGGCCGCGCTCCTCGTAGCGCGCGACGATGCGCCCCACGAGCAGGCGCTGCACGCCGTCCGGCTTGATGAGGACGAGGGTCCGTTCGGTCACTGTGCACCCGTACTGGATGGATGGGATTGAGGACCGAACGATAGCGCCCGCGGGGTCATCGGGGTGACCCCCGCCGTGCCGTCGGGTCAGTCACGCGCGGCCGCGGCGGCCTCCGCCCAGGCGCGGCGCGCCTCCGACTCGTGGCCGAGGGCGCTGAGCGCGTCGCCGCGGACGAGGTCCAGCCCCGGCGATCGATGGGTGGCCGCCGCTTCGAGGACCGCCGGCGCGAGCAGCGGCGCCAGGCGCAGGGCGACGGCGAGCTGGATCGCCGCCCCGGCCAGGTCGCCCGCTTCAACCGCTGCCCGCCCGGCCGCCAGTGCGGCGTCGGCATCGGTCGCCCCAGGCGTGCGTGATGCGAGCGGGACCAGGCCGAGGGTCGGGTGCTCGGTGACGGCCGTGCCGTCCGGAGCCGGCGCGTCGGGGGAGGTGCCTGCGTGGTCGCGATCACCGTCCGCGCCGTCCCGGTCGTCGGAGCCGTCGGAGCCGTCGGTTCGCTCATCCTCGACTCGGGCCTGGGGCCAGATGGGACTGCGCGGCATCCCCGCGAAGACCGGATCGACCTGTTGCGCCTGCTCGAGCGCCCGGCCGGCCAGGCTCCGTGCCTCGCCCGGACGGCCGAGGGCTGCCGTCGCTTCGGCCGCCACGACGAGGGCCACGAGGGCGTCGCCGCCGGACGCGAGGTGCGCCTGGGCGGCGTCACCGGCGCCGGCGAGGTCACCGGTCCGCCAGCGTGCCTCGGCCAGGTCGGCCAGGCCCTCATCATCGAGTGCGCCCACCCCGGCGAGCGCCTCGAGCTCGGCGCGGGCGAGCCCGAGGCTGCCGGTCCGAAGGTGGAGCCGAGCGAGCACAAGATCGAGATCGCGCTCCGGCGCCGCGGTCACCGCTCGCCTCCGGGCAGCCGCAGGTGCCGCTCGAGCCCGCGCAGGTGGCGCGCGCGGGCGACGACCGCCAGGCGCAGCGCGTCGTCATGGAACAGGTCGCCGGCGAGCCGGCGGACCGAGTCGGCGTCGACGGCCGCGATCGCCGCGAGGGCCTCGTCGAGGGTGAGCACGCGGTCGTGCAGCGCTTCCTGGCCACCGATCCACGACGCCAGGTGGCGCGTGTCGTCCATTCGGAGTTCGAGCCCGCCGGCGAGGTACGTCTTCGTCCGCTCGAGCTCGTCGTCCGGGACGGGCTCGTCGCGGAGCCTGGCCAACTCGACGAGGATCGCGTCGATCGCGGCCGGCAGCTGCTTCGGGTCGACGCCGGCGCTGATCTCGAGGACGCCGGAGTCGGCGTATTCGACGAGGCCGGACGAGACGTCGTACGCGAGGCCGAGCTGTTCGCGCACCGACTGGAACAGGCGGCTGCTCATCCCGTCTCCGAGGACGGCGTTGAGGACCGCCAGGGTCCACGCGTCGGGATGATCGCGCCGGAGTGCCGGAACGCCGAGACCCAGCTGTGCCTGCGTCGTGTCGCGTCGGCCGACGAGGACGCGGGGCCCGGCCGGAAGCGAGGGCGCGGCAGCGTAGCCCGGCACGATCCCGTTACCGGCGCCGAAGGCGGTCGCCGCGAGGTCGACGATCTCGCCGTGCTCGATGTCGCCGGCGACCGCGACGACGGTATTGGCCGGCCGGTACGTTGCCCGCCAGAAGTCGCGAATCGCCGCCTCCGGCAGGGCCCGGATGCCGGCCTCATCGCCACAGATCTCGCGGCCGAGGGGACCGTCGCCGAACATCGCCTGCTGGAACAGCATCTGGCAGTACTCGGCCGGGTCGTCGAGGTACGACCGGATCTCCTCGACGATGACGGTTCGCTCGTGGTCGATCTCGGTGGAGTCGAGGATCGGGCGGACGATCAGCTCGCCGAGGACCTCCATCGCCCGACCCGCCTGGCGGCGCGGGACACGCACCCAGTAGACCGTCGACTCACGGTCGGTCGCCGCATTGAACGAGCCACCGACGCCCTCGATCGCCTCGGAGATCGCCCGCGTGCTCGGGAAGGCAGCGGTGCCCTTGAACGTGATGTGCTCCATGAAGTGGGCCACGCCCACCTCGCCCGGGCCCTCGAGCCGCGAACCGGCCAGCACGTAGGCAGCCATCGACACGGACCGTGCGCCCGGGTGCCGGGCACTGATCACGCGCGGTCCGGCGGCTAGCGCGGTCCGGTCGAACATCGCCCGCGATGGTAGTCGATCAATCGGCCGGCGGCCCGAAGGGCACGCCGGCCGATGGCGATGACCGGTGACGCGACGCCGATGCGATCGCGCCCTAGATGTACCCGCCGATCCAGTTCTGGAGGAAGTAGACCCCGAACGCGACCGCGACCGCCCACAGGAGCGGGTGGATCTCGGTCAGCTTGCCGCGCACGACCTTGACGACGACGTACGTCACGAACGCCGCCCCGATGCCGACGGTGATGCTGAACGTCAGGGGCATGAGGATGAGCCCGAACAGGGCCGGCAACCCTTCCTCGATGTCACTGAAGTCGATGTCCTTGACGAGGCTGACCATGAGGAAGCCGACGAACACGAGGACGGGCCCCGTGGCCACGTAGGGAACGAGGACGGCGAGCGGCGTGAGGAGGATCGCGCCGAGGAACAGGACGCCGGTGACGACGGACGTGAAGCCCGTTCGGCCACCCTCGGCGACGCCGGCGGCGCTCTCGATGTAGCTCGTGTTCGAGCTGATGCCGGCGGCGCCGCCCACGGCGGCGGCGACCGAGTCGACCAGCAGGATGCGTCCGACGTTCTCCGGCTGGCCGTCTTCGTCGGTCAGGCCGGCCTGCTCGCTGATCGCGGTCGCCGTGCCCATCGTGTCGAAGAAGTCGGTCAGCATGAAACTGAAGATCGTGAGGACCGCCGCGAGCGTGCCGAGCACGGTGAACACGTTGCCCAGGTCGAACGCCCCGATGGTCGAGAAGTCCGGCGTCGCGGTGATCGTCTCCGGCAGTTCCTGGATGCCGACGGCAATGGCGACCGCGGACGTCACGACGATGCTGATGAGCAACGCTCCCGGGATCCGGCGCGCCCACAGGAGGATCGTCAGGACGAGGCCGAGCCAGAACACGAAGTGAGCGGTCTCGGTCGGAAAGACGAACGTGACGGGCACCGGATTCTCGGCCGACGAGCCGCCCGTCTTGATGATGATCCCGGCATCGATGAAGCCGATGAACAGGATGAACAGGCCGATCCCCGCGCCGATCGCCCGCTTGAGCGACAGGGGGACCGCCTTCATGATCGCTTCGCGCAGGCCGACCAGGACGAGGATCGTGACGACGATGCCCTCGAGGACGATGACGCCCATTGCGCCGGCCGGCGTGAGGCCGTTGGTCAGGACGAGCCCGAACGCGACGGCACCGTTGATGCCGAGGCCTGCGGCCAGGGCGATCGGGACGTTCGCGACGATGCCCATCGCGAGGGTCATGACTCCGGCGATGAGCGCCGTCGCCGCCGAGGCGGCCGGGATCGGGATCCCCGCCGCCGCGAGGATGCTGGGGTTCACGAGCAGGATGTAGGCCATGACCATGAACGTGGTCACGCCGGCCTTCACCTCGGTCGCGAGGTTCGTCCCCCGTTCGGCGAACTTGAAGTACGCGGCGATCGCGCCGCCTGGCGCGGACTGGGCTCCGACTGCCATCCTCTCCCTCTCCACCTGTCGACGCGCCGAATGCCGGGCGGCTCGGTCCGCGCCGGGGACGCCTGGGCCACGACCCGGACCGCCCTCACGGCCGGGTCGATCGCTTAGATCCCCCGCTCCCTCCCCTGCTCTGCCTCGCCGGTGTCGAGGCCGAGCAGCTCCATCTGGACGTATCCGCTCGTGTCGAATGCGAGCTGGCGTGGCTCGAACGGCGAGCCGCCGTCGGCCGGGCCGATCGGGGCGAACTCGATGACGACCCGCTCGTCCGCCTGGACGAGGGCGTACACGAGCAGCTGATCCGGCCGGGTCTCGAACTCGAGGTGCTCGAACGAGTCGATGTTGAGCGTGATCGACAGGGGCGTGAAGAAGGTCGACACGTCCGGCTGATCGGTCACGATCCGCTCGACCCAGCCGGTGCCGTGGGCGACGAGGTCGCGGCCGCGGACGTAGCGATAGCTGACCGTCTGCTTGAGGAGCGGCCGCAGCAGGTGGAGCATGTCCTGCCGGCTTGATACGACGCCCTGGTTGACGAAGAACTTCGCGGGCGAGTCGGTCGGCACAAGCGCTCCTTGGCAGGCTGCTCGGGGACTGGGCGCGACGTCGCAGATGGTACCGCAGCCGGCGGGGCGATCGAGGGGTCGACGCGTATCATCACGGCCATGCTGCTCGCGGTCGATATCGGCAATACGAACGTGACGACCGGCCTCGTCCGGTCCGGCTCTCTCGTCGCGACGCGGCGCGCGGGTACGCACGCACGGGCGACCGCCGACGAGCTGGACGTGCTCCTTGACGGGCTGCTCCGCCTCGACGACGTGACCTTCGCCGACGTCAGCGCGATCGCCTGCGCATCGGTCGTTCCGGCCCTCACCGCGTCGCTCGAGGCGATCGCCGAGCGCCGCGAGCGACCGCTCCTCGTGGCGGCCGCCGGCACGATCCCGATCGCCGTCCGGGTCGATCGACCCGGCGAGGTCGGCGCTGACCGGCTCGTCAATGCCCTCGCCGCCCAGCGGCTCTATGGAGCGCCGGCGGTCGTCGTCGACTTCGGTACGGCGACGACGCTCGACTGCGTGGCGGCGGACGGGGCCTACGTCGGCGGAGCGATCGCGCCGGGCCTCGAGCTGGGCCTCGAGGCACTCGCCGCGCGGACGGCCAAGCTGCCGCGGATCGAGCTGCGCACCCCGGACCGGGCGATCGGCCGCGACACCGTCACGGCGATGCAGTCGGGAACGATCTTCGGCTACCAGGCACTCGCGTCCGGCCTGCTCGCCCGGGTTCGCCGTGAGCTCGCCGAGATGGCCGACGTCGACCGGTCCGACGTTCGGGCGATCCTGACCGGCGGGCTGTCGGCGGCGCCGTGGGCCCGGGGCATCGAGGGCGTCGACGCGATCGACCCGGACCTCACCCTCAAGGGCCTGGCCATCCTCCATGCCGAGGTGTCCGGCGGGGAGCGGCTCGAGCTGGGCCTGCCGTGAGCACGGCCGCGGAGCCGCCGGTCGGGCGCCTCGCCGGCCGGCTCGTGGCGCTCGGCGTCACCGGCTCGATCAGTGCCTACAAGTCGGTCGAACTGCTCCGTCTCCTCACGGCCGAAGGGGCCGACGTCGTCGCGCTGCTCACCCCGTCCGCGACACGCTTCGTCGCCCCGCTGTCGCTCGAGGCGCTCAGTCGCCGTGCCGTTGAATCGGACGTGCTCGCACTCATGCCGGACGGGCGGATCGGCCATGTCGTCGTGGCCGACACGGCGGACGCGGTCGTCGTCGCCCCGGCCACGGCGCACTGGCTCGGCGCGATGGCCAACGGCCTCGCCGCGGACGTCGTGACGGCAACGTGTCTCGCGACGACCGCCCCGGTCGTCGTCGCCCCGGCCATGGACGGCGAGATGTACGCGCACCCGGCGACCCAGGCGAACGTGCGGCGCCTGCGCGACGAGTTCGGCTACGCGATCGTCGGGCCCCAGAGCGGGCCGCTCGCGTCGGGGGCGGTCGGCGTGGGGCGGCTGGCGGACCTGCCGCGGATCGTCGACGCGGTCGTCGCGGCGGTCGGGGCGCGCCCCATCCGCCAACCGAACGACACCGCCCGGCCACCGGTCGTGGCGGCGCCGCGCGAAGCGGACCTCGCCGGGCGGCGAATCGTCGTGTCGGCCGGGGGAACGCAGGAAGCGATCGACCCGGTCCGGTTCATCGGCAACCGATCGAGTGGCCGGATGGGCGTCGCGATCGCCCGCGCCGCGCTCGACCGCGGGGCGACGGTCACGCTCGTGGCGGGAGCGATGTCGGTCGACGCCCCGGCGGGCGCCGACGTCGTCCACGTGGAGTCCACGGCGGACCTCCGCACCGCCGTGCTCGAGGCCCTCCCGCGCGCCGACGCGCTGATCATGGCGGCCGCCGTGGCCGACTTCCGGCCGCGGCGTGCCGCCCCTCACAAGCTCGCGCGCGGCGACGGGCTCGTGCTCGAGCTCGAGCCGACGGAGGATGTCCTCGCCGAGGCCGCGCGGACGGCGGTGAGCCTCGAACCACGCCCGATCCTCGTCGGATTCGCCGCCGAGGCCGGGTCGCTCGAGCGGGCACCGGACAAGCTCCGCCGCAAGGGGGTCGACCTGCTTGTCGGCAACGACGTGACCGAACCGGGATCCGGCTTCGGGACCGACACGAACCGGGTGACGATCTTCGACCGCGACGGGGGGGCCGACGCGCTGCCGCTCCTGTCGAAGCGCGACGTCGCCGATCGGCTGCTCGATCGCGTCACCCGGGCGCTGGACGAGCGGGACGCCGCCGCGCAGACTGTGGCTCGATGAGCACCCAGCCGGAGACCGTTCGCCGCCTGACCGTCGTCGACGTCGCAAAGGTGCACGCCGACGGGCAGCGAATCGCGATGCTCACCGCGTACGATGCGCCGACGGCGCGCCTGCTCGACGAGGCGGGGATCCCGATCATCCTCGTCGGGGACTCCGTCGGGCGGGCGATGCTCGGCTACGACGGCGAGCTGCGCGTGACGATGGCGGACATGCTCCATCACACTGCGGCGGTCACGCGCGGAGCGCGGCGCGCCCTCATCGTCGCGGACATGCCGTTCCTGTCCTACGCGACACCGGACGAGGCGGTGGCCAACGCCGGCCGCTTCCTTCGCGAGGCCGGTGCCCAGGCGGTCAAGATCGAGGGCGGCACGCGGAGCGCGCGGGTCATCGAGACGCTCGTTCGGGCCGGGATCCCGGTCATGGGCCACATCGGGCTGACCCCGCAGGCGATCAACGCGATCGGCAAGGTTCGCGTGCAGGGCAAGACACGCGACCAGGCCCGGGCGCTCCTCGCCGATTCCCTGGCGGTCCAGGAGGCCGGCGCGTTCTCGATCGTCCTCGAGCTGGTCCCCGAGCAGCTGGCCCGGTCGATCACCGAGCGCCTCCGGATCCCGACCATCGGGATCGGCGCCGGGGCCGGATGCAGCGGCCAGGTCCAGGTCGTGACCGACCTGCTCGGTCTCGACGACTGGCAGCCGAAGCACGCCCGGCCGTACGCGAACCTGCGGGCGACGATCCTCGAGGCGGCCCGCGCGTACGCCGCGGACGTGGCGGCGGGCACGTTTCCCGGCCCGGACGAGACGGTCCGGATGGACGACACGGTGCTCGACGAGGTGCTCGGGCGGTCCGCGCTCGATCGCGACGGCACCGGCGTCGACGCTCCGGCCGGGATCCCGCTCGACCGCGATCTCTGATCCCCGGGCGATTGGCGTCGCGGAGGTCCGCCCGTGACTGAGGTTGCCCGGACGCGGGCGGAGCTCCGGGCGGCGCTCGCCGCGGCCCCACGACCGATTGGCCTCGTCCCGACGATGGGCTGGCTCCACGCGGGCCATCGGGCGCTCATGGCGCGGGCCCGCGACGACAACGCGACGACCGTCGTGACGATCTTCGTCAACCCGCGCCAGTTCAACGAGGCGGCCGACTACACGCGCTACCCGCGCGACGAGCCGCGCGACCTCGCGGTCTGCCGCGAGGAGCGGGTCGACCTCGTGTGGGCCCCACCGGTCGACGAGGTCTATCCGCCCGGCTTCGACACGCACGTGTCCGTGGGTGCCGTCGCGCAACCGCTCGAAGGGGCCGCCCGACCTGGGCACTTCGACGGCGTGGCGACGGTCGTGGCGATCCTGTTCAACGTCGTCGGCGCGGAGCGGGCCTACTTCGGCCAGAAGGACGCCCAGCAGGTCATGGTCATCCGGCACATGGCCCGCGACCTCGCGATCCCCACCGAGGTGATCGCCTGCCCGACGGTCCGCGAGGCGGACGGGCTCGCGCTCTCGTCGCGCAACGTCCACCTCGCGCCGGCCGAGCGCGCGGCGGCGCCGGTCCTGCGGCGCGCCCTCGTCGGCGCGCGCGCGCGATGGACCGCCGGCGAGCGATCGGCCGAGGCGCTCCGCGCGGTCATGCGCGACACGCTCGCGGCGGAGCCGCTCGCGTCGGTCGAGTACGTGTCGGTCGCGGACGGCGGGACGCTCGCCGAACTCGAGCAGATCGAGGGTCCCGCGCTGCTGTCGCTCGCCGTCCGATTGGGCACCACGCGGCTCATCGACAACGAGCCGCTGCCCTGACGGCCCGGAGCCGCGGCGGGTTTCGCGCGCGGCGCGCCGCCGTTCAGGCGTAGGCGGGGCGCGCGACCGCCAGGATGCGCTCGATGTCGAGGTGCTCGGCGACGAGCGACTTGATGAGTTCGATCTTCTCTCGATCCGCCGGGTGGGTCTTGACGAGCAGGTCGTGGACCTCCGAGGCGACCGAGTACGTGTCCTCCGGCACGAGCGTGGCGAAGATGCCGGCCTCGCGGATCGCGGCCAGGACGGACTCGCGCGGCCGATAGCCGCCGGTCAGGACGAGCCCGATGGCCGCCCCCTCGTGACCGGTGACCGCGGCCGTCCGCTCGTTCGTCGCCTCGGCCGCGACGGCGGCGATCCGGGCGGCCTCGGCGGCGGTCGCATGGGGCAGGCGCCTGGCGAGGTGGGCCGTCGTGATCGTGAGGATCACGTCCTCGCGGTCGCCGGGCACGATGACGAGCGTGCCGGGCCCCACGCGATCGAGCATGTGGCCGGGCTCCATGGCGCCGATGGCGACGTCGTCGATGACCCGGTCGAGGTCGGGACCAGGGTGGAGCGTCTCTCCACGGACGCCCTCGAGGATCATCCCGAGGGTGGGGTTCGACAGGATCGGGCGGACAGGGAGGACGCCGAGCAGCGGGATGCCGTAGGGCGCGAGCCCGCGCTCGAGGACGGTGGCGAGGCCGGGCTGGGCGGCGAGATCAACCTTGTTGACGATCGCCCCGGCGACCGGCACGCCCGCGCTCTCGAACAGCGAGGCGTTGAGCACGATCTCGTCGATCGGCCGCCCGACGCCGCCCTCGCTGACGATGACCGCCGGCGCGTCGAGGAGGGCCGCCACCCGG
>DASTOB010000058.1:0-20092 GCA_035720425.1 Candidatus Limnocylindrales bacterium
TCCTGGCAGACCCACAGGCGCTCGCACTGGACGGTGATCTCCTGGAGCGGCAGGGTGAACGTGATGGTCAGCGCGCCGGCCCGGCGTCCGACCGCCTGGAAGACGTCGTTCCAGCGGGCGTCGTCCGCCCGGCGGAACGTCATCGGCGGGATGCCGCCGAGGGGCTCGAGATCCTCGACCGGACGCCCATCCGCGTCGACGGTGCGCCAGTTCTGGAGCCACTGCGTGAGTGCGTCGAGGCCGGGCTTCGCGGTGAGCTGGACCTTCTCACCGGGAACCGGGACGAGGAACGTCGCCCTGGGATCCTCGGGTCGCCACTCCTCGGCGCCGTCCGGACAGACGCGCGGCCGACTGGCGGGCGGGGGCGGGGGCGGTGGCGGAGGTGGCGGGGGCGGGGGCGGGGGCGGCGGCGGCGGTCCAGGTGGACCGGGAGGCGCGGGCGGCTCGCCGCCGGGTCTTTCACCGCCGGGCTGCTCCCCACCGGGCTGCTCGCCGCCGCCGGACCCCTGACTTCCACCGGTCCCACCGAGGCAGTCGCGTGCCGCGGCTTCGGCCCGCTCCGCCTCGGCACACAGCTCCGTGGCGCGCTGCTCGGCCGCCGCGGCGGCATCGGCCGCGGCCTTCGCCGCCTCGGCCGCGCCGGCGGCGTCAGCTTCGGCCCCAGCCTCCGCCTCGCGGGCCGTGGCGAGCGCGGCCTCCGCCTCGGCGATGCGTTCGCCGCGCATCGCGGCATCCTGCGCGCGCAGGTCGTCGATTGCCGCTGGATCCGCGATCTCGGCGTTCCGCCGCTGCCATGCCTCGTGGGCGTCCATCCGCTCTGCGTCGGTCGTGGCCGCGTCGAGGGCGCGGCGGTACTCCGCGTTCGCTTCGTCGAATGCCCGCTCGCGCAGCTCGCGGTCGTACTCGTCGATCCGCAGGCGCCGGCCGCCGACGGTCGTCTCGACCCAGTCGGTGCCGGGGTCGGGCAGCTCCCGGAGCCTGTTCAGCTCCGCCTCCGCGGCCTCGCGGGCGCGGCGCGCGGTCTCGTGACGGTCTGCTGCCGCGTCCGCCTCCGACGCGCGTGCGGCGGCCTCCCGGCGAGCCGCCTCGGCGGCGGCTCTGGCTTCCTCGCAGGCGGCGCGGGCGGCGATCGCGGCAGCGATGAGCGGCGGACACGGATCGCCGGCCGCGATGAGCAGCCTCCCATCGTCGCCCCGCCGCCGCCCGCCGAGGAAGAGCCACGCCCCGACGAGTGCGATGAGCAGCCCGAGGCCGATCACGAGCGCCCACGGCGGACCGGGGGCGACCGCCGGGCCGCCGCCTGTACCCGGGGTCGGCGATGGCTCGACGCTCGCGGGGCCCGATGCCGAGGGGTCGGCCGACACGGACGGCTCCGTCGACGCGGACGGCTCAACCGACGGTGGCGGTTCCGGTTCGACCCCGATCGCGATCTCCGGCGTGCCCTCGTACGGCCGGGCGGGCTGCTCGATGTCCGGGTACGTGTCGGCCGCCGAATCGGCTGGGAGGAAGCTGCCGTTCAGCGCGGAGAACGTGAACGCCCGCCCGTTGAGGACGCCATCGGCTTCCTCGCCCGGGATGAGCGTGAACAGGTTCCGGCCGCGGACGATGCTCACCCCGTCCGTCGGCTGTTCGTCGAAGCCCTGCCCGATGTAGTCGAGCCGGAAGAACTGCCAGTCCGCGCCGAGGTCTGAGCGGGTCACCCAGGCGACGTTCATGCCGCCGAAGAAGTCACCAGGGAACTGCGGGATCGGCGTCCAGCCGGTCGCGTTCGCGTTGCCGAGCGGGGTCTGGTCGAACGCGGCGAGGCCGAACTCCATGCGCAGCTGCGGGCTCGGCGACGGCGGCGTCGCGGTGACGGTGGCGTAGACGTACCACTCGGTCGCCGGCATCCGGTTGGCGGGCGTGCGCGGGCAGTACACGCCGTCCGCGTCGCAGTCGAGCGGCCCGCCCGGCGCGCGCCACGCCTCGGCCATCTCGGGCGAGGTGCGGATCTCGAAGAACGAGCCGGCGACGATGTCGGTCGAGCTGTTGCGGCTGCCGGACGGCTGGCCGGTCGGGTGGTACCAGTCCGCCAGGCGGTCGGGATCCGTCGCCGCGGCGACGTCCGCGATGGCCTGATCCGGAAACCCGAGCTCGCCGAGGAAGTCCCGGATGCCGGCGAACTCCGGGGCGTCGACGGGCACTTCGGCTGCGGTCGGTGTCGCCCACAGGATCGCGAGCAGCACCGCTGCGCCGATGGCGCCGAGACGCGTGGGACGATTCGCCCCCGGACGGATCGCTCGATCCCTCCCCTCTTCCCGGCGGGCACCGGTTGACGTGGAGGATGCCACGTGCCCGCGCAGACGTCGAGTAGGCTGAAGAGCCATGAGCGTCCCGTTCGTCGGCCGTCGCCGCGAGCTCGATGCGCTCCAGGGACTGATCGCCGGAGCGCGGAGCCGGCACGCGGCGGGTGCCGCGCTCATCAGCGGCGAGCCGGGCAGCGGCAAGTCGCGGCTGCTCGCGGAGGCGCTCGATCGAACCCACGGTGCACCGATCGTCCGGATCGTCGGGTTCGAGCCGAGTCAGCCGGTCCCGCTCGCGGCCTCGGGCGAGTTCCTGCGCCGGCTCACGGCGGTGCCGGAGCATGGCCGACGGCTGGAGTCCCTCGTGTTCGGCGACGCAGGTACGGCGACACGGGATCCGCTTCGCGTGTTCGAGGCCGCCCATCGCGCGCTCCGCGCGAGCGGACCGATGCTCGTCGCGATCGACGACCTGCAATGGGTCGATGACCGGTCACAGGCCCTCGTGGGGTATCTGCTCCGAGCCGCAGCCGCGGCTCGCGGCGAGTTCGTCGTGCTCGCCGCCGCCCGTCCCGCCGTCGCGTCGACCGCGTTTCGCGCGCTCGTCGAGGCCGAACTCCCCGCCGACCGCCGGGTCGTGATCGAGCTTGGTCCGCTCGACCGCGCGGACGGCGTGGCCCTGGCACGTTCGATCGACCGACGGCTCGACGACGACGCGGCGACGGCGGTGTGGCGACGCGCCCAGGGCTCGCCGTTCTGGCTCGAGGCCCTTGCCGGCCGGGAGTCCGAGGAGGACGCGGCGACGCTCATCGAGGATCGCCTCCGCGGGCTGACCGGCGACGCCGGCGCGCTCGCCGCGCTGCTCGCGGTGGCGGCTCGTCCGTTCATCGCGGACGATCTCGCCGAGGTCGAGGGCTGGGAGCCAGGGCGCACGAGCCACGCTGCGCGCGAACTGGTCACCCGGGGACTGGCGGTCGAGGCCAGCGGAACAGTCCGTCTCAGCCACGATCTCATCCGGGATGCCCTTGATCGCGCGCTGCCGAGCGCCGCGCGGAAGCGACTCCACGCGTCGCTGTCGCGCTGGATGGAGGGAGCGGCCGGCGACGACGTCCACCTGCTCGACGAGGCACTCCGCCACCGCATCGCCGCCGGCCTGCCCGCCGCGGCGCTGGCCATCCGTCTCGTCCGGTCGGCGCAGCGTCGTCTCCTCGGCGTGGACACCCTCCGATCCCTGGCCGCGATCAGCGACAGCCTCGAGCCGGGCACGCCGGACCAGGTGACGCTCGACGCCGGTCTTGCCGAACTCGCCGCTTCCCTCGGCGAGCAGGAGCTCGCCCTCGGCGGCTGGTTGCGGGTCGCTCGCCGGAGCACGGACCCGGCGAACCGTCGGGATGCCCAGATCAACGCGGCGCGTGCCGCGTACTTCCTGCGCCGCGCCGACGAGGCCCGAGGCCTGCTGGCGACGGCGCGGACGTCCGCGCCGCTGAGCGATGAAGCGACGATCCGCATCGACGCGCTCCAGGCCGATATCGAGTTGTGGCTCGATCACCGGACGCGCGACGGGAGCCGAACGGCCGGCGGGGCGCTCGAGGTGGCCGAACGGATGGCGCGTGCCGCCGGCGGGGTGGCGAGCCTGACCGCGGCCGAGCAGTCCGCCTACCTCGCCGCCCTCGTCGCGGCCAGCGACGCGGCCCTCCAGGAGGACCGCAGCGAGGACGTGGTCAGGCTGAGCGGGAGCGTCGTCACCGTCGCCCGCGAGCTCGGTGACGAGGCCTATCTCTCGGCGCTCGTGCGCGCCGGCTTTGCCGTGCGCCCGCTCGGACGCGTGCGCGAGTCCGAGGCGCACTTCGCGGCGGCCTGGGACCTCGCCAAACGGCTCGTCGTTCCGACCGCCATGATCGAGGCCGGGATCGGGCTGGCCAGGGCGCTGCGCGACATGGGCCGGCTGCGCGAGGCGCACGCCATCGCAACGGAGACCGCGGACCTCGAGCAGCGCCTCACGGACGCCCCTCACCGATGGGGCAACGCACGCGGTGTCCAGCACACGATCGAGCTATCCCTCGGGGACCCGGCTGCGGCCCTCGAAGCTGCGCGCCGCGAAGCACTCATGGAACAGGACCCGCACTTTCGCCTCGCCATCCACCAGGCCATCGCGGGCTGGCTCGCGCGGGTGAGCGGCCCCGCTGCAGCCGCCGAGGTCCAGGTGCGGCTCGAGACGGCACGGGCGGACTCGGAGCTCGCAGGCTGCCCTCGCTGTGCCGGCGAGCTGCTCATCAGCTCGGCGGAGCTCGAGGCGCGAATCGGGCACGTCCTCGAGGCGCGGCGCAAGCTGGAGGCCTGGGACGGGAGGGGGGCGCCGCGTTACCTCATGGCCGACCTGTGGCGAGAGCGCGCGGCCGCGGCGATCGCGACCGCCGAAGGGGATCCCCGCGCCGTCGAACGGCTCACCTCGCTGGCGGCGGCGTTCGAGCGCGCCGAACTGCTCGAGGATGTCCTGTGGACCCGGCTCGACCTGGGTCGGGCGCTCGAGGCGGTCGACCGCACGCGATCGGTGGACGCCTACGCCGAAGCCGCCCGGCTGGCCGACCGGATCGGGGCCGTGAGCCAGGGCCGGCTCGCCGCGCAGGCGCTCCGACGTCTGGGCGTCCGCGCCTGGCGACGCGGGCCGGCGAGCTCCGGCGCGGGCTTCATGAGCCTGAGTGCGCGGGAGCAGACCGTCGCGCGCCTCGCCGCAGACGGCGCCAGCAACCGCGAGATCGCGGCCGCCCTGCTCGTTTCGCCCAAGACCGTCGAGCGCCACCTCACGAACATCCTGGCCAAGCTCGGTCTGCGCAACCGGACCGCGCTGGCCAGCCTCGTCCGGTCGACCGTGGTACGGGATTCGCCCGATGAATGAGGGCCCGCCGACGACCTAGCCTCGGGCTCGACCCGCAGGGGGTCGCACAGCCGACGAGGTAGAGGGCATGGCCATCGCGCTCCTGATCGCCGGTCCGGACGCGGACGAACCCGTCGTCGGACCGGAGGCCGCGGCACGGCTGGCCGACGTGGGCATCACCCGTGTCGCCCTGCTCGGCGACGGATCCCTGACCGGGGTGGTCCTGGAGGGCTGGGCGTTCGACCCGGCCCGCATCGATGAGGCCGTTCGGGCGGTGTACCCGACGGGCAATGCCGGCATCCGGATCCTCCACGCGCTCGAGCACGTGGCGGTGCCCGTGGCGCCGGGTGAAGGGAGAGGACGATGAGCGTCATTCGACGGAGGCTAACGGCGGCGCTGGGGGCGACCGCGCTCGTGCTCGCGATTGCTGGGCCCGTTGCGGCGCACCCGCACGTCGTGTCGGTCGCCCACCATGGAGCCGGCCAGACCATCGCCAACGGCCAGAACCATGGTCCGTTCGTCAGCGGCGTGTCGTGCGGCGGCGACCCGGCCGCCTACGGACTCGAGACGGCCCACCACGGGCCGGATGCCGGAACGCCCGGGCGGGCCGACGGCTGCTACATGACCACCGGAGGCGTCGCTCCCGGCGCCGACGTGGCCAACCCGGTCATTCGCTGACCGCCATTACCCGAGGGAGGCGGGCTGATCGTCAGCCCGCCTCGATCGGACTGTCGTCCCGGTTCCCCCACTCCTCCCACGAGCCGGCGTAGTTGCGGACGTCGGTGAAGCCGGCGAGCTCGTGGAGGACGAACCAGCCCAGGGCGGATCGCGCGCCCGTCTGGCAGTACGTGGCCCGCAGCTCGCCGGGTTCGGCGCCGCAACCGCGGATGATCGCGAGCATCTCGGCGAGCGGCCGGAACGTGCCATCCGGCGCCAGCAGGTCCTCGAATGGCCGATGCCGGGCACCCGGCACGCGGCCGGCCCGCCTCGACCGCACATCCGCGCCAGAGAACTCGGCGGCGGTCCGCATGTCGAGGACGCGTGCCGGGCCACCGGCCGGCGCTTCGCGGACCCAATCCAGGACGTCGACGTACGTGGCGATGAGGGTCGAGTCCTGCTCGCCGAGGCGGACCCGGGAACGCGGCGCCTCGGGCCGAGCGCCCGCGGCATCGCCGGCAGCGCTGCCCGCGACGGCGCCGCCGGCCCGCTGCCAGGCGCCGAGCCCGCCGTCGAGGACGTGGACGCGTTCGCGCGGGTAGCGGTACAGCCGGAGCAACCAGTAGCCGCGCACGGCATGCCGGTTCTGGCCGCGGTCGTCGTAGAACACGACCCGGTCGCCCTCCCCCACGCCCCAGCGGGCGAGGGTCGCTTCGAGGTGGTCGCGCGGCGGGACGAGTGCCTCGCGCTCCGCATCGCCGGTCTCCGGCGCCGTACCCCGGAGCCCCAACTCGCCGTCGAGCGCCCCGAACACGGCTCCGGGGATGTGCTCGCGGTCGTACACCCGGCGACTCGAAGACACGTGCACGACGCGCAGGTCGGGGTCGGACAGGCGCCCGGCCAGCCAATCGGCCGACACGAGCGGGCCGGGGGGCACGGTCACGGGATCGTCATCGCGGGAGCGCGGCCACGATCCGGGCGGCGATCTCGGCCGGCGTCGCGGACTCGACGTCGACGACGAGGTCGGCCACCGACGCGAAGCGCGGGCCGCGACGCGCCGCCTGTTCTGCGAGGAGCGCGTCGAGGTCCAGGGCGAGCTCCGGCCGATGCGGCCCACGCCGAACGCGGGTCGCGAGGTGGGCGGGATCTGCCCGCAGCCAGACCGCGAACACGTCCGGCTCGGAGAGCGCGGCGACGCAGCGGGGATCCTCGATCGACGATGCCGCGGCGCCGAGCACGCGTGGCTCCGTCCCGGCAAGAGCCGCGAGCAGGCCCTCGGCCTCGAGCCGGTGCATCGCGTCGGTCCCGAGCCGCTCGTTGAGCTCCCGCGCGGTCGCGCCGGTGGTCGCGAGGAGGGCCGCGTCGTTGTCGTGATACGCCCAACCCAGGTGCCGGGCCAGCTCCTCCCCCACGGTCGTCTTGCCGACGGCCATGAGGCCCATGAGGACGACGTGGCGGATGGCTCCGGGACCATCGGAATCGGGCACGGATCCATCGTACCTGCGCATACTTCGGGCATGCCGGTCGCCCCCGAGCACCCCCTCGTCTCTGTCGACGCGCTTGCTCGCCGCCTCGACGCGCCGGACGTTCGGATCGTCGATTGCCGCTGGTATCTGGGCCGGCCCGGCGCCGGGCGGGAGGCCTATCTCGCGGGACACATCCCGGGCGCGATCCACCTCGACCTCGACGCCGACCTGTCGGCGCCGGAGGGACCCGGCCGGCACCCGCTCCCGGACCCGGCGACGTTCGCCGCCCACCTCGCCACGCGAGGCATCGGGCGCGACCACGAAGTGGTCGGCTACGACGACGCGGGTGGCTGGGTCGCCGCGCGGCTGTGGTGGATGCTCGACAATCTGGGGCATCCGCGGGTTCGCGTCCTCGACGGCGGCTGGGGCGCCTGGCTCGCGGCGGGGCACCCGACGACGGCCGACGAGCCGGCCCTCCGGTCGGCTGCAAGGTGGACGCCGACCGCGGGCTGGACGCGGACGGTCGATCGGGCGTCGCTGAAGCCTCGCCTCGGTTCGGTCGTCCTGCTCGACGCACGCGCCGCGCCGCGCTATCGCGGTGAGGTGGAGCCGATCGACCCGGTTGCCGGCCACATCCCGACGGCGATCAACGCGCCGATCGACGGGAACCTTGGCCCGGACGGCCGATTCCTCCCGCCGGCCGAGCTCGCGGCGCGTTTCCGGGCCCTCGGAGCCGACCCGGCGACGACCGAGGTCGTGACGTCGTGCGGCAGCGGCACGTCGGCCTGCCATCACGCCCTCGCGATGCGGGTCGCCGGCCTCGCCGACCCAACCCTGTACGTGGGCTCGTACTCCGACTGGAGCCGGGCGGGAGAGCCGGTGGCGACAGGCGCGGAGCCCGGTACACCCGTGCGCTGAGCGCGCCGGACCGATACGCTGCGCCCGAGCACAGGGGGGAGGAGGCCGATGAGCGAACTGAACCGGATCGAGGCGGCCGAGCGGGCACGCCTCATCCGCGTCCACGGGTACGAGGTCGACCTCGATCTGACCCGCGGAGCGGAGCGATTCGGCTCCACGGCGCGGATCCGGTTCTCGTGCTCGGAGCCGGGCGCGGCCACGTTCGTCGACCTGACGATGCCCGCCGTCGCGTCGGTCACCCTCAACGGTCGGCCCATCGATCGGTCGGCCATCGCGGAGCGGCGGGTGTGGCTGGCCGGGCTCGACGCCGAGAACGAGCTCGTCGTCGTCGCCGAGGGGGCGTACTCCCGCACGGGCGAGGGCCTCCATCGGTTCGTCGACCCGGCCGACGGCGAGGTTTACACGTGGTCCGAGGCCGTCCTGTTCAACGCGAACCGGATCTTCGCCTGCTTCGACCAGCCGGATCTCAAGGCGCCGCTCCGGCTTCGTGTGCGTGCGCCCGAGGGCTGGACGGTGCTGTCCAACGGTGCCGGCATCCGGACCGGGCCGACGGATTGGGAGTTCTCCGAGACGCCGCCGCTCGCGACGTACTTCATGGTCGTCGTCGCCGGTGCGTATCACTCGGTGTACTCGACCCATGGGCAGATCCCGCTCGGCGTCCACTGCCGCCGGTCGCTCGCGCCGTACCTCGAGGCGGACGAGCTGTTCGGCCACACGCGCGAGTCATTCGACTTCTACGACGGCATCTTCGGGGTGCCGTACGCGTATGGGAAGTACGACCAGGTGTTCGTCCCCGAGTTCAACGCCGGAGCGATGGAAAACCCCGGCTGCGTCACGTTCACCGACAAGTTCCTCTACCGATCGCGGGTGACCGACGCGTCGCGTCAGTCACGGGCCGAGACGATCGCCCACGAACTCGCCCACATGTGGTTCGGCGACCTCGTGACCATGCAGTGGTGGGACGACCTCTGGCTCAACGAGTCGTTCGCCGAGTACATGGGCACGCTCACCCTGGCCGAGGCGACGCGGTTCCGGTCGGCCTGGACGACGTTCTGCGCGACGACCAAGGCGTGGGGCTACCGCCAGGACCAGCTGCCGTCGACCCACCCGATCGCCGCCGATGCGCCCGACACCGAGACAGCGCAGCTGAACTTCGACGGCATCTCGTACGCGAAGGGCGCCGGCGTGCTCAAGCAGCTCGTCGCGTGGGTGGGCTTCGAGCCCTTCCTCGCCGGCCTTCGTGCGTACATCGCCGAGCACGCTCACGGCAACACGACGCTCGCCGACCTCCTCCTCGCGCTCGAGCGATCGAGCGGCCGCGACCTCCGCGCGTGGAGTCGGGAGTGGCTCGAGACCGCGGGGGTGAACGTCCTGCGGCCGGAGCCGACGGTCGGGCCGGATGGCCGCTACGCCTCGGTCGACGTCGTCCAGACCGCCACGGAGGACCACCCGACGCTGCGCTCGCACCGGATCGCGATCGGCCTGTACGACCGGGCCGGCGCGCGACTCGTCCGGCGCGACCGGCTCGAACTGGACGTCGTCGGCGCACGGACACGCGTGCCTGCGCTCGTCGGGGTGCCGGCGCCGGATCTCCTGCTCCTCAACGACGACGACCTGACGTGGGCGAAGATCCGGCTCGACGATCGTTCGCTGCGGACCACGCTCGACGGGTGGCTCTGCCGGATCGACGATCCGTTACCGCGAGCGCTGCTGTGGGCGGCGACGTGGGACATGGTCCGCGACGCGGAGCTTGCGCCGGGCGACTACCTCGCCCTCGTGTTCGAGTCCATCGCCCCGGAGCGCGAGATCTCGCTCGTCCAGGACATCCTCAATCGGGCTCGCCTGGCGATCGACGTCTACGGGCGGCCGGATGCCCGCGAGGCTCGGCTCGTCGCACTTGCCGCGCGCTGCCTCGAGCTGCTCGACGAGGCCGAGCCGGGCGGCGATCTCCAGCTCGCCTACGCCCGTGCCTATGCCGGCGCCGTGGCCCGGTCGGCCGATGTCTCGCGGGTGACTGGGTGGCTCGACGGAGCCGGGGTCCCGGAGGGACTTGCGGTCGACACGGAGCTGCGCTGGCTCATCGTCCGGCGGCTGGCGGCGATCGGCGCGTTCGGAGTGGCCGAGATCGCGGCAGAGCACGCACGCGACCAGACGTCGAGCGGCGCGGAGTGGGCGGCGACGGCACGCGCGTCGCTGCCGATGTCTGCTGCGAAGAGCGAGGCGTGGGAGGCGATCCTCACCGACGGTTCGCTCTCGAACAACCTCGTCCGAGCCGCCATCCGCGGGTTCTGGCAACCGGACCAGGAGTCGCTCTGGGCGCCGTACGTGGCGCGCTACTTCGGAGCGCTAAGGGACGTCTGGCGGACCAGGACACCGATCATGGCCGAGGAGATCACCGAGGGCATGTTCCCGTCGGTCGCGGTCTCGGCCGATACCGTCCGCCTGGCCGATGACGCCCTTGCCGGCGACATCGTGCCCGGCGCGCGACGCCTGCTCGTCGAGGGCCGGGCTGATCTCGAGCGCGCCCTGCGCACCCGGGCGGCCGATGGTGAGCCGACGGTGAGCGGCCGCCATGCTGCGGAGTAGCCGCCGCTAAGCGCCGGATACGTCCCCGCGAAGATGCGCGTGCGATCCTGCCGGACGGCGTCGGCGACGCCGCGCGACGTGAGATCCACCCATCGCTGCGTGCCCGCCGCGCACCGTGGGGTCCACCCATCGCTGCGTGCCGGATTCACGATCGTTCCGAGCATGCGGAACTTTGATCAGAAAGGACCGAGGTGGCCATGCCCAAGCGAAACGGAGCCGGAATCGATCTTCTCGCCGATCCGATCCGCCGTCAGATCATCGGTCTTCTTGCCGTCCGACCCCGTCGGCCGTCGTCGCTCGCGGCCGAGATCGGTCGCAGCCGGCCCGCCACGTCGCGCCAGCTTCGGCTGCTCGGCAAGGCCGGACTGGTCGTGTCGATGGCGTCGCCGATCGACGGACGAGTCATCCTCTACCGAATCAATCCGACGCATCAGGGAGCGATCACCGCATGGCTCGTCGGCACCGACGTCGGTGCGCCGTATCGGATGCAGATGACCGACAGCGGCCGGATCGAGGTCGGGTGACGGTCCCGCCGGCAGACCAGGCGACCCGGCGCCGACGGCGCGCCCGGCTGGCGGCGGGGGCGAATCTGTCGGTAATTCCGCTTGAGCGGAACCATCTGAAAACGGGCGCGCAGGAACACCGGGCGGCCGGGGCGGCCGGGTGACGCGGCGCCCGCGGCGGAGGCGAAGTGGCGCACGCGAAGTGGCGCACGCGAAGTGGCGCCCGCGACACGCGGGTGGAACCCCGCCGCAGCGGATGTGGCGACGCGCGGGGGCGAGCCCCGCGCCGTCCTACTCCAGGTAGTCCTTGAGCTTGCGGCTGCGAGACGGGTGGCGGAGCTTGCGCAGCGCCTTCGCCTCGATCTGGCGGATGCGCTCGCGGGTCACGTTGAACTCCTTGCCGACCTCCTCGAGGGTTCGGGCGCGCCCGTCCTCGAGGCCGAAGCGGAGTTGAAGCACCCGCCGCTCGCGGCCGGTCAGCGAGTCGAGCACCGCTTCGACCTGCTCCTTGAGGAGCTGGTGTGACGCGGCCTCGGCCGGCGCGAGGGCACCCCGGTCCTCGATGAAGTCGCCGAGATGGGAGTCCTCCTCCTCACCGATCGGCGTCTCGAGCGAGACCGGCTCCTGCGACACCTTGATGATCTCGCGGACCTTCTCGGGGGTGACCTGGACCTCCTGGCCCTTCGACATCGCCTCGGCGATCTCCTCGACCGTCGGCTCGCGGCCGAGCTCCTGGAGGAGCCCGCGCGACACGCGGATCAGTCGGTTGATCGTCTCGACCATGTGGACGGGGATGCGGATGGTCCGCGCCTGGTCGGCGATCGCCCGCGTGATGGCCTGCCGGATCCACCACGTCGCGTACGTCGAGAACTTGAAGCCCTTCTCGTAGTCGAACTTCTCGACTGCGCGAATGAGGCCGATGTTCCCCTCCTGGATGAGGTCGAGGAACGACATCCCGCGCCCGATGTACTTCTTCGCGATCGACACGACGAGCCGCAGGTTCGCCGACGTCAGCTGCTCGCGTGCGTCGCGACCGATCCGCACGAGTTCGCCCTTGCGGTGGGCGAGCTTCGTGTTCGCCGGCACCTCCGGGTCGTAGCCCATCCGGCGGAGCAGGTCGCTGTCGCGGCCGCCCTCGACCCAGCGCTCGAGGGCCGGGAACGCGACCGCCTCCCGGGACCAGTCGTAGATCGCTCGCAGTCCGGGGTTGTCGCGCGCATCGAGGTCCGACGTGTGCACGGACGCGTACGACCAGTCGAGCAGGGTGATGAACGTGTCCGCGTCCAGCGTCGTGTTGTACGCCTCGACGAGCTTCTTCGCCTCGCGGATGAGCCCCTTCGTGTTCTCCGACTCCGAGTCCCGACCGGCCTTCACGAGATGGAAGTCCGGCGTCGGGGTGAGCAGGTCGCCGGCACCCGGATCCGACACCGCGTCGCGGACAAGCCGATGGGCTTCGTCCCCGAGCGGCAGCCGATGCTGGGTCTTGGCCGTCCGCGTCTTGCGCTCGGTGTCGTGGAGCGTCCACTCGTGGAGCGACACGATCCCCTTCCACGGCTCCTCGACGATCTGCTCACCGAGCTCGATCGCCTTGGCCAGGACGACCTCCTCCTCGGCGGTCAGGAGGGCGACCTTGCCGATCTCCTTGAGGTACATCCGGACGGGATCGTCGATCCCGATCATGTCGGCGCTGAGGGCCTCGAGCTCCTCCGCGGAGGGCTCCTCGAGCTCGGCTGCGTCGAGCTTCGCCGGCGCGTCGGCCGGGAGCTTGTTGTCGACCGAGTCGCCGTTCGCGTCGACGACCTCGACGTCGACGTCCGTATCGGCCGCGGCGCCCGCAGGCGCGCCCGCGGGTCCGAGGTCGAGATCGTCGTCGTCGTCCTCGTCGTCGTCTGCCGGAAGCGCCGCGACGCGGGAGGGCCGGAGGCCGGCGAGCTTCGCCTCCTCGAGGTCCGCCTTCGCCCGGCGCGGGCGGGTGAGGACTGCTTCTACGAGTTGCTGATCGAGCGGGTCTGCCATGTCTCTCCTCTACCTGAGGTGTGGGGTTCGAGTTCGGTGCTGTTGGCGGGTGGTCATGAGGGTTTGCCGACGAGGGGGCGGGCGAGCAGGCGCGATTGCTCGCGCCGGCGGTCGAGCGAGCGTCGGCGCTCCTCGCCGAGGCGCACCTCGCGGAGCAGTCGGTCGATGGCGGCCGTGTCACCGGCTCGTTCGGCCTCGGCGAGCTCCGCCGTGTTGAACGACGTCTGTGCCTCGATCCGGTCCGCCTCCAGATCGAGGACGAAGTTCGTGACCGCGATCCGGATCCGTTCCGGCGGCGTCGCGCGCCAGTCCGGCAGCGGCTTGGCGTAGAGCGCGAGGGCCAGGGCCCGTGTCTCCTCGTCGAGCCCGGCCAGGAGCGCGTCACGATCGAACGGCGGGTGGACGCCGGCGTCGTTCGGTGCCCGCTGGAGCACGATCGCCCGGTACAGCTCACGGGCGACGGTCGACGGCAGCAGGTCCGGGCCGAGTTCGTCGACGACGGCGAGCTGCTCCTCCGGGACGAGCAGGAGCAGCCGGAGCAGCTCTTGCTCCACCGGCGTGATGGCGCGGAGGATCTCGCCGATCGGCAGCGCGTCCGGCGAGGACGTGACCGCGTCCGCCGTGATCCGGGATGCGTCGGACGCTCGCTCTGGGCCGCCGCGGTCGCGCCGGTGGAGCACCTCGAGGAGCACTCGCTCCTCCACCCCGGACACCTGCCGCACCCGCTGGAGGTACGCGTCGCGCATGACGGCGTTCGGGACGGCCCGGATGGTCGGGATGAGCGCGTCGACGAAGCGGGCCTTGCCGCCCGCGGACCGGAGATCGTGCTGCGTCGCGTACGTGTCGATGAGGTAGTCGACGATCGGCTGGGCCGTACGGACCTCCTCGCGCCAGCGATCCGGCTCGTCGCGCAGCACCTCGTCCGGGTCCTTGCCGTCCGGCAGCCGGACGACCTTGACCTCGTCGAGCTCGATGGCGGACTCGGTCGCCGCGAGCTGTCGGATGAGCCCCTCGAGGGCCTGCACGCCGACCGTGCCGGCCTTCTCGCCGGCCGCGTCGACGTCATAGGCGAGCGCGATCCGCTTCGCGTAGCGCGTGAGCAGGGCGACCTGTCCGGGGGTGAGCGCGGTGCCGAGCGAAGCGACGACGTTCTCGTGGCCGGCCTGGTGGGCCATGAGCGCGTCCGTGTAACCCTCGACGATGACCGCCTGGCCGGACTTGCGGACGGGCCCCTTCGCCTTGTCGATCAGGTAGAGCGAGCGGCTCTTGTCGAACAGCGGCGTCGCCGGGGAGTTGAGGTACTTCGGGCCTCGCGTGCCATCGTCGCCTTCCTGCCCGAGGATCCGGCCGCCGAGACCCGTCGGAGACCCGTTCTGGTCACGGATGGGGAAGATGACCCGCTCGCGAAACTTGTCGTACGCCCCGTCGCCACGCTGGCGTGGGCTCGTCAGACCCACCTCGGCGAGCTCGTCCGGCCGGACCTGGCGCCGGTCGCGGAGGTTCCGGATGAGCGTGTCCCAGCCGCCTGGCGCCCAGCCGAGCTGGTACGTCTCGATCGTCGCGTCGGTGAATCCGCGGCCGCGGAGGTAGTCGAGCGCCGGCTGGCCGACCTTCGATCCGACCAGGACCGCGTGGTAGAAGGCGATCGCCGCTTCCAGGACTTCACGCAATCGCGCCTTGCGCGCGTCGTCACGGCGGGATCGCTCGTCGAGCTCGACGCCGGCCTTGCCGGCCAGCTGCTTGAGCGCCTCCGGAAACGGCACGCCGTCGCGCTGCATGACGAAGCTGAACACGTCGCCGCCCAGCCCACATCCGAAGCAATGCCACGAGTCGCGCGCCGGGGTGACGACGAACGACGGCGTCTTCTCGCCGTGGAACGGGCACAGGCCCTTGAAGGTCGTTCCGGCCTTCTTCAGCTGAACGGTCTCGCCGACCACGTCGACGATGTTCAGCCGACTCTTCACCTCGGCCGCAACACCGACCGCCAAACGCTGCCTCCGCCATCCGGCCCCGATTCCGCGCCGGACATGACTGCAGGCGTGTCAAGTCTTGACACGCCGTCCGAACGGTATTCTACGCCTCCCAGGGCCCCTTGACAAGCCCCGTGTCAATACCCAGGTGGAGTATCCGGCATCGGCGGGGCCATCGGGCGAGTCCGATCCGCTATCCTCGCCGCCAGTGGACCCAGACGGCACGACCGATCAGCCGGCGCCCGAGCGGCGGGCGGGGGTGGACGACCCCGTGAACGTCGAGCTCGACCGGTTCTTCTCGCTGTCGAGCGACATGTTCGCGGTGTTCGGCCTCGACGGCACGTTTCGGCGAGTCAATCCCGCCTGGCAGACCGTCCTCGGCTGGGGTCCCGAAGAACTCATCGGGCGCGCCTTCCTCGACCTCGTCCACCCCGACGACATCGATCGGACGATCGCCGAGTTCGCGCGGGCGAACGCCGAGGGTACCGCCACGACGACGTTCGTCAATCGCTACCGCCACAAGGACGGGACCCATCGCTGGCTCGACTGGACCGGCCGGCTGATCGAGGACGAGGGCGTTCACTACTCGGCCGCCCGGGATATCACGGAGCGGCGCGAGATCGAGGAGGAGCGCGACGCGGCGCGCGCGGACGCCCATCGCGCGAATCTCGCCAAGAGCGAGTTCCTGTCGCGGATGAGCCACGAGCTGCGCACGCCGCTCAACGCCGTCCTGGGCTTCGCCCAACTGCTCGAGCATGACGATCTGACCGACGACCAGCGTGAGAACGTGGGGCACATCATTCGCGCCGGACGGCACCTGCTCGACCTGATCAACGAGGTGCTTGACATCAGCCGGATCGAGGCGGGCAACCTGACCATCTCGCTCGAGCCGGTCGCGCTCGACGACCTCGTGGCCGACGCAGCAGCGCTCGTCGCGCCGCTCGCCGATGCGCGCTCGATCAGCGTGCACGTCGAAGGCAGCTCTCGGACCCACGTGCTCGCCGATCGCCAGCGGCTCCGGCAGGTGCTCCTCAACCTCGTCAGCAACGCCGTCAAGTACAACCGCGACGGCGGCTCGGTGACGATCGGCTGCCTCGAATCGGAGGCGCACCGGGTACGGATCTCGGTGACCGACACTGGCTACGGCATCCCGCCCGATCTTGTCGGACGCCTGTTCCGCCCGTTCGAGCGGCTGGCGGCGAGCCAGTCGGAGGTCGAGGGGACGGGCATGGGGCTCGCTCTCTCGAAGGGCCTGACCGAGGCCATGGGCGGCACGATCGGCGTCGACAGCACGCTCGATCGCGGGTCGACGTTCTGGGTCGAGCTGGCCGCGGCCGACGGTCCGCAGGAAGCGTTCGATCGCGAACCGGCGCCGACACCGGCCGAGGTCGCGCCCGCCGGCCGAAGGCACCGGACGATCCTCCACGTCGAGGACAACGCGTCGAACCTCAAGCTCGTCGAGCGCATCCTCGCCCGGCGCACGCAGGTGGAGCTCCTGTCGGCGATGCAGGGCCAGTTGGCGCTCGATCTTGCCCGTGCCCGGGTGCCGGACCTCATCCTCCTCGACCTCCACCTGCCGGACGTGTCCGGCCGGGAGGTCCTGCGCCGGCTTCGGACGTTTCCCGAAACCCGTCACATCCCGGTCGTGATCATCTCGGCGGACGCGACGAAGACGCAGATCGCCCGGTTGACCGACGAAGGTGCGGCTGGCTATCTGACGAAACCCCTCGACCTCGGCGCCTTCCTGGACATGATCGACCGGCTGCTCGCCGAGCCGACTCGGGACACCTGACGCCCGCGCGTCGCGCGCACGCCCGATGGAGCTCCGTCCGATGCCGCCACGGCCGACCCAGCTGGGACTGGGAGCGAACGCCGGCCAGTTCGCGCTGCTCGTCGGCGTCAACGGGCTGGTCGGCGCGATGGTCGGCCAGGAGCGAAGCATCCTGCCGCTCATCGCCGAGGAGGCGTTCGGGCTGACCGCAGCGTCGGCGACGCTCGCGTTCCTTGTCGCGTTCGGGCTCACGAAGGCCCTCGCGAACCTCGCGGCCGGTGCGCTCTCGGATCGCTTCGGACGGCGGCCCGTGCTGATCGCCGGCTGGCTGGCGGGACTGCCCGTGCCGGTCCTGATCATCGCGGCCCCTGACTGGGGCTGGGTGGTGGCCGCCAACGTCCTCCTCGGCGTGAACCAGGGGCTCGCCTGGTCGACGACGGTGATCATGAAGATCGACCTCGTCGGGCCCGCGCGGCGCGGCTTAGCCCTCGGGATCAACGAGGCCGCGGGCTATGGCGCGGTGGCCGTGGCGGCGCTCGCCACCGGGCTCGTCGCGGAGTCCGCGGGTCTCCGGCCGGTCCCGTTCCTCCTGGGCCTCGCGGTCGCCGGGCTCGGGCTCGGAGCGTCGGTCCTCCTCGTGCGCGAGACGCGCGGCCATGCCGATCACGAGGCGTCGCTCGCCGCTCCGTCCGCGGCCGTCCGCTGGCGCGAGGCGTTCCGCCGGACATCATGGACCGACCGAACGCTCTTTGGCGCATCGCAGGCGGGCCTCGTCAACAACCTCAACGACGGGCTCGCGTGGGGCCTCCTGCCGATCTTCTTCGCGGCAGGCGGGCTGACGCTCGGCGAGATCGGCCTGCTCGCCGCCGCCTACCCCGCCGTGTGGGGCGTCGGACAGCTCGGCACCGGCGCCCTGTCTGATCGCGTCGGTCGTCGACCGCTCGTCGTCGGCGGGATGCTCATCCAGGCCGCCGCCCTTGCCGGCATCGCCGCGGGCGATGGCTTCGGGACGTGGCTCCTCGCCCTCGTCGCGCTCGGGGTCGGCACCGCCATGGTCTACCCCACCCTCCTCGCGGTCGTCGCCGACGTCGCCGCCCCGTCATGGCGCGCCTCCGCCGTGGGGGTCTACCGGCTGTGGCGCGACCTGGGATTCGCGATCGGGGCCCTCGTGGCCGGCGCGATCGCCGACCGGCTCGGAATCGGGGCGGCGATCCTCGCCGTCGCGGCACTGACCGGCCTGTCCGGCCTCGTCGCCGCGCGGGTCATGCGCGAGACGCGTCCGCCGGGTCCGCCTCGCGGATGACCGGCAGGCCGGCCGCCTGCCACGCCTCGAAGCCCCCGATCATGTCGGTCGCTCGATCGAACCCGAGGTCGCGGAGCGTCCGCGCGGCGAGGCTCGAGGAGTAGCCGTGGGCGCACACGAGGATGACCCGCCGCGACCGATCGGCGAGCCGTCGATCTGCGAACTCCGACGAGGGATCGAGTCGCCAGAACAGGACCGACAGCGGAATCGGCGCGGCGCCCGGGATGGCTCCATCGCGGACGCGGGCATCGCCGCAGCGCGTGTCGATGACGAGCGCGCCGGCCGCCTGCTCCGTGGCCGCTTCGGCGGGCGTCAGCCGGTCGAGCGCCGCGCGAGCCGATTCGAGGAGCTCACCGACGGTGGGGGACGTCACGCCCGCATTGTCGGCCCGCGGTCAAGGGCACGGAACGGGGGCGGGTCCGAAGATCCCGCCCCCGTATGTCGAGGCCGCGTGTGCTCAGCGGTCCGCGGGCGTGCCGGCGGGTTCCTCGATCGCGAGGCGCGGGCCGGTGACGACGACCTCTCCGTAGTGCTCCTCGCCCGCTCCGTCGCGAACGACGTAAGCGTGGTGGATCTGGGCCACGCCGGAGGCGAGATTGCCGGTCACAGTGCAGTAGCGGGTTGCGGACAGCTCGATCGCCCGCCGGACGGCTTCGATCTCGACCGGCCCTTCGACGAGGTGGACGATGCGCACCCGCTCGAAGACGTGCGGATGCGGGTCGTCCCGCTGCTCACCGGCGACCCGAACCTCGTAGCGCGTGAACGGCTGGCGCTTCTTGCGCAGGATCGACGCGACGTCAATGGCCGTGCAGCCGGCCTGGGCCACGAGGAGCAGCTCCGCCGGTCGTGGGGCACTGCCACCGGACGCATCGTCCATCGCCAGGCTGAACCCGCTGCCGGTGGTCGCGACGAAGCGCAGGCCGTCGCCATCGAGGCGTGCGGTCGCGGTCTTCGTCGTCATCGGTCGGCCCTCCTTGGATGGGAGGATGGTCGCGCGCCACCGGCGCGACGGACAGTGACGGACGGCCCGTACGGGCCGGGTACGTCGGCCCGGACGATCAGGCTTCGGCCGGATCGGCGAGCACGAACGCGACCGCGTCGTCGATCGTCCAGGTGAGCCCCGCGTTGAAGGCGGCGAGGGCTGCCGGGTCGGTCGGCGGAACGTCGGGAAACTGGAACTCGACCGACTCCATCGGGTCGTTGAGGACGTCGAGGCCGGTCTCGCGGCGGGCACGCTCGATCGCGCCGACGATCCGCCACATCCGGTCGTCGTCGCCGCGCGCCCGGGCGAGCATCGCGAAGTCGCCGACGAGGAGCACGATCCCGCTCACGTCGCCGTTGTCGGTGAAGAGCCCGAGCGCCTCGCGCAGGTCCCGCTCCGCCTCGTCGAGGCGCCTGCGGACCACGTTGATCCCGGCCACCAGATGAAGCGACCAGCCCAGTCCGAACGGATCGCCGAGCCGACGGTTGCTGGCCGCGCTCTCCATGGCCGCCTCGGCCGCCGCATCGATGTTCCCGTCCGCACCGTAGGCCAGGGCGAGCGCCCACGTTGTTCGGGCCACGCCCGCGTCGTCGCCAATCTCGCGGTACAGGGTCCGAGCCTCCTCGAAGAGCGGACGACCGGCGATGTAGCGCGCCTCCGGCGTGCTCTCGTCCTCGATGGGAGAGAAACCCAGGTTGTAGAGGGCTTCCGCGATGAGTGCCGGTCGGCCGGATCGGCGGGCCGCGTCGAGCGCCCGCGTGTACGA
>DASTOB010000059.1:0-4275 GCA_035720425.1 Candidatus Limnocylindrales bacterium
CGACCACCCGATGGAAGGTAGCGGGGCCGTCCAATCCGGGCTTCATTCCCCAGGGGGTAAATCCGGCCGGCGTTACACGAGAGGTAATCGACACGCGGCCCTTCCTCCGACACCGTTGACGGCGGAGCAACCGACGATCAACGGAGGTAACCGATGACCGACCCACAGGCTTTCGTCGAGATCTCATCCCGGCGCGCCGCCGAGTTGGCGGAGAGGTACATCGCGCTCTGGAACGAGCCCGATGCCGACCGGCGCCGGCGGATGATCGCCGAGCTCTGGAGGGAGGACGGGAGGCATTTCCTCCAGCCGCCGCAGGAGATCCGCGGGATCGCTGCGCAACCCGGGATCGGGCTGACGGCGATCCTCGAGGCACGGGGATACGAGCAGATAGAGGCTCGGGTTGCGAGCGCGTACGAGCACTGGGTCGGCTCCGAGGGGCTCAGCTTCCGGGGGCGCGACGACGCCGAGCGACTCGGCGACGTCGTCAAGTTCCACTGGGAGGCGGTCGCCAAGGGCGGCGAGCTGTTCGGAGTCGGGCTCAACTTCCTCGTCCTCGCCGCGGACGGCCGGATCGAGCGCGACTACACGTTCGTCGTCGCTTAGGCGGGATGGCGCCGCCTTCCTCGGAGAGCAAGAAGCGAGCGCCGGCGACGACCGCCTGACGCCTGTTTCGTGTACGGGATGAGAGGCGCCGCACGGGCACGAGCCACGACCGCGCGGGCTTGACACCAAGACATCGAGCCGTTATGCACGAAATGTTTGACTGCTGACGGGCACGAATTGACGGGACCGAGGCGTGCGAGCGTGAACCATCGCTGAAGATGTGAGGGTTTCCGTTATTTCACGAGGGATGGCGCGACCGTACGGTCACTCGCCATGTCTCCCCACTCCTGCATGCGTGCGGCGCTCGCGCTGGGCGCCGTATCCCTCGCGCTCCTCGGCGCCGAGTCGGCGCACGCCGACTACACGGCGGCCGTCGAGTCCGGCACCTGACACTGACCGGCGACGCCGCGGACGACACGCTCGTCCTGATCGGCACCACCCCCACCCTGTTCGTCGATGTCGGCGGCGACGGCACACCCGACTTCGAGTTCGATCGCAGCACGTTCACGGCGATCTCGGTGCTGGCCGGCCGCGGCGACGACGAGGTCCGCACGGTTGGCTCGCTCGCCGACGAGCAGCTGACGATCGACGGCGGCGCCGGCGACGACACGCTCCTCGGCAGCAACGGCGCCGACGTCATCCGCGGCGGCAGCGGCCGCGACTTCGTCGACGGCCAGCAGGGCGCCGACGTCGCCGAGCTCGGCGACGGGCCCGACACGTTCCAGTGGGATCCCGGCGACTCGAGCGACACCGTCGACGGCGGCGACGGCGACGACGTGCTCGACTTCAACGGCAGCAACATCGGCGAGATCCTCGACGTCTCGGCGAACGGCGATCGAGCGCGACTGACTTGCAACGTCGCGAACATCGTCATGGACCTCGACGGCATCGAGCGCGCGGCGCTGGATCCGATCGGCGGCAGCGACGCCATCACGGTCGGCGACCTCTCCGGGACCGATCTGGCGGCGGTCGACACCTCGCTCGACGCGACCGGCGGTGGCGGCGACGGCCAGCCCGACGCGGTGACCGCCCGCGGGACCGACGGAGCCGACCGGTTCGCGGTCGCGTCCGAGCCGGGCGCGGTCTCGGTCACCGGCCTTGGCGCGCAGGTGCGCGCGACCGGCATCGAGCCGGCGGACGACGTGAACGTCGACGGCGCCGCGGGCGACGACGTCACGACGTACGGCGGCACCGCTGACGCCGACGACATCGCGATCGTCGCGAACGGCACGGAGGTGCGCACCACCCCGGCGGCCGCAGCCAGCTTCGACACCGTCGCGGTCGAGGACCTCGTGGTGGCGACCCGCGGCGGCGCGGACAAGGTCAGCGCGGTGGGCAACCTCGCTCCGCTCACCCGGATCACGATGGAGGGCGGCCGCGGGAGCGACACGCTGCTCGGCAGCAACGGCGCGGACCTGATCCGCGCGGGCGGCGCCGACGACTTCGTCGACGGCCAGCAGGGCGCCGACGTCGCCGAGCTCGGCCGCGGCTCCGACACGTTCCAGTGGGATCCGGGCGACGGCAACGACGTCGTCGAGGGCGGCGCCGGCACCGACGCGCTCGCGTTCAACGGCAGCAACATCGGCGAGCTCATCGACGTCTCGGCGAACGCCGGCCGCACGCGGCTCACCCGGAACATCGCGAACATCGTGATGGACCTCGACGGGCTCGAGCGGCTCGGCGTCCGGGTGCTCGGCGGGACCGACACGGTGACCGTGGGCGACCTGGGCGGGACCGGCGTGGGCGACGTCGACGTCGACCTGGCGCTCACCGGCGGCGCGACCGACCCGGTTCCGGACACCGTGGTCGTGAACGGGACCGAGCACCGCGACGTCGTCCGCCTCACGCGCTCCGGCGACCAGGTGCTCGCGACCGGCCTCGCCGCCACGACCCGGATCACCGGCAGCGAGCTCCTCAGCGACACGCTGCGGGTGCTCACGCACGGCGGCGACGACGCCGTGCTGGTCTCGCCGGCCGTCGAGGTCCTCATCACCCCGGTCATCGACCTGGGGGCCGACGAGTAGTCGGCCCGCCCGGGCCGACGAGGAATCGGCCCGCCCGGGCCGACGAATCGTCGGCCCGCCGGGGCGTGCGCCTCAGCTCGGTGGCAGGCCGAGCTGGAGCGCGCGGAGGAGGTCAGCGAGCTGCCGCTGCTCGTCGTCCGTCAGGGCGGCGAGCAGCCTGCGCTCGTTGGCCAGGTGCGCCTCGGTCACGCTGTCGATCAGCTTCCGGCCGGCCTCGGTCAGCGCGATCAGCGTGCCCCGCCGGTCCTCCGAGTCGGGCTCCCGCGCCACGAGGCCGGCCTGCTCGAGCCGGTCGAGGCGCTTCGTCGTCCCGCTCGAGCTGAGCATCAGCGTGCTCGAGAAGTCGCTCACCCGCAGGCGGTACGACGGCGGGCTGCGCCGGAGCGTGGCGAGCACGTCGTGCCAGCCGGGCTCGAGCCCGTGCTCGCGGTAGACGGTCTCGAGCCGCTGCTCGATCTCGCGCGCGAGCCGCGAGATCCGCCCGACGACGCCGATCGGCGAGTGGTCGAGCTCGGGCCGTTCCCGCTCCCACGCCTCGATGATGGCGTCGACGCCGTCGCGCTCGGTCATGCCGCGAGACCTTATCTAAAGATTGCGTCCCAGATACTTGCTTCCTAGGAAGATATGTCCTAAGATGCAATCTATGTTCATCAAGCGCCTCGCCTCCCACCGTCCCGCCCGCCGCTCCGTCCGCCGCGCCCCGGAGCCGATGCCCCGCCTCCGCTGGTACTAGCGGTCGCGCGCCGATCGCGTCCCGAACAGCGCCTCCCGTAATACGCGGACAGTCGGAGCCGTCTTCTGGGGTCGTACACCGCGATCCAGGAGGTCATCCGTGAGGTTCCACAGGCTCCGCTCCCGTCCAGTCACCGTCGCGCTCGCAGCGTCGGCCGCGCTCGTCGTCGCCGGCGGCACCGCGACCGCGGCCCTGCCCGGGCCCGACGGGACGATCGCCGCCTGCTACGACAACAGCGGCAAGGTCAGGGTGCTCGATCCCACCCTGGACCCGAAGAGCTGTGGCAACAACGAGACGTCGCTCAACTGGAATCAGACCGGGCCGCAGGGCCCCAAGGGCGACACCGGGCCGCAAGGTCCCAAGGGCGACACCGGGCCGCAAGGCGCCAAGGGCGACACCGGGCCGCAAGGCCCGAAGGGCCCCGCGGGCCCGTCGTTCGCCCGCGGCCACTGGAAGAACGCCGACGTGCAGATGACCAGCGAGTACCAGGTCGTGGACTCGATGGTCCTGCCGGCGGGCTACCACATGCTCATGGCCCGCGTCGAGGCCTTCCACATCGAGTGGCTCGGCGTCGAGTGGTGGTCGAAGGTCAGCTGCCGGCTGCGCGTCGTCAAGAACGAGGGCGGCTCGCCGATCCTCGACGGCGCATCGGTCGAGATCAGCGACGAGGGTCCCGAGTACGGAATCATCTCTCTGATGGACCTGCACTACGACGCCGACGGCGGCGACGAGGTCGTGCTCCAGTGCAAGGACGACAACGACGTCATCGGCTACACGACGGTGCAGCGGATGAAGCTCATGGCGGCGGAGATCGGCGGGTACACCGCGCTGTCCGACTGAGAACCAGCACTTCGGGAACCAGCGACGGCCGGCGCGCGACGCGCCGGCCGTCGGTCGTTAAGGCGGCGCGACGTC
>DASTOB010000060.1:0-2659 GCA_035720425.1 Candidatus Limnocylindrales bacterium
CTATCTGGGCGACGTGCGGTGGAAGAGCTGCACGAATCCCGAAGGTCGGTGGGAGGCGGCGTACCCGCGGGACTCGCTGCGGCCGCCGTAGTAGTGGAAGACGTGCCGGCGATGGTAGGCGGCGTGGGCGCCTGGGCCGGCGTCAGGATTCGGCTCGTCACCCGGATGCTCCCCCTGGAAGCTCACGCGTAGGACGGTGAACGTGTCACCGGAGCCCGCGGTAACGGTGACGCCCGCCTGCTCGACGCCGTCTTCGCCCTCGGCGTCTTCCAGTTCTCCCTCGCTGAACCGGGCCACGCCCCCGGGCCCTTCCGCGTTGACCGTCAGATTGAAGGCCTCGATCGGATCGCCCGGCGCCATCCACGTCAAGACGATGTCGACGTACAGCGTGTTCTCGGGCGACTCCGCACGCACCCTCGAGCCGTACCCGGGCCCGAGTGGGAGTCCGTTGCCTGGCACGTCGTTCTGCAGGCTCGATCGGGCTGCGGGACGTGTGGCGCGAAGCGGCTTCTCGCAGCGACGGCGAGCGTCGAGGTGGGCCACCTGCGCCTGCAGGTGCCTCGCGCGAACGCGCCGGTACCGCCCGCGCGAAGCCGCGGCGAGGTCGCGCAGCTCGTCGTCCTGCGCCGAGTCGCGCGGAACGCCGACGGCCACGACGTCCGTGGGGAACGGTGGCCCGTCGCCAGGGCTCCACGTGGCGTCGCGCCCGGCCACCACGATCGCCGATTGCGTGGACGGGCTGCGGTCCTCGACCTTGACGAGCGCATCTCTCAGGTCGCCCCCCTCGTACGTCCGCTCGAGCGCCTCGTCGACCAGCTCGTCCGCAACCTTGGCACGCGGCCCGGATGCCAGCGGGCCTGGCGTGAGCGGGGCGAACACCTCCGCAGGTAGAGGCGCAGCGGTGAACGCCGACAGAACGCGATCGTCCGTGGCGGGATGGCCGAGCAGGAGTTCGAGAGCACCACCGCGGACGGCTTGCGAGGCGGACCTGGCGAGGGCCCGCGAGGCGTCCAGGACCATCGCCGCGGGACGGGAGTCGCACGCGAGCTCGGGGTTCGGCTCACCGGGCGGCAAAGGTGCCTTCTGCAGGAGCGCCGACGGGTCCGTTCCGGGCCCGCTGGCCAGAACGTCGTCGTGATCGTCGCCGTCCACATCGACGTCTCCCGCGATCGCCGTGCCGAGCCTCATTCCCGGTGCCTCGCCGGCGAGCCGGAAGCCGCCCCGTCCGAGCAGCCCGAGGTCCGTCCCGCCCACGGCGGCGCCGCCGCCCACGACGTACACGGCCCCCGCGTCCCGCCGGTCGAGCGGATCGGCGCCGCGGGCCGCGATCATCAGATCGGGGATCCCCTCCCCGATCGCGTTGCCGGCTCGGGCGAGGCGGCTGCCCGCGAGGTCGCCCGGCGCCTCGCCCTCGATGACCTTGCTCACATCTGAGAGCAGGAACGATCCCGCGCGGGGCGGCGGCGCGAGGACGTACACGGCGCCGGCGGCGGCGCCACGGCCCGGGATGGATGCGTCCGGCGCGCCGACGGCGATGTCGGGCGTGCCGTCGTCGTCCATGTCGCCGGGGCCGGCGACGGCCGTGCCGGCCCGCTCGCCGGCCGCTCCCAGCAGCGCCACGACGGCCGCGCCGCCGGCGGCGAGATCGACCGGCGCACCCAGCGGTGCGCGCACGACGTAGGCGGCGCTCATGCCGGGTGCGCCGACGATCACGTCCCCGAGCCCGTCGCCGTTGGTGTCGCGCGAGCCGGCCACCGCCCGCCCGGCGCGCGCTCCTGCCGCCGGGCCGTCGATGCGCAGCGCCGCCTCGGGGTTTGCGAGGTCGACCGTGTCTCCGAGCCGCAGGCCGCGGCTCGGGACCAGGAACACGGAGCCGGCCTGCGAGCGGGCGCCGGGGTCGGCGTTCGGTGCGCCGACGATGAGGTCGGGCCGCCCGTCGCCGTCGACGTCGGGAACGGCGGCGACGGCCGCGCCGGCGCGATCGCCGTCGGCCACGCCGAGGATCGTGACCGCGTCCTCATCGCCGACCGTCAGACGGCCGGCCCGGCTCCCGCCCTGTATGAGGAATGCGGCGCCCGGACGGCCCCGGCCCGGCACTGCGGTGCGCGGCGCACCCACGAGCACGTCGGCGTCGCCGTCGCCGACGAGCTCGTCGACCGCCGCGAGCGCGGCCCCCGCACGAGCGCGCCGGTCCGGACCGGCGATCACGGACTCCCGCGCCACACTGAACTTGCCGGCCTTGAGCCGCACGAGCCGGACGCGGCCGGCAGCCCGATCCGCCGTCGGCTCGCCGACCACGGCGACGTCCGGACGGCCGCGCAGCATCGCCACGGCCGCGACCCGACGCTCCGAGACGACCTCCGAGCTCGCTTCAGAGGCCCGCTCCAGGTCGAGCGTGCCCCCGACCGGGACCTGCGCGACCGCCGCTCCATTCGCCGCCAGCATCGCGAGCAGGGCCGCCGCCACCACCACCCAGGCCCTAGCCACCATCCGACCCCAGGTACGCGCTCCGCTCCGTCGGCGTGAGCCCCCGTCCTGCTCGTGCACGTGCCATCCGCAGGAGGTCGTCGACCGATCCACAGATGCCACAGTCGAACACCCGCACCCGATCGGCCCAGTCGGCCGTCACCAGCCGCCGTCCGTCCGGGCTGAACGCGAC
>DASTOB010000061.1:0-96305 GCA_035720425.1 Candidatus Limnocylindrales bacterium
CCCAGCGACGGGTGACGAAATGGTCCCACCACCATGGCGGAGCGGGTGTCCACGGAGCGGTTCAGGGCGGTGCGCGGCGCCACCGGCGGTGACCCGCGGCACCGCTCGGACTGAGCCGCCGGGTGCGGCCGAACGACGAACTCAGACCTCGAGTCGAGCTCGCACGAGCTCCCCGCCCGTGGCCAGCCGGAGACGATGGCTCCAGGACCGCCCGTCCGGCCACGCCGTCGCGACGAGCTCATCGCCCGGACCGGCGGCGGCGGCGTACTCGAGCCGGTACCGACGCGGCACCTGTCGCGAGACGGACTCGTCCGCGATGGACTCCTCGAGCCAATCGACGTAGGCCGCGTTGTTGACGTGGCCGTTCGGATCCAGTTCGTGCGGCCGAACCCGGAAGCGCCGCGCGACGGCCGCCTCCGGGCCGACGTCCGCGAGCTCGACCCGCCCGATCGGAAAGTCGGCGATCGGATTCGGAAACGCCGCGCCGATCTCCGGCGGGATCCGGGCGAGTGCACCGCGGCGATCGACGAGCACCCAGTCGGTGTGGATCCACCCGACGACGGCGCCATCGAGGAAGGCCTCGGACCGGCGCCGCGCCCAGACCTTCCGGTGGCCGACCACGTCGGTCGTCAGCTCGAGCGAGGCGCCCATCGGGATCCGTCCGAGAACGGCGACCTCCGCCGCCCGGACGAGCCAGGCCACGCCGCGCTCCGCGTACCACGCGCGATCGAAGCCGAGGCGCTCCGAGTGGACCCACGCGACGTCCTGGACGTAGCGCAGGAGCGTCGACGCGCGAACGAGGCCGTCGACGCCGGCCTCGTCGAACCGGACACGGTAGGCGTGGCGGAACGGTCGCGAAGCCTGGACCAGATCGTGGGGGGTCATGGCCGCGTGCCGGCGACGCCCGGGATCGGAACCGGCCGAGCGCGGGCCAGTCCGCGCAGGGTCTCGAGGGCGACGAGGCCGGTTACGCCGGCCGCGCCCCGCAGTCTCGCGAGCCGGACGAGGCACGAGCGATGGGCGTCGAACACGACGAGCGCGACGGCCAGGTCCACGCCCTCCGCGGCGGCGTTTGCCCGGGCCGTCGCGAGCTGGAGGAGCACCTCCGGGTTGATGCCTCGTGCGCCCCACTTGCAGTCGTACGCCTCCGGGATCGCCGACTCGATCGTCACGTCGTACGGGTGGATCTCCGACCGGACGCCGTCGAACAGGATCCGCCGTTCGCGCCTGACCGACGGGCCGGCGCGACGCGCGAGCAGCCGCTCCGTCACGGACTCGACGATCGCGCCGCGGAACTGGCTGCGCACCGCCTCGCCACGATCGGCGACGCGCAGCGAAACCGCGAGGATCGACTCCGATCGCTCGCGGACGGAGGGATCTGCCCCGTCGGCGAAGAGCGTGGGGAACATGGTCCGCCACGCGTCCGGGTCGGTCGACTCGCCGTTCATCACGGCCCGCGCAAGGACGCGCTGCGCCGGATTCGCGTCGGCGAGCATGGCAGCCACCTCGGCAACGAGTGGATCAGCCTGGATCCCGGCATAGACGACGGCCCGCGCGTCGAGCGCCGCGTCCTGGAAGCGCATCGGTCAGCTGCGCTCCTCGAGGGCGACGAGGACGACCTGCGGCAGGGTCGACAGCCAATCGATGGCGCGGTGCGGATCGGCCACGAGGAGCGCCTCTTCGATCGCCCGGTCGACGGCCGCCTCGATCGGCGGCGTCACGACCTCGGCCCGTCGCTCGGTGCCGACGGCGGTCAGGCGGGCGCCCCACGCGGCCACGAGGTCGGCCACGTACTGCCACTCGTCGTCGAGCGGGGCCGCCACGAGGGCGATCGCGTCGAGCGCCTCGGTCGTGCGGGCGGTCAGGGCGTCGACGGTCGGTGGCATCGCCGGCCAAGCGTACGACGGCGGTCGGCCGTTCGCCCCGACTCGGCGAGCGCGGCTTCAGCGACGGCTTCGGCCGCGGCGGAGGGCACGCCGCTCAGCGACCGGGCAGCGGGGAGCGACGAAGGACGATGCGGGCCGATCGGGCCTGGCGTGGGCGTTCGCGGCCGTCGCGGACGCGCTCGATTCGACGGATCAGGGCGAGCAGCCGGCGCCGCCCGGCCTCGTCCCACGAGCTCGAGTACGTCGACGTCGCCTCGGCCCGAACGAGGGCGGCCTCGCGCCGCAGTCCCGCCTGCTCGAGTTCCATGACGCCATCAAGGATCGAGCGGTAGAGACCGGGGAACTCCTCGGCCGGGGGAGACGGATTCTCCATCACGATGCAGCATCACCGGTGCGGGTTCCGGGCGGTATAGCCGAGTCGTTCGGTGCACGACCGCCGATCGGGGTACGGTGCCTACGCGCGGCGCCGTACGGACGTACGGGTCCGGACGCGGTGGAGTTCAGTCGCCGCCGTGCCAGCCGGACCGAATCCGGAACCCGCCGAGGCCCCCGACCGCCGCCTGCCACGTCACGCGAACGTCGTCGACGCGGGCGCCCGGCGGTCCCTCCCGCAGGCGCTCGAGCAGCGCCTCGAGGCGATCCGGGCTGCCTTCGGCGACGCACCGGACCGTCCCGTCCGGCTCGTTCGCCACCCATCCTTCGAGGCCGAGCGCCTGGCCCTCGCGGAGCACGAAGAACCGGAACCCGACGCCTTGGACCCAGCCGCGTACGACGGCATCGAGCCGGTGCGCGCCCACGGACGCCCCCATCAGGCTGCGGCGGGCTGCCGTCGCGGCCAGGCGAGAACGAGGCCGTCGGCCACGAGCTCTGGGCTCACGTTCGCCGCGATGAGCTCGCCGGCGCGCCCGATCCGGACGAGGAAGGCGGCCAGGGCGGCCGCGTCGAGCCCGGAGGCCGCCCGAACGAGGTCGTCGAGCAGCCCGGGATCCCGGATGCGCTCCGGGTGGCCGAGCGCCGCGACCGTCAGATCGCGCGTCACGTCCCGCCAGATCGCGAGGAGCGAGTCGGCGGCCCGCCGGCGCTCCGCGGCCGGGATGCGCCCGCGGGA
Source organism: Candidatus Limnocylindrales bacterium (assembly GCA_035720425.1). GTDB lineage: Bacteria > Chloroflexota > Limnocylindria > Limnocylindrales > CSP1-4 > DASTOB01. The sequence goes on from DASTOB010000061.1 coordinate 2,995, forward strand.
CTCCACGCCATCGGTCTCCGGCACCGGCCGCGGATCCGCGCCGGGCTCGAGCAGCCGGGCATGCTCGCCCGCACGGGCCACGATCGGCGCGATCGCGTCCAGTCGCGCCGCCCGGCCGGCATCGAGCAGGTCGAGCAACGACCGCGCGATCTCCCCGCGTGCGAGGACCGCGTCCGGAGCCGCGGCGTAGGCGAGGGCGCGTCCCGGCCGCCCGCCAGCCAGCCGGGCAAGCCGGGCGGCCGTTGGTGGGTCGGCGACGCCGCGCTCACCGAGCAGCTCCTCGATGTCGCGCGGGCCGACGAGGCCCAGGCGGATCCGCGCGCAGCGCGAGCGAACCGTGTCGAGCAGCTGGTCCTCCTCGTCGGCGCACAGGATGATCGTGACGCCGCTCGGGGGCTCCTCGAGCGTCTTGAGCAACGCCGATTGCGCGTCTTCATTGAGCCGATCCGCCTGCTCGAGGATCGCGACGCGGGCGCCACCCTCGACCGGCAGGAGCGCGAGGTCCGCCGTGAGCCGGCGAACCGTTCCCGGCTCCGCATCGTCGCGCCGGCCGATCCGGATCTGACCTCCTGGACCGCCCGGGGCGAGCCGATGGAGGTCCGGGTGATTGCCCGACGCGACCATCCGGCAGGCCCGGCATGACCCGCACGGCCGCTCGGCGCCGGACGCGCCGATGCACAGCAGGCCGCCGGCGAGATCGAGCGCGAGCGTCGTCTTGCCGACGCCCGAGGGTCCCGCAAGCAGGACCGCGTGCGGCGGTTCCGACGCGAGCATCGACCGAACGGCCGCGGCCGCGGCCGGCTGGCCGCGCGTGCTCAGCCGGCCCACCGGGTCAGGCGGTCTCACCCTCTGGAGACGCCGCCCTGCGCCTGGTCGCGCGGCGCTTCGGTGCCGCCGTCTCCTCCGCGCTCGAGGCGGCGACGTCCGGCGACGCGTCCGAATCCGCCGCCGGCGTTGTCCGGCGGGTCGTGCGGCGCTTGGGCGTCGGTGCCGCGTCGTCTGGTGTGGGCGCTGCGGCCGACTCGGTTGCGCCGGCCGAGCCCGCCTTCGCGGTCGTCGTGGTCCGACGAGTCGTCCGGCGCTTCGGGGCCGCGGCCGCCCCATCGGGTGTTGCCGATGCGGGCGACTCGGTCGCCTCGGAAACGGCCGACGTCGACGTCACCGCGGTCCGACGGGTCGTCCGGCGCTTCGTGGCCGGAGCGGGCTCATCGGACACCGCCGGTGCGGCCGCCTCGGTCATGTCGGAGGTCACGGGGGGCGAGGTCGGCGTCGGTGCGGGTCGTGGCTTCGACGCGATCTGCGCCCGCAGCATCGCCTCGAGCTCCGGTGGGACCTCGCTCCACGGTTCCGAGCCGCCGCCGCCGCGTGGCGGTCCGGTCGGCCGATCCCGCCGGACGAACGGTTCGGATCGGGGCCGATCGCGATCGCGGTCTCGCGCCCCGACGTCCGGGTAGCGGTTGATCCCGCCGCCTCCCCCGCCACGCCCGTAGCGCTCGCGGTCGACGGCGGCCGAATAGGCGCTCCTGCCGCCCCGGGCGCCGCCACGCCCGGTGCCACGTCCGGCGCCGCCCCCGGCGCGACCGCGGCGCTGCTCGGCGATGAGGTACTCGGGAATCTCCGGCTCGTCGAAGTCCTCGTCGTCGAGTGGCTCGAGCCCCGCCGCCGGCGCCATCGGCCGGCCACCGCCGAGCTGCGAATCCCAGACCGACCCGAATGGTGTGGGGCGCGGCCCGCGGGCGACCGCCGGCTCGACCTCTGCCGCCCGGACCGTCGGCTCCTCGCCGGCGGCCTCGTCGCCCATCATCGGCTCATCGGTCCGGCCGCGACCGCGGCCCCGACCCCGGCCGCCGCGCCGGCGCCGTCGACGGCGGCCCGCCTCGTCGCCGAGCTCACCGCCTTCGGAGCCGACCTCGTCGTCGGCTGCGGGCGACGCCTCATCGTCCTCGATCGGCGCCGCCACCCTGGACAGCTTCTCGCCCGGCAGGGCGACGATCGCGCCACCGTTCGTCGCCGCGACGGCGGCCGTCCTCGACGCTCGCGAACCACGAGAGGCGGCGACGGGCTCCGGCTCGCTGGTTCGGGTTCGGCCGCGACCGCGCCCTCGGCCGCGCCCCGCCCCGGTCCCCTCGGTCTGCTTGTCCGGCACCTCCGTCATCGACAGGTCCTCGTCGTCGCCGGCCACACGCCGGCCGGATCGCGACGATCCCTTCTCGACCCGCGCCAGGGCGGTGATGTCGGTGAACTGGTCGGCGACGTCCATGAGGTCCGACGACGTGTTGCCGCGGAAGCTGATCACCTCGACCCGGACGCCCATCTCCTGGACCGCCCGGATGGCCGGGGCGAAGTCGCCGTCGCCGGACACGACGATGGCGATGTCGAGGTTCCGCGCCGTCTTCATCATGTCGACGACGAGCTCGATATCGAGGTTCGCCTTGACCTTCCCGTCGCCGTACTTGCGGATGTCCTTGCTCACGACCCGGTACCCGTTGCGAGCGAGGAATGAATGGAAATTGCGCTGGTTCTCGTTGTCCGGGTCGAGACCGGTGTACGCGTAGGCGCGGACCAGGTCGCGACCGGCCGAGGCCGACTTCAACAGCGTGACGTAGTCGATGTCCACGCCGGCCGCCTTGGCCGCGTAGAAGATGTTCGCCACGTCAACGAAGACGGCGACGTTCTTGCTCACGATGGCTCCTCGAATGGGGTTGGGTGCGCGGCGCCGGCGCGGGCTCGCAGCTCGGCGCGCGCGTTCATCGGGGTCGTCGGGCGGCGGCCCCGGCCGCCACGACGGTTCGCTCGGTGATGGTTCGGGTCGACGTGAATCCCTGGCGCTCGAGGCGGGCACGGACCGCCGGATCCTCCGGTTGAGCCGCCTCCACGACGGTGCAGCCCTTGTTGCTCGCCGACCGGAGCACCTCCTCGAGCAGCACGTCGGTGACGCGATCTGCATCGTGAGCCGGATCGACGACCAGGAGGTCCACCGTTCCGACGAACCCGCCCGCCTGGACGGATGGCCGGAGCGCCAGGACGGCCCCGCCGACGACGACCCGCCGCGCTTCCGCGACGAAGATGCTGGCCTGCGGAAGGTAGACCATCTGGCGGAGCAGATCCGCGGCGTCGAGCGGGCTGTCGCCACGGCCCATCCCGCCGTCGCTCAGCGCGACGAGGCGATCGATGTCCGTGATTCGGGCCGCTCGGACCAGGTATTCCACGCCGACGGGTCGTACCTCACAGAGGGGGCGACGTCCTCCTGCGACCGCCTTTGCCGGGGCCGGCTCAAGGCTGCTCCGATACCGCGGCCGCACGGGGTGGCGAGCGACATGCGCTCGACAGCCACGCCCGGGTCACGCGGACCGGTATTGCATTCGGTGCGCCGGTGCCTATGATACGGCATCGCTTCGGCGGCCACCTGCGCGCCGTCCGAACGCGGAGACCTGCGCCGTCACCGCCACGCACCGCAGCTCCAGCCGCCCTTCCGCGACCAGGCCGCCAACGGCCCGGGAAGCGCCACGGCGACGGGCAATTGGGCACCGGGGACGCGCGAGGGGCCGCTGTTCGGGACGGCTCCGGGAGGCACCGACCGAGGTCGCTCCGGGATCCGGAGAGACCGGCTTAGGAGGAGATTGGATGAAACTGTCCAAGGTAGGGGCGCTCGCCGCAGCGGCGGTGTTCGTCTTCACCGCGTGCACCAGCCCGGGCGCCACGACGGCCCCCAGTGACGGCGGAACGGGCAGCCGCCCAGACGCCTGCGAAGGCAAGACCGGAACGAGCAGCAGCGAGATCCACGTCTACTCGGCGTTGCCGCGGCAGGGCTCGAACAAGGCCCAGACGGACGCGCTCGTCGAGTCGATTCGCGATGCGCTGGAAGGCCAGAAGGTCGGCGACTTCACGATCAAGTACACGGACCTCGACGACTCGTCCGCGGCCGCCGGCGGCGACTGGGACGGCGCGCAGGCCCAGGCCAACGCGACGACCGCGGCGAACGACCCGGACGCGATGATCTTCATCGGTCACTTCAACTCCGGCGCCGCGAAGCTGACGATCCCGATCCTCAACGCCGCGTGCCTCGTCATGATCAGCCCGGCCAACACGTATCCGGGCCTGACCAAGGAAGTCGCGGGCGTCACGGAGCCGGGTGAGCCGGCCAGCTACTACCCCGAGGGCTTCCGCAACTACACCCGCGTCATCGCGACCGACGACGCCCAGGGCGGCGCCGGCGCGGCGTGGGCCAAGGAGCTCGGGGCGACGAAGGCCTACGTCCTCGACGACACGCAGGTCTATGGCAAGGGCCTCGCCCGCGCCTGGGCTCTCGCGGCCGCCGATCTCGGGATCGAGGTCGTCAGCGCCGGCGGGACGAGCGAAGGATTCGACGCGAAGGCCACGGACTACGCGGCGCTCGCGCAGAAGATCAAGGACTCCGGCGCCGACTTCATCTACATCGGCTCGATCACGGGTCAGAACACCGGCAAGCTGTGGAAGGACCTCCGGGCCGCCATGCCGGACATCTCGATCATGTCCGGTGACGGCGTGTTCGAGGCGGCCTGGTACGAGGGCGCGGGCGATGCCGGCAACGGCACGTACCTCACCTTCGGCGGTGTCGGCCCGAACGAGCAGACCTCCGACGCCGGCAAGAAGTGGGTGGCCGACTATCGCGCCGCCCACAACGGCGAGGATCCGCCCGTCTACGGCATCTACGGGGCCGCAGCCGCGCAGGTCGCCCTCGATGCGCTCAACCGCGCCGAGGTGAAGAACGATCGGTACTCGGTCCTCCAGGCGGTCTTCGCGACCAAGGACTTCGCGTCCTACCTAGGAACGATGTCGATCGACGAGAACGGCGACAACACGCTGTCCGAGGCCACGGGCTACCGGGTCGTCGACAGCTGGCCGCCGGCATTCGAGAAGGTGCTCGTCGCGCCCGAGTGATCGGCGCGCGAACGCCACGCCACTGACGGCGGGGGCGGACCACCCGGTCCGCCCCCGCTCGCTATCCCCGGAGTCCCACGGAGAACTGCGCACTCCATGGACGAACAGCTCCTCCAGACGATCGTCATCGGCCTGTCGAACGGGCTGATCTACGCGCTCGTTGCCCTGGGCTACACGCTCGTCTACGGGATCATCGAGCTGATCAACTTCGCCCATGGCGACGTGTTCATGCTCGGCTCGATGCTCGCGTTGACGCTCCTCGTCTACTTCGGCGTCACGACCGGCACCGATCCGTTGACGGCGATCTCCCTGATCGTCCTCGTCCTCGCCATCACGATGGCCGTGACGGCAACGCTCAACGTGTCGATCGAACGAGTGGCCTACCGGCCGCTCCGCCACGCGCCGCGTCTCGCCCCACTGATCTCCGCGATCGGCATGAGCTTCGTGCTCCAGAACGTCGGCCTGCTCTGGAAGGGCCCGGCGAACATCGGCTTCCCCGACGTCATTCCCAACACGAACATCCTCACCACCGTGCTGGGCTTCGACACCAACGTCGCGATCACGTACAAGCACCTGTTCGCCGCGGTCGTCACGATCCCGCTGCTCATCGTCCTGACGTGGTTCGTGGCGAAGACAAAGCAGGGCAAGGCGATGCGCGCCACGGCCCAGGATCCCGATACCGCGGGGCTGATGGGAATCGACGTCAACCGGACGATCGCGATCACGTTCATCATCGCCGGAGCCCTGGCCGGAGCGGCCGGCCTCGTCCAGGTCCTCTACAACAACACGACGGTCTGGAACCTCGGCTTCCGGTTCGGCCTGAACGCCTTCACGTCGGCCGTCCTGGGCGGGATCGGGAACCTCCAGGGGGCCGTCCTCGGCGGCATCGTGCTCGGCCTCATCAACGCCTTCAGCGACCGATACCTGTCGACCCAGTGGACGAACGCGATCGTGTTCGGCGTGCTCATCGCGATCCTTGTCTTCAGACCGACCGGCCTGCTCGGACAACAGCTGGCGGATCGGGCATGAGCAGCCTCATCGCGCCCGTCGAACACGGCAAGACCGGCGGACTACCGGCGTGGCTGGCCCATCTCGCGGCGAGCGCCGCGAACTGGCCCGCCGCGTATCGGGCACGGGTCCAGGCGAGCCCACGCCGGACCGTGCTGATGAGCGTCCTCGTCGTGCTCGTGTTCGCCTACCCGCTGCTCAACCGGGCGGTTCTTCAGCCGTTCAGCCGGAACGTCTTCCCGCTCCCGGCGCCGGACGACACGACGGTCGTGTTCATGCTCATCTTCGCCACGATGGCGATCGGCCTCAACATCGTCATCGGTTTCGCCGGCCTGCTCGACCTCGGCTACGTCGCGTTCTACGCGCTCGGCGCGTACACCGCGGCGTACCTCGCCTCGCCACACTGGTCCGGCCTGTCGATCCTCCTGTTCAGCGACCTGCCGGCAGGGTTCCCAGGGATCCACCTGCCGTTCTTCATCATCTTCTGGGCGGCCGCCCTCGTGGCCGCCATATTCGGCGCGCTCCTGGGCGCGCCGACCCTCCGGCTTCGGGGCGACTACCTCGCGATCGTCACGCTCGGATTCGGCGAGATCGTGCCGGTCTTCTTCAAGAACCTCGTCAACGTCCACTTCTCATTCGGACCGATCCAGCTCGTCAACGCGAACCTGACCGGCGGCCCGCTCGGGATCAACCCGATCGACCCACCGCAGCTGTTCGGCATCGAGTTCGGGGTCATCCACGGCTTCAACGCGGTCTACCTCGGCCTGGCCGTGGTCATCATGTCGATCGTCATCGCCCGCAACCTCGAGCGGTCGCGCATGGGCCGCGCATGGATGGCCATCCGCGAGGACGAGACGGCGGCCGAGATGATGGGCGTCAACACGGTACGCACGAAGCTGCTCGCGTTCGGCCTCGGTGCCAGTTTCGCCGGATTCGCCGGCGCGATGCAGGCGTCGTACCAGGGCGCCACGACGTCCGACTTCTTCATGTTCGCGACGTCGATCCTCGTCGTGATCATGATCATCCTCGGCGGGATCGGGAACATTTGGGGCGTGATCCTCGGCGCGATCACCGTCCAGTACGTGGACAAGACGCTGCTCAGCTGGGTCGGCAACCGGCTCAAGGACACCGGGGTCGCGATCGGCTCGCCGCAGCTCGGCGAGATCAATCCCTCCCAGTTCAGCTTCTTGCTGCTGGGCCTCGCCCTCGTCCTCATGATGCGGTTCAGACCGGAAGGGCTGTTACCGAGCCGCCAACGGGCGGCGGAACTGCACGCCGCGCCGCCGGACCAGGCGCTCGGATCGGCGGCCGTGATGGAGATCGAGGAGGAGGTCATCGAAGAGGCCGAGCCGGAGGACATCGATGTGACTCCGGAGGCGTCCGATGCCGGTGGCGGCGGCGCGCCGCCCGACCCGCCGGGACGGACGGGAGGCACCTCATGAGCGCGATGGCCGGCGCCCCGCTGGCGGAACTCCGGACGGGCCAGGTTCCGGACGATCAGCTGCTCGTCCGCGCGCGCGGCGTGACCAAGCGGTTCGGCGGCCTCGTGGCGGTCAACTCGGTCGACTTCGATATCCCGCGCGGCGCGATCGTGTCGCTGATCGGTCCCAACGGTGCCGGCAAGACGACGTTCTTCAACATGATCACCGGCTACTACGTGCCGACCCGCGGTGAGATCTCGTTCGACGGCCACCCGATCGTGTCCATGAAGGGTGACAAGGCGCGCTCGAAGAAGCCACACGAGGTGACCGCGCTCGGGATCGGCCGGACGTTCCAGAACATCCGGCTGTTCAGCACGATGTCCGCGCTCGACAACGTCCTCGTCGGCCAGCACGTTCACCTGCGGAGTCACTGGTGGGACGCCGTCCTCCGTACGCCGCTCCTGCTGGCGGAGGAGGAGCGCGCCACGGAGCGCGCCCACGCCCTGCTCGAGTTCCTCGGCCTCGAAGCGCGAGCGCATACGTGGGCGCGCAACCTGCCGTACGGCGACCAGCGCCGGCTCGAGATTGCGCGGGCCCTCGCGACGAGCCCCAAGCTCCTCCTGCTCGACGAGCCGACGGCCGGCATGAACGCGAGCGAGACGCGCGAGATGACCGATCTGATCCGGCGCCTGCGGGCGGAGCTCGGGTTGACCGTCCTGCTCATCGAGCACGACATGCGGGTGGTCATGGGCATCAGCGACCGGGTGACGGTGCTCGACTACGGCGAGGTGCTCGCCGAGGGATCGCCCGCCGAGGTGCGCGCGAACCCGCGGGTCATCGAGGCGTACCTGGGCCGCGGCGCGGCCGAGGAGGGCTGACGTGGCATTGCTCGAGCTGCGCGACGTCCACACGTACTACGGCGCGATCCACGCTTTGCGCGGCATCTCGGTCGATGTCGAGGAGGGGGAGATCGTCACGCTCATCGGGTCGAACGGAGCCGGCAAGTCCACGACGCTGCGAACGATCTCCGGGCTCCTGCGCCCCCGTCAGGGGGAGATCCGGTTGCGCGGCGAGCGGATCGACGGCCGGCGGCCGCACGAGATCGTCGAACTCGGTGTGTGCCAGAGTCCCGAGGGCCGGCGGGTCTTCGCGCGAATGAGCGTCCATGAGAATCTCGAGATGGGCGCCTTCGCCCGGCGCGATCGGACCGGCCTGGCCGCCGAGTACGACCGCGTGTATGAGCTGTTCCCGCGACTGCTCGAGCGGCGCGAGCAGAAGGCCGGGACGCTGTCCGGCGGCGAGCAGCAGATGCTTGCGATCGGCCGGGCGCTCATGGCGGCGCCCCGCGTGCTCCTCCTCGACGAGCCGTCGATGGGGCTCGCGCCGATCCTCGTCGAACAGATCTTCTCGATCATCAAGACGATCAACGAACAGGGCACGACCGTCCTGCTCGTCGAGCAGAACGCGCTCATGGCGCTGGGGATCGCGCGCCGCGGCTACATCCTCCAGACCGGCGAGGTCGTGCTTTCCGACGTCGCCGACCGGCTACGGCAGAACGAAGCCGTCCGCAAGGCGTACCTCGGGGAGGGCTGAACCGGGTCGTCGCCATGGCCGAGTTGACCCGCGTCCCGACCCCGCGCTCGCCCTTCAACGGGCGCTGGGGAACGGTCGTCGGACTCGTGCTGGCGGGCTTCGCTGTGGCCATCGTCAAGCCGTGGGGGAGCCCCGCTCCCGCGTTCGATGGGCAGGTCCCGTTCACGACACCCGGTCCGTCGGTCGAGCGATCTCCGGTACCGACCGGGCGACCGTACGACGCCGCGGTCTTCGGCCCCACCGCGCCCGCCCCGGCGTGGGAACTATGGGCCGCAGACCGGGTCACCCGGGTCCGGTTCGTGGGACCGGCGGACGGATTCGCGACGCCGAGCCCGGCGGCGCCGGCGCCCGGAGCACCGTCGACGCCTCCCCCGCTCGTGGCCGGTCCGGTCATCGAGCTCGGCACGACAGACGCTCTCGGCGCCTTCGCGATCAACACGCCGGAAGATGCGCACCTCGCGGCGGTCCGCCTGTGGCGGTTCACGGTCGGCGGCGAGCCGCGGCGAGTGGAGCTCCGGGAACTCGACACGCCCTGGCGGGCCGACCACTTCCGGGCCTTTGGCCCGCGTCAGGCCGGGCTGCCAAAGGGGGACGTTGCAGCGTGGGAGCCGGGCCTCTACCGACTCGACCTGCTCATCGATCCGGTCGATCGCATTCGAACGCTGCTGCTCGTCGTCCGCCCCGGAGCATCCACGGCAGCCCTGGGCGGTGACGCTGTCCCGCGCGCGACGGCGCCGCTCGACGTTGAGCTCCTCCGCCGGCTCCCGGATGCCGCTGTCGTGTGGGCCTTTGGATCCGTGCTCAGCGGTTGGTCCCGCGCGGACGCGCTCGGCGGCTGCCGCGTGGCCGACATCTGGCGCGCGGCCGCGGTCGACGACCCATGCCATCCGATTCCGTTGGGGCGGCCCGTCGCTGTAGGGGTCAACCTGCCTGGCGGCCAGGCGGTCGCGTCGATCCGTCTCAGCGAACTCGACCCGCTCCCTGGCCCCGTCGAGACCACCCGCAGAACGACGGTCGACGGTCGAACCGGCGTGGCGATGGTCGAGGTCCCGTCGCCGGGCCTGCACGACGGGCTCTACAGCCTGGAGGTCACGACGGCGGTCGGTCGGTCATTGCGCTGGTTCGTCGAGGTGGGACCCGATCCGTACGGCTGAGAACGGGCCGTTGCTCGGCGGATCACGTCAGCTCCGGTCGGGCTCCCGGGCGATGTCGTAGACGGCCCGGACGAGGAACACCGCCCCGGCGCCGGCGACCCACAGCCCGGGCGCTCGATCCGGCAGCAGGCCGGCCACGAACTCGCCGAGCAGGTCGATCGGCCAGAGCACGAGCCCGAGCACGACGAGGGCGGCGGCCAGCGCGTAGGCGAGCGGGCGGTCCGCCCCGACGGGACGATCGCCGGCGGCGTACGGCAGGGCGACGAGGGCGAGGGTGGCGAGCGCGCCGAGGAACGCCAGGATCCCGCTCCCGTCGAAGGCGCGCAGTTCGGTCGTCGGCAGCCCGCCGGTGCCGCCGACGGCGAACCACGGCAGGAGACAGCCCGCCACGATCACGAACGCGGCAATGGCGGCGAGCGTCCGGCCGCGCCCCAGGGGTCGTCGGTGCATCAGGCCGGCTCGGCGTAGACCTCGGGACGGAGCACGCCCACGAAGCGGAGATTCCGGTACAGCTCGCCGTAGTCGAGGCCGTAGCCGACGACGAACTGGTCCGGGATCGTGAACCCCGTGTAGTCGACCGGGATGTCGACGAGCCGACGGGCCGGCTTGTCGAGGAGCGTGCAGATCCGGAGCGAGGCCGGGTTCTTGCCGCGCAGGTAGCGGAGCAGGTAGTTCAGGGTGAGGCCCGTGTCGATGATGTCCTCGACGATGAGGACGTCCTCGCCCTGGATGCTGGCCGAGAGGTCCTTGAGGATGCGCACGAGCCCGGACGACTCCGTGGCGGCTCCGCCGTACGACGAGACCTCCATGAGGTCGATCCGCACCGGGACGGTGATCGCCCGCATGAGATCCGCCATGAACGGCAACGAGCCCTTGAGGACGCTGACGAGGGTCAGCTGGCGACCGGCGTAGTCCGCACTGACCTGTCGACCCAGTTCGGCGACGCGGGCTTGGATCTCCCCCTCCGAGAGGAGGACCTCGCCGACGTCCGCCTCGAGGTCGCGCACCGCCCTCACCGGCGGGCCTCGGACGCGCGTGCGGGCGTGGCCGCCCGCCGGGTGACCGAGCGGCGCGTTGCCGGCACGGCCGGGGTCGTCACGGCGGCCAGCTCCGGCTCCCGGTCCGGCATGACCTGGCCGGGCGTGCCCGACAGCGCGTCGACGAGGGCGAGCTTTCCGTACTTGAGCATGAGCGCCCGGAAGTCCCGCGCGTAGAACAGCTTGACGCGCAGGTCCGGGTACAGCTCGCGAAGGCGCCGGAGCTTACGGTTCTTCTTCCGGACCAGGCGCTGGCGCAGCGTCGTCATCTCGAGGTAGAGATCGAGGTCCGGCAGGTAGAAGTCCGGTGAGAAGCTCTCGACGACGTCACCGGCGAGGTTCCACAGGATCGGGAACGTGCGCGGCTCGTACTCCCAGGCGACCTCGTAGAAGTCGAGGATCCGTGCCATCTCCGCCTCGGACGCGTGGGCGAAGAGCGGTCGCGGTGAGGCGTCCGCGGTCTCGTCCGGCCCGGGCGCCGTCGGCCCCGCGACCGCGCCCGTGCGCTCCTCGCCGGTCGTCGAGTCCGTCACGCGGCCGAGCCGCCCGGCCCGCCGAACAGGCCGTCGACGCCGCCCCGGTATCCAGCCAGGAAGTCCGCCACCGCGCGGACGTCCGCCGTCGAGACGGGTGGCGCCTCCGGGTCGATCGGGCCGTCCGGCGTGCGACCGCCCGGTCCCAGAACGATGGCGAGCCCCCACGAGCCGCACGCGCCGCAGGCAACCTCGACGAACGCGAGATCGTCGCGCCGGGCGAGGACCCGCAGGCAATCCGAGGAGACGGGAGCGCGACACGCCGAGCACAGCGCGTCCTCGAGCCGGGGGCCGAGACGGTCGCGTCGATCCATCGGGCCACAGTCTAGCGGGTCGCCGACCAGGTCGCCGTCCGGGCCGCCGGCGCGGGTCGCCGGCGTGTCGCTTGCGGCGGATACCCCTGGGGGGTATGATCGCCGGCATGGTGACCTCCGATCACACTGACGCGTCGGCCCACGACACGTTCCGTCACTCGTACTCGAAGGACAAGGCCCAGCTCGTCCGCCGACTGGCCCGTATGGAGGGCCAAGTCCGTGGCATCGCCCGGATGATCGAGCGTGACGAATACTGCATCGACATCCTCCAGCAAACGGCGGCCCTGCGAGCGGCTGTCGATGCGCTGTCGATCCTCGTGCTCGAGGACCACGTCCAGGGCTGCGTCCGAACCGCGGCGGCACGTGGCGAGGCGGACCAGTACGTCGACGAGGTGATCGACGTCGTCCGTCGGACGCTCGGTCGTCCGGTGCGCGGGGCCGCCCGGACCTGACCCGAGCGGCCAGCGCCCGGTGCCGCCGGGCGCGAGCCACCGTCCATTGGCGACGGTACTTCCGGCGCCCGAACGGCGCCCCCTCGGGGGATGTCCGGCGCGGCGCGCGTCATCGACGATCTGACGAGGACGCGCGTGAGTGCGTGCGCTCGCGCGCGTCGCCAGTCCCCGCATGGGAGATCGCCACGGACGCCCACTTCAGCCGCCCGATCGTGCGCGCACCATCGATCGAGCCGCCGGCCCCGTTCGTAGAGCGCCGAGCACGGCATCGACGCGAGGCCGACCAGGTCGCCCATCGCGAAACACTCCTCCTCGCACGCTCGCTCGACGTGCTCGCCTCCGATGGGGAGCCCGGCGATCGACTCGTGGGCCTGCTCCGATTGCTCGCGGCGACGGTCGGAGCCCGACGCGCCGCGGTGCTCGCCGGAGGCTCGGATCGTCGGATCGTCGCGGACGCGGCAGGGTCGCGCGGAGCCGGCGAGCGACTCGCGGCCTGGCTCGACGCGCGGGCCCCGCAAACGCGTGCGTCTCGCGCCGCGACCGGCGCGGCGCCGGTCGAGGTTGTCGGCCTGCGTCTGCCGTCAGCCGATTCGGGAGCTGCCCGCTCGGTCTCGCCACCGGTCGGCGAGGGCGAGTCAGCGCCCGATGAAGCCTTCGCCTGCGTGCCGGTCCCGTCGGCCGGCGACGTCATCCTCGGCTTCACGTTCGACGCGCCCGTGGACGAGGACGATCTCGGCCGCCGGCTGCCGCCCCAGCTGGCCCGCCACGCTGCCGTCGCGCTGTCGCTCGTGACGCGGGAACTCGCGACGGCCGGCGAGCTCGTCGAACTCCGCGCGCGCGAGGAGGAGCGCAGCCGATTCGTGTCGACCGTCGCCCACGAGCTCCGGACGCCGCTCACCGGCCTGTCCGGCTACCTCGACCTCATCCTGGACGGCAAGGTCGACGATCCCGCGGTCGAGCGCGACTTCCTCGTGCGCGGGCAGTCGATCGTCGGCTCGATGAGCGAGCTTGTCGGCGACCTGCTCGACCTATCGCGCCTGGAGTCCGGCTCGCTCGGTCTCGACGTTCGCGCGTTTTCCGTTGCGGAGAGCATCACCCGCGTCGTCGAGGGCCTCGAGCCGATCGCCCTTCGTCGCGGGATCAGGCTGACCACCGGCTTGCCACCCCGACTGCGGGCCGCGACCGGTGACCGGCGCCGGGTCGAGCAGGTGCTCACCAATCTCGCGGCCAACGCGCTGAAGTTCGCCGCGCCCGACTCGGGCGTCGAGCTGGCCGGCTGGTTCGACGGCGCGGTCGCGGTGATCGCCGTCCGCGACCAGGGCAGCGGCATTGCCCCGACGGATCGAGCCAGGATCTTCGAGCGCTTCTACCGGATGAGCGGCCACGAACGGATCACGGGCACCGGCCTCGGGCTGCCGATCGCCCGCGATCTGGCCCGGGCCATGGGCGGCGACCTCGACGTGGCGTCGGTGCCGGGCTCGGGATCGAGCTTCGTCCTCGCACTCCCGGGACCGGCCAAGGTCGACCCTGACGTCGTTCGTGCGGTGCTCGATCGAGCCGTCGCCGCGGAGGAAATCCGGCTCGAGGAAGCGGCCGTCCTGCGAGCCCTGCAGGTGGCCGGACACGCGGTTCCGAGACCTCGCCTGGTCCGAATGCCGGAGCCGGTCGGCGGCGGCGCGCCGCGCGACGAGGGTTTGTCCCGCGGTGCCAGCGGCACCCCGCGCGCGGCGCGCGAGCGCAGCGTCCGCCTTCGCGCGATCGACGGCATCGGGCCCCGTACCGTGGGGCGCGCTCCCGCCTGACGGGAGCGGAGCGGCGCCGCCGATGCCGCCGCCGGGGTGGAGCCTCGTCCGGTTATCCACAACTTCGCGGGGGCGCGGTGGATTCGTGGATAACCGCGTTGACAGGCCCGGGCCGGCCGCGTAGCCTCCGGCATCCGCACTGGGCGAGCGAGGGTAACGCGGCTCGCGAGGGGCCCGGGGAAACCCGGCCGTGAACCGGACAGGCCGTGGAAGACCGAACCGCCCGAGGTGCGCATCAGGACGACGCCGGGAGCGGCACGAATCGCCGGACGAGGGCGCGCCCCCACCACGGGCACGCGGACCGCTGGCGAGCGCCGCTCCCGACGCGCGTCACGGGCCTTCCGGCCCTGCCGGCGGACTACCTCGCCGCCCTCGACGACGGCCTGCGTGAGCTCCGTGTCGACCTCTCCGAGCATGCGCGGCGCGCCATCGCCGACCATGTCCGACTGCTCCTGGCGTGGACATCGGCGATCAACCTGACGGCCATCCGTGAGCCGTCCGCGATCGCCCGCCTCCACGTCCTCGACAGCCTCACGGCCGTGGAACCCCTGCGCGCCGCCGGCGCGACGTCGATCCTCGATCTCGGGTCCGGCGGCGGCTTTCCGGGTCTGCCGCTGGCCGTCGCGCTCCCGGAGTCGCGCGTCCTGCTCGTCGATTCGATCGCCAAGAAGGTCCGCTTCCTCGAGGCCGCGATCGGCGTGACCGGCACGAGCGGGCGGGTGGCCGCGCGCGCCACTCGGGCGGAGGTGCTGGCGCACGACCCAACCCACCGCGAGCGCTGGGACGCGGTGACCGCGCGCGCCGTCGGCCCGCTCGACGAGCTCGTCGAACTCGCGCTGCCCCTCCTGCGCATCGGCGGTCGCCTCGTCGCCTGGAAGCGCGCCGATCCGGCGGCCGATCCCGGCGCGGAGCCTCCCGGCCGCTCCCCAGCCACCCGCACCCTGGCGGCCGAGATCGCCGCTGCCCAGGCGGTGCTCCCACCCCTCGGAGGAGGGCGAGTCGACGTCCACGATCCCGGCCTGCGCTTCCTGCCCGGTCACGTCCTCGTCGTCGTGTCGAAGGTGTCGCCGGCCGACTCCCGCTACCCGAGGACGCCGCGAGATCGGTCGAAATCGATCACGCGGTCCGGCGAATGAGCGCATGAGCGGGTGAGCCGCCGAGCGGCCGACCGTGACGCCGTCCGCCGTAGGTCCGGGTTGTCGGGTCTGGGTCCGCGACGCACCCCTGCTACCCTCCCCTCCGTGCGAATCGCCGTCCTGTCGGACATCCACTCGAACATCGTCGCGCTCGATGCCGTCCTCACCGCAGCCGGTCCGGTCGACGCCGTGTGGCACCTCGGCGACGTCGTCGGCTATGGCCCGGAACCGGACCGCGTCGTCGACCGACTCCGCGAGGTCGGAGCCGTCGGCGTACGCGGCAACCACGATGCCGCCGCGATCGGCGGCGCGGAGATCGAGTGGTTCAACCCGGATGCCCGGGCGGCCATGGAGTGGACGCGGACCGCCATCGCGAAACGGACCCGGGACTGGCTGGCCGCCCTCCCCGAACGGCGGGTCGACGCCACCGCCACGCTCGTCCACGGGAGCCCGCGGGACCCGATCTGGGAGTACGTCACCTCGGTCGCGGTGGCTCGGGCGAACCTCGCCGAGCTCGCCACACCAGTCGGCTGGCATGGCCACACCCACATCCCCGTCGCCTTCCGCGACGATGACGGGCGGGTCGAGGTGATCACACCGGGTCACGACTCGTCGATCGGGCTCGACGAGCGAACGGTGCTGCTCAATCCGGGCAGCGTCGGTCAACCGCGCGACGGCGACCCCCGGGCAAGCTTCGCCCTGTTCGACACGGACACGGCGCGGGTCACCTGGCAGCGCTGCGCCTACGACATCAGGGCCGTTCAGGCGGCGATGGTCGACGCGGGGCTTCCGGCGCGCCTCGTCGCCCGCCTCTCCGTCGGCGTGTAGCCACCGCTCCGGGCGGATAGGCTTCGTGCCGTGATCGGAGGTCGTCGACCCATCCAGGGCCGCAAGCCGGGTGACCGGCGGGTCAAGGTCGAGCGACCACACTCCGCCTACTTTCGGTGGAGCGGTCCGGGCCAGCTGACCGCGAAACAGGCTGCCAGCCGCCCGGCGACGGGGCCGGGGCGGGTCTGGGCGGACACGAAGGCGTTCCTCCTCGGCCGGCCGCTGGCGAGCGAGGAGGAAATTGGCGAGCGCCTGTCGAAGCGCAAGGCGCTCGCGATTTTCAGCTCGGACGCCATCTCGTCGTCCGCCTACGCGACCGAGGAGATCCTGCGGGCGCTGATCGTCGGGGGCGTCCTCGCCCTTGCCCTGGGCCTCGAGGTGAGCATCGCTATCGCGATCCTCCTCGTCGTCGTCGCGATCAGCTACCGCCAGATCTGCCTCGCCTACCCGACCGGTGGTGGCAGCTACTCCGTTTCGAAACGGAACTTCGGCCGCGGCGCCTCGCTCGTCGCGGCGTCCGCTCTGCTCATCGACTACGTGATGACGGTGGCGGTGTCGACGTCGTCGGCCGCGGAACAGATCGTGTCGGCGGTGCCGGAGCTGGCCGACGATCGCGTCCTCATCGCGGTCGCCGCGCTGACGCTCATCACGCTCGGCAACCTGCGCGGGATCCGGGAGGCCGGCAACATCTTCGCCGTCCCGACGTACCTGTTCGTCGGGTCTGCCCTGCTCATGATCGCGATCGGCGTGTGGCGGATCGTGATCGGCGGCGAGGGCGGCGGCTACGACCCCTCGATCGTCGAGCAGACGGCCGAGACGGCGAGCGGGGTCACCGTCCTGCTCATCATCCGCGCGTTCGCCTCGGGGGCTGTCGCGCTGACCGGCACCGAGGCCATCGCAACCGGCGTCCCGGCGTTCAAGCCGCCGGAGGCTCGCAACGCCGCGACGACGCTGGCGGTCATGGCGGTGCTGCTGGGCGTGCTCTTCGTCGGGATCACGTTCCTGGCCGTGAACTTCGGAATCGCGCACATCGACGAGCCGGCCAAGCAGACGGTCATCTCGCAGGTCGCCCGGGAGATCTATGGCAGCAACACGATCCCGTTCTTCCTGTTCCAGGCGTTCACGGCGATCCTCCTGTTCCTGGCCGCGAACACGAGCTTCAACGCCTTCCCGCGCCTGCTCGCGATCCTCGCCCAGGACGGCTTCATGCCGCGTCAGTTCGCCCTTCGCGGCGACCGCCTAGCGTTCTCCTACGGGATCATCGTGCTGGCCACGGTCGCCGCGTCCTTGATCGTGGTCTTCGGCGGCGACACGCACCTGCTGATTCCGCTCTACGCGGTCGGCGTGTTCATCGACTTCACGATCAGTCAGGCGGGCATGATCCGCCACTGGCTTCGGGAGCGGACGTCGGGCTGGCAGCGGCGGCTCGGCATCAACGCGTTCGGCATGGTCCTGACGGCCGTCGTGGCTGTCGTCGTCACGGTTGCCAAGGCCCCGCCGTCGCTCCTCGTCCTCGTGCTCATCCCGGTGCTCGTCGCACTCATGCGCTTCATCTCGCGCCAGTACGCCGGCCAGGCGGCGGAGCTCGCGGTCCGCGACGACCTCGTCATCGCCGGGCCGCAGCGAGAGCAGCGAGTGGTCATTCCGGTCAACGGCATCAATCGCGCCGTCGTCCAGGCCGTCAACTTCGGACGGACCATCGCGAGCGACGTGCGTGCCGTCTACGTGACCGACGATGCCGAGGACGGCGAACAGCTGCGCGAGCGCTGGGAGCGCCAGTTGCCCGGCGTCCCGCTCGTCATCGTCGAGTCGCCGTTCCGCGCGGTCGTCTCGCCGATCGTGGCCTACCTCGACGTCCTCGACCAGGCCTGGCCGCCGGACAAGGAGGCGCCGATCACCGTGGTCGTCCTGCCCGAGTACGTGGCCCGCCGGTGGTGGGATCGGGTGCTCTACAACCAGGTCGCCCGGCGTCTCAAGGCAGCGCTGGTCGGTCGAGAGCACACGGTCATTGCGGACGTCCCGTATCGACGCGACCACTGAGCGTGGCGGTGGTATCGTGACCGGCGGCATGCCGCACGACGTTTCCCTCCGCGGCAGGCGACTCGACGCAGAGAGGTAGCCGCCTCCCCGGTGCCCGATCAGACAGCCCCCGCCTTCCGGCGCGCCGTCCTTGCTCTCGGCGGCGCCCCGATCGACTCCCGCATCGTCCGCCTCGCGGCGGAGCTCGCCCGGCCCTCGAAGGCCGAGGTCGTCGGCGTGCATGTCGTCGAGATCGACTGGAGTCTGCCGCTCGATGCGGACATCGCCGGTCGCTCCGAGGAGGTCCAGCGCGTCCTCGACAGCGCGGAGGCGATCGCCGACCAGCTGCGCCAGCCGCTCGAGCCCGTCCTCCTGCAGGCCCGCGACGTCGGCGCGGCGCTCGTCGACGAGGCGACCGAGCGCGACGCGGACCTGCTCGTCGTGGGGCTCCCGTACCGCAAGCGGTTCGGTGGCGACTTTGCCATCGGCCGCACCATCCCGTACGTCCTGAAGAACGCACCCTGCGCCGTGTGGGTGGTGCGTGAACCGATCCCCGAGGAGTCATCGTGAAAGTCGTCATCGTCGGCTGCGGCCGCGTCGGCGCCGTGCTCGCCGAATCCTTTGATGCCGCCGGGCACGAGGTCGTCGTCGTCGACCTGTCGACGAGCGCCTTCGACCGGCTTCATACGTCGTTCGCCGGCAGCGCCGTGCGCGGCGACGGGACGGACGAGGACACGCTCCGGCGGGCCGGGGCGGAGGACGCCGACCTGTTCCTGTCGATGACCGAGGGCGACAACCGCAACGTCATGGCCGCGCAGCTGGCCCACGAGAGCCTCGGCGCGCGGCGGGTCATCGCCAAGATCAACGATCCCGTCCGCGCCGCTGCGTACGCCTCGCTCGGCATCGCCACGCTGTGCCGGACGGTGCTCATGGCCGACGCCGTGCTCGGCTTCGTCGGGGAACGGGTGTCCGGCATGCCCGGTATCGCCGCACCGACCGGCGACCATCATGGTACCCACCACGCGGCGGCCGAACCGCCCCCCGCCACGGTCGTCCACGCGACCGCCACCGCGGGGACCGACGCGCCGACGAGCCCGGAGGCCTGACCGATGTTCGTACTCGTGATCGGTGGCGGCAAGGTCGGCTACTACCTGACCAAGGAGCTCATCGAGTCCGGCCACGAGGTCGTGCTCATGGAGAAGGACCGCTCGCGGGCCGAGCAGATCGCCGACGAGATCGGTTCGATCGTCATCGCCCACGACGGCTGTGAGGGCAAGTACCTCGGCGAAGCGGGCTGTGCCCGGGCCGACATCGTCGCCGCCGTGACCGGCGACGACGAGGACAACCTCGTCATCTGCCAGATGGCGAAGCACCACTTCGACGTGCGTCGAACCATCGCCCGCGTCAACAACCCCAAGAACGAGTCCCTGTTCAAGCACCTCGGGGTGGACGAGATCATCAGTCCGACCCGGATGATCCTGGGCTCGATCGAGCAGGACATCCCGGTCCACGAGCTGCTCCATCTCGCGGCCCTGGGCGAGGGCGAGCTCGAGCTCATCGAGGCCCACCTGCAGACCGGCTCGCCGGCCGTGGGACGGGCGCCGCGCGATCTCGACATCCCGGACGGCTGCTCGCTCTTCGCGATCATTCGCGACGGGGTCGCGCTGCCGCTCCGGCCGGACACGGTCATGCGCGAGGGCGACAAGGTCATCGCGATCGGCAAGACCGAGTGCGAGGCACTGCTCCACGGTCAGTTGATCGGGGACGCGGAGACGGCCGACGCCCGCTGATCCGGGGAGTCCCGCCGCCGGTCGGCCGGATCCCGCCTACGAACTTCCGGTCCCCAACCCGCCGCCGCTGCCGACAGACCTGCCGCCACCTCGCCTCGTCACGGCACGCGGTGCCCTCGCCCGCTCGCTCCTCGTGTGGGGCTGGGGACAACTCGCCGCCGGCGACCGGCGCGGCTGGCTCCTGGCCGCTGCGCAACCGGCAGCGATCGCGGCGCTCGCGCTCGTCGGTCCGCCCCTGTCGGACGGCGCTGGCGCCGCGCTCGTGTTCGTGGCCGGATCGGTCCTCTTCGTAGCGTGGGCCCTGGTCGGGATCCACGCGTACCGGCGGGCGGCTCGGCGACGGGTGCTCGTCGAGCTGCCCGGTCCCGACGGCGGGTCGCTCGTCCTCCTCGTGTTCCTCCCGATCGCGATCGTCGCGTCGTCGCTCTTCTGGGGCCTCGGGGCGCGGGAGTCGGACCCGGGCACCGTCCTCGATCGCTACGTTGCGGATTGGCGGGCGGGTCGCGTGGTCGAGGCGATCTCCCGGTTCCGCGAGTCGCCCGGTACGACCGCGATCGTGCGCGAGATCTGGGACGCGCAGATGGCCGCGCTCCACAACGAGCTGCTCCGCCTCGTTCCTCGGGCCGGACCCGCCGGCGGAATCGACCCGGATGCACCGCTCGACACGGTTCGCTGGGTCGACGCCGGCCCCTCCCCCGGCGGCGGTCGCCTCGTAGCCCTCGAGGTGTCCCGTCGCGAGGACGTCCGGGGGCTCGTCCTCGGCCTCCTGCCCGTGTCGTCCCAGCGCCTCGTCCCGCTGGCCAGACTCGGCACCGCGGAGCTCGCGCCGGTCCGGATCGGCGCGCCGGTGGCGCCGGCTGGCCCGCTGCCGGACGGTCCGTGGGGCGTTGCCTGGCGGCTCGTGGAGGTCGAGATCGTGGGCGTGCGCCTCGGCGGCTGAGGGCTCGCGGGCCCGCCGGGCGTACGAAACGTTCGTCCCGTCCGTATAGACTCTTGACAATGGGATTGTCAGACTTCTATTATCCGAAACGTCCGGCGGATTGGCCGGGGAACCATCGCAGACACGGAGGTGACACGACATGACACTCGTGCGCCGCCCCTCGCCCTTCGGCGAGCTCCTTTCGCTTCGCCAGGCGATGGATCGGCTCTTTGAGGACAGCTTCGTTCGGCCGCGCGGCGTCGGCTTTGCATCGCTCGACGGCGGCGCGCTCGCGCTCGACGTGACGTCGACGACGGACGCGCTCGTGGTCGAGGCGGCCCTGCCCGGCGTGAAGCCCGAGGACGTCGACATCACGGTCGAGAACGGCACGCTGACGATTCGCGCCACGACCGCCTCGGAGCGGCGCGAGGGCGAGGGCGAGTACCTCGTCCAGGAGATCCGGCGCGGTGAGTTCGCGCGCTCGGTCGCGCTGCCGTCCGGTCTCGAGCCGGACAAGGCGAACGCCACGTTCGAGAACGGCGTGCTGACCCTCCGCATTCCCAAGGCGGAACAGGTCAAGCCGCGCCAGATCCGCATCAGCCCGGTGACCGATGGCCACCAGACTGCCGACTCGAGCGCACCGCGCGCCGAAGGCACCGAGGGCTGATCGGATGGCGTGGCGCCGGCCGGAGCGGGACCCCTCGCGCCCGGTCTACGTGATCAGCGTCGCGGCGAGCATCGTCTCGGTTCATCCGCGCACGCTGCGGATCTACGAGGACGAGGGTCTCGTCTGCCCGGCGCGCACGCCGACCAACATCCGCCTGTACAGCGAGAACGACATCCGGCGGGTCCTGTGGATCCGCCACCTGACCCAGAACCTCGGCGTCAACCTCGCCGGGGTGCGCATCCTGTTCGAGCTCGAGGAGCGGCTCGGTACGCGCATCCTCGAACGCCTCTATTCCGAGGGCGAGGCCGATCGTCGAGCCGCGGACGGCGAGACGGCGGCCGAACCCACTCCAGCGAACCGAACGAGCCGCGCCGGGTGATCCAGGCGCGGTCCCACCTCTCGAACAACAGGAGACCCTGATGGCCAAGCGACCGTCCAACCCGGGCGCACCAACCAAGTCGGCCGCTCGCGCCCGGCGCGAGCTGCCGCTCGTCGCGCTCCGGGAGACGGTCATCTTCCCGGAGATGATCGTTCCCCTCCAGGTGGGCCGTGAGAAGAGCGTCAACGCGCTCAACGCGGCCGTCGCGGAGGGCGGCCCCATCGCGCTCGTGACCCAGCGCCAGGCGGAGCAGGAGGACATCTCCGACCCGTCCGAGCTGTACACGGTCGGCACGCTGGCCAAGATCGCCCAGGTCGTTCAGCTCCAAGACGGCACGGTCCGCGCGATCGTCCAGGGCCAGGGTCGACTGCGCCTGCACGGCTTCGTCCAGACCAGCCCGTACCTGCGCGGCGAGATCGAGGAGCTGCGCGACGCGAGCCCCGCCGGGCTCGAGGTGCAGGCCCTCATGCGAACCGTTCAGGCCCAGATCGAGCAGTACGTCGCGAACGGCGCGCCGGTACCGCCCGAGGCGGCCGTCGCCGCGCGCAACATCACGGAACCCGGCCTGCTTGCCGACATGGTCGCCTACAGCCCGGACATGACGACCGAGCAGCGCCAGGAGCTGCTCGAGACGGTCGACGTCGTCGAGCGCCTCAAGCTCGTCTCGAACTTCCTCGCCCGCCAGGTCGAGATCCTCGAGCTGAAGGGCAAGATCCAGTCCGAGGTCAAGTCCGAGATGGACAAGACCCAGCGCGAGTACATCCTGCGCGAGCAGCTGAAGGCCATCCAGCGCGAGCTCGGCGAGGACGACCCGCAGCAGGCCGAGATCACGGAGTTGCGCGACAAGGTCGAGGCGGCCGGCATGCCGGACGAGATCAAGGCTCGCGCGCTCAAGGAGATCGACCGGATGAGCCGGATCCCGTCCGCCTCCCCGGAGGTCGGCGTGATCCGGACCTACGTCGACTGGCTCATCGGACTGCCGTGGAACGTGTCGACCGACGACCGGCTCGACATCCGCGAGGCGGCGACGATCCTCGACGAGGATCACTACGGCCTCGAGAAGATCAAGGAGCGCATCCTCGAGTACCTCGCGGTGCGCACCCTCGCCGACACGATCCGCAGTCCGATCCTCGCCCTCGTCGGCCCGCCCGGCGTCGGCAAGACCTCGCTCGGTAAGAGCGTCGCCCGCGCGATGGGGCGCAAGTTCGTCCGGATGAGCCTCGGCGGGATCCACGACGAAGCGGAGATCCGCGGCCATCGCCGAACGTACATCGGCGCGCTGCCCGGTCGGATCATCCAGAACGTCAAGACCGCCGGCACGAACAACCCGGTGTTCATGCTCGACGAGATCGACAAGATCGGGATGGACTTCCGGGGCGACCCGTCGTCCGCCCTGCTCGAGGTTCTCGACCCGGAGCAGAACAACACGTTCCAGGACAACTACCTCGAGGTCCCGTTCGACCTCAGCAAGGTGCTGTTCATCGCCACCGGCAACCTCATCGACCCCATCCCGGCCGCGCTGCGCGACCGGATGGAGATCATCCAGCTGCCCGGCTACACGCAGCAGGAGAAGATCGAGATCGGCAAGCGGTTCCTCATCCCCAAGCAGATGGAGAATCACGGGCTCCTTGCCAAGCACATCGAGATCAGCGACGAGGCGATGACCGAGCTCGTCCAGGCCTACACCAAGGAGGCCGGCGTCCGGAACCTCGAGCGCGAGATCGCCAACATCATGCGCAAGGTCGCCCGGACCGTGGCCGAGGGACGCAAGCGCAAGACCGTCGTCGACCGCAAGAAGCTCGTCGAGTTCCTCGGCCCGCCACGCTGGGAGTACGGCGAGCTCGAGGCGGAGGATCAGACCGGTGCCGCGACGGGCCTCGTCGTGACCGAGGTCGGTGGCGACGTCGTCGCCGTCGAGGTCACGAAGATGGAGGGCCGCGAGGACTTCATCCTCACCGGCCAGCTCGGCGACGTGATGAAGGAATCGGCGCGGGCCGGGCTGTCGTGGATCCGGGCCCACGCCGCGAACCTCGGCGTCGCCCGCGAGCAGTTCGAGAAGCACACGCTCCACATCCACGTGCCGGCCGGGGCAATCCCCAAGGACGGCCCGTCGGCCGGGATCACGATGGTGACGGCCATGGTCAGCGCCCTGACCGGGATCCCCGTCCGCAAGGACGTCGCGATGACCGGCGAGATCACGCTGCGCGGGCGGGTCCTTCCAATCGGCGGGCTCAAGAGCAAGATCCTCGCCGCGCACCTGTCGGGTGCCGGCATGGTCATCCTGCCGCGCAAGAACGAGAAGGACCTGCGCGACATCCCCGAGGAGATCCGCAAGCAGATCAGGCTCGTTCTCGTCGACTCCATGGACCAGGTCCTCGAGGCGGCTCTGCGCCGGCGGCCGAAGCCGCTCCGCGCGGAGCCGGCCAAGGTCGTCGAGGGCGACCAGCCGCTCGAGCCGCAGCCCGAGGGAGAGAGCCGCGTCCGGCGCAATCGGTTCCCCACGCCGGAGCAGCCCCCGGTCGTCGTCGGCGGCACCGACTCGGGTCGCCGGGCATGACGTGAGGCAGGCAGGGGGTCCATGGAGTACCGGGACTACTACCAGACCCTCGGCGTCGGGCGGTCCGCCACCCAGGCCGAGATCAAGAAGGCGTTCAGGAAGCTCGCCCGCGAGCATCACCCGGACGTGCGTCCGAACGACAAGGGCGCGGAGCAGCGGTTCAAGGACGTCAACGAGGCCTACGCCGTCCTGAGCGACCCCGAGAAGCGCACGCTCTACGACCAGGTGGGGGCCAATTGGGAGGCCTTCAGCCGGGCCGGGGCGCGCGCCGGGGCCGGGGCGGCCGCCGGTGCCGGGGCGGGCGGCTCACCGTTCGACGGCTTCGCCTGGTCGCAGGCCCCGGGTGGTGGTGGCGTTCGCTACGAGTTCCGGACGACTGGCGGCGACGCGAGCGGCTTCTCCGACTTCTTCCGGATGGTGTTCGGCGAGGGCGGCGCCGCGACGGCTGGAGCCCAGGGGGGTCGGCCGCCGGGCCCGGGCGGGACCGGAACCGTGGACTTCGATGACCTGCTGTCCGGCATGGGCATGGCCGGAGCCGGTCGCCGAGCGGCCGGAGCCGGTCGCCGGCGGGCGGTCGAGGCGACGGCGGAGCTGACCCTCGAGGAGGCCTTTCACGGCACCTCTCGCATCGTCGAGGTCGACGGCAAGCGCCTCGAGGTGACGATCCCGCCCGGCGTCGACAACGGGACGCGGATCCGGCTGTCCGGCCGGGGTGGCGAGGGCAGCGACCTGTTCGTCGTCTGCCGCGTTCGGCCCCATCCGGTCTTCAGCCGCCGCGGCGCGGACCTCGAGCGCGAGGTCGCCCTGAGCCTCGACGAGGCCCTGCTCGGCGGCGAGGTCGCCGTCGGCACGCTCAAGGGCCGCGTCCTCCTGACGATCCCGCCCGGGACGCAGGCGGGCCGCACGTTCCGCCTCGCCGGCCAGGGCATGCCGCGCTTCCGCGGCAGCGGCCACGGTGACCTGTTCGTTCGGGCCCGGGTGGTCCTGCCGACGAACCTGTCGGCGGACGCGCGCGACGCCGCACGGCGCTTCCTCGACCTCGTCGATCAACCGAATCCACGAACCTGACCACGGAGCAGCACGACCACGCCATGCAACTCGATCGATTCACCCAGCGGGCGCAGGACGCGGTCCTGGCCGCCCAGAAGACCGCCGAGACCCTGCACAGCCCGGTGCTCGACGCGGAACACTTGCTGTCCGCCCTCGTCGAGGACGACGAGGGGGTGCCGGCCGAGACGCTGCGGCGCCTCGGCACCGACCTCGTCGCGTTCCGTGGCGAGCTCGCGGCGCTCCTCGCCCGGCGCGCCCGCGTCGAGGGTGGCTCGCTCGCCCTCGATCCGCGCGCGAAGCGGGTCATCGACCGCGCCCAGGAGGAGGCTCGCCGGCTCGGCGACGAATACGTCTCGACGGAGCACCTCCTGCTCGGCGCGGCGGAGGTCGGTGGCGAGGCCCAGCAGCTCCTCGACCGCCACGGGGCGAACCGCGAGGCGATCCTCGGTGCCCTGACCAGCGTCCGCGGCGGCCAGCGCGTCACGTCGCCCAATCCCGAGGGGACGTACCAGGCGCTCGAGAAGTACGGCCGTGACCTGACCGCGGAGGCGCGCGCCGGGCGACTCGACCCGGTCATCGGGCGTGACGACGAGATCCGGCGGGTGATCCAGGTCCTGTCCCGGCGCACGAAGAACAACCCGGTCCTGATCGGCGAACCGGGCGTCGGCAAGACGGCCATCGCCGAGGGCCTCGCCCAGCGCATCGTCCGCGGCGACGTGCCGGAAACGCTCAAGGACAAGCGCGTCGTCTCGCTCGACCTCGGCGCCCTCATCGCCGGCGCGAAGTTCCGGGGCGAGTTCGAGGAGCGCCTCAAGGCCGTCCTCAAGGAGATCAAGGACGGCGAGGGCCGGATCATCCTGTTCATCGACGAGCTGCACACAGTCGTCGGTGCCGGCGCGGCCGAAGGGGCGATGGACGCGAGCAACCTGCTCAAGCCCATGCTCGCCCGCGGCGAGCTCCACACGATCGGCGCGACGACGCTCGACGAGTACCGCAAGCACGTCGAGAAGGACACCGCGCTCGAGCGGCGCTTCCAGCCGGTCCTCGTCGACGAGCCGAGCGTCGAGGAGACGATCTCGATCCTGCGCGGCCTGCGCGAGCGCTACGAGGTCCACCACGGCGTCCGGATCACCGACTCCGCGCTCGTCGCGGCGGCCACGCTGTCGCAGCGCTACATCACCGAACGGTTTCTGCCGGACAAGGCGATCGACCTCGTCGACGAGGCGGCCTCCCGCCTGCGCATGGAGATCGACTCGATGCCGGTCGAGCTTGACGAGCTCGAGCGACGGCGGATCCAGCTCGAGATCGAGCGCGAGGCGCTGCGCAAGGAAACCGACGACGCGTCGCGAGCCCGGCTCGAGGCGCTCGAGGCGGAGCTCGCCGAGCTATCCGAGCAGGCCGGCGCGATGAAGCAGCGCTGGGAGGCGGAGAAGTCCGCGATCGCCGCTATCCGGACGACGAAGACCGAGCTCGAAGGGCTCCAGGTCCGGATCGAGCAGGCCCAGCGGGAGACGGACTTCGAGACGGCGGCCAAGCTCCAGTACGGCACCCTGCCGGAGCTCCAGGAGCGGTTGCGCGAGCAGGAAGCGGCCCTCGAAACACTCCAGGGACCGGGCTCGCTGCTCAAGGAGGAGGTCAGCGCCGACGACATCGCCGAGATCGTGGCCGCCTGGACGGGCATCCCGGTCACCCGACTCATGGAGGGCGAGACGGCCAAGCTCATCCACATGGAGGAACGCCTCCACGCTCGGGTGGTCGGCCAGGACGAGGCGATCGAGGCCGTCGCCGACGCGGTCCGGCGCGCGCGCGCCGGGCTCAAGGACCCGCGCCGCCCGATCGGCTCGTTCCTCTTCCTCGGGCCGACCGGCGTCGGCACGACCGAGCTCGCCCGCGCCCTCGCCGAGTTCCTGTTCGACGACGAGCACGCGATGGTCCGCATCGACATGAGCGAGTACATGGAGAAGTTCTCCGTGTCGCGGCTGGTCGGAGCCCCGCCCGGCTACGTCGGCTACGAGGAGGGTGGGCAGCTGACCGAGGCGGTTCGCCGCCGGCCGTACCAGGTCGTCCTGCTCGACGAGATCGAGAAGGCCCACCCGGACGTGTTCAACGTGCTGCTCCAGGTCCTCGACGACGGGCGCCTGACCGACTCGCAGGGCCGGACGGTCGACTTCCGGAACACGGTCGTGATCATGACGAGCAACGTCGGGAGCGCCTCGATCGCAGCGGTCGGCGGGCGCGGTGACGAGGCCTACGAGGAGGTCAAGCGGCAGGTCCAGGAGGCGCTTCGCCTCCAGTTCCGGCCGGAGTTCCTCAACCGGATCGACGAGGTCATCGTGTTCCATTCGCTGACCGACGCGGACCTCGCCGCGATCGTGGACCTCCTGCTGGCCGACCTCGGCCGCCGGCTCGCCGAGCAGGACATCGAACTGGAGCCGACGCCGGCCGCCCGCGCGGTCATCGCACGCGAGGGCACCGATCCCACCTTCGGCGCCCGACCGCTGCGGCGGACGATCCAGCGGCTGGTCGAGAACCCGCTCGCCCGCGGCCTGCTCCAGGGCACGTTCCGGTCCGGCGACCGGGTCGCGGTCGATGCCGACCCGGTCGGCGGCACGCTCGTCTTTCGGGCCGACGACCGAACGCTCGTGACCGAGGCGGGCGAGCGGCGCGACGCGCGGGCGGCGGAGCCCTCGACGGAGGAGCCCGTGCCCGCGTCGGACGCCGGCGGGCGGCTCGTCAACTGAGCGACCGGGCCGCGTCCGTCGTGCGCTACGACGACGTCGTCGCGCGCCTCGCGACGCTGCCGACGCCGCTCCCGGAGCCGCCGGCGGCGCTGATCCCCGTGCGGACGAACTCAGACGTCCCCCTCTCGTTCAGGCCGGACCCGTCGACGGTCAAGCAGGCCGCCGTGCTCGTCCTCGTCGTGCCGGGGACGGACATGGACGCACGGGTCGTGCTCACCGAGCGGGTCGACCGCGGCGGGCACCACAGCGGGGAGATGAGCTTCCCCGGCGGGCGGACGGAACCGACCGACCGGGATCTCACCGCGACCGCCCTCCGCGAAGCAGCCGAGGAGGTCGGCCTCGATGCCGTCGCCGCCGGCGTGCGGATCGTCGGCTCCCTCGACCCGTTCTGGATCCCGGTCAGCGACTTCGAGGTCACGCCGATCGTCGCGGTCGCCGCGCGCCGCCCGCGCCTCGTCGCGGCGCCGGCGGAGGTCGCGCGGATCATCGAGGCGCCGATCGTCGCGTTCCTGCCGGGGGCGCGGCTCGAGATCGTGGAGCGCACGATCCGGGACTGGGACCTGCGCTACGCGGCCTATCCGATCGACGGGGCGCGGGTGTGGGGAGCGACGGCCCGCATCCTCGGCCAGCTCGGCGCGATCATCGCCGCGCACGACGGCGCCCCGACCGCCGGGGGACGGGAGCCCTAACTCGGCTCGCCGGCCGTTGGATCCGGGGCCGGCGGCCGCGGCGGTGTGACGAGCCGGCCCTCGCCACGCGCGACCGTCCCCGCCTCGCCGGGACCGAGCCGGCGTGCCGCGCCCTCGAGGATGCCGCGCGCCGCCGCGTCGTCGCGGCCCGCGAACTCGACCACGATCGCGCGCATCTCGGACGCCTCGGTCCAGGCCGCATGGGAGACATCGGCCGGCCAGACCACCGCCTCACCGGCGGCGACCCGGATGCGCTCGTCGCCGACGGACGCCCAGCCGCCGCCCTCGATGACCACGAAGTACGTCGTGTTCGGGTTGCTGTGTGGCTCGATCGCCGCCCCGCGGGCGAAGGCCAACTCCGACACGACACCGCGTGCGTCGCTGTGGATGACCCGACCGGCGATGCCACGCGTCCCGGGCGGACCGTCCGCGCGACGGTGACCGACACCGAAGCGCAGGACCTCGATCGGCATCGCCGGACGCGTCAGCGGCGACGGCGAGACCGCCGGGCCGCCTTCGGGCGGATGGTGGCCTCCGGCTTGGCGAACTTCGTGCGCGAGAAGTAGCGCTGCTTGGCGAGCTTCTGCTCGTACACCGCGAGGACCGGCGGGAACTTCCGGAAGCGCACCCAGGCGAGCGTCCCGAGCCCGATCACCTCGATCGCGAGGACGAGGAAGAACTCGAACCGGAACACCGCGGCCACGATGAGCAGTGAGAACGTGATGATCCCCGTCCACAGCAGCCACTCGTACAGGTCGAGGTACGGCGGGTGGCGGTGCAGCCGGCGCGTCCGGATCACGTACAGGGCGATGAGCCCGACGAGGAGGACGAGCGATGCGACCCACGTCGGATGGAACAGGTCCGGGAAGTTCTGGCTGGTGAACGGGAGGAACAGGTAGTTCCAGGGTGGAAGCGTCACGCCCGGGAGGATACACGGCGCACGCTATACTCGACCGGCACGCGAGCGTCGCCTCGTCCAGTCGCGCGCTGGGACGGTCAGGCCCGCGGGATCGACGCCAGACCACGGGTTTCGGGAGGGACTGCCCGGTTGCGAGCCCTGCTCTCGGTGGCGAATCGGGACGGCATCTCCACGTTCGCCCGCGACCTGCTCTCCCTCGGCGTCGAGATCTTCGCCACCGACGGGACGCGCGAGCACCTGGCCGCGGACGGCATCGAGGTCGCCCCCGTTTCGGAGCTCACCCAGGTGGCCGCCCTCGTCGGTGGCCAGGTCAAGACGTTCCACCCCGCGGTCTACGCCGGGATTCTCGCCCGACGTGACATCCCCGAGCAGATCGAGGAGCTGAGCGCCCACGGCATCGGCCTCATCGACGTTGTCGTCGTCAACGTCAAGGCGTTCGCGCCGGAGGTCGGCCGGCGGCTGATCGGGATCGACGAGGCGATCGAGATGATCGACGTCGGCGGGGCCGCCCTGCTCGGCGCCGCCGCGCGCAACGCGGCGGGAGTCGCGGCCGTCGCGAGCCCGGAGCACTACGCGCGCGTCGCCGACGAGATCCGGCGCCACGGCCATGTCTCGCCGGAGCTGCGCGCCCAGCTCGCCGCGGAGGCGTTCGGCGCCGTCGCGGCCTACCACGCGGAGATCGCCGCGTACCTCAACCAGATCGCCGGCACGACGTTTCCCAAGCGCCTCGCCGTGGTCCTCGAGAAGGTCGACGACCTGCCGTACGGGGAGAATCCGCACCAGCACGCCGCCTTCTACCGCGAGACGACCCACCGCTCCGGCTCGCTCGCCGACGCGACCCTCGTGCAGGGCGCGCGGCCGTCGTTCAACAACCTGCTCGACCTCGACGCGGCGTACCGGATCGCCCGCGACTACACGGCGCCGACCGTCGCGATCGTCAAGCACACGGACCCCGTGGGCCTCGCCTCGAACGACGAGCTCGTGGAGGCCTACCGCAAGGCGCTCGAGACGGACCCGGTCGCGTCGTTCGGCGGGATCGTCGGCGTCAACCGCGAGCTCGACGGGGCGACGGCGCGGGAGATCGCCGCCAACTCGTACGAGGCGGTCGTCGCACCCTCGTACAGCCAGGCGGCGCTCGGCATCCTGAAGAGCAAGCACGGCCTCGAGCTGCTCGCCATCCCGCCCGATCCGACCGAGGGCATGCGCGACTACGGCATCGCCAACCTCGACTTCAAGCGCGTCGGCGGCGGGCTGCTGGTGGAAGGGCTCGACGAGCTCGGTCTCGATCGCGGCCAGCTCCAGGTGGTGACGAAGCGGCGCCCGACGCTCGAGGAGCTGACCGACCTGCTGTTCGCCTGGCGCGCCGTGCGACACGTCCGCTCGAACGCGATCGTCCTCGCCCGCAACGCCGCCACGGTCGGGATCGGCGCCGCGCAGGCGAGTCGCCACGTATCGGTCGAGATCGCCCTGCGCCGGGCCGGCGACCGGGCCAAGCTCGCCGTCCTCGCCAGCGACGCCTACTTCCCGTTCCCGGACGGCATCCAGCTCGCCGCAGGCGCCGGGGTGACGGCGATCATCCAGCCGGGCGGCTCGATCCGCGACGAGATGGCGATCGAGGTCGCCGACCGGCATCACCTGGCGATGGTCTTCACCGGCCGCCGGCATTTTCGTCATTAGCGGCGTGGAACAGCTGCTCGCGCTCGAGATGATCCGCGTGACGGAGGCCGCGGCGCTCGCCTCCGCGCGGTACATGGGTCGCGGCGACAACGACGGCGCGGACCGGGCCGCCGTCGAGGCGATGCGCCTGACGATGGACGAGATCGAGTTCGACGGGACGATCGTCATCGGCGAGGGCGAGCGCGACGAGGCGCCGATGCTCTACATCGGCGAACGGGTCGGGCGCGACGAGCACGGCGACGGGGTGCCCGGGATCGACATCGCGGTCGATCCGCTCGAGGGCACCAACCTCGTCGCCCATGGCCAGGCCAACGCGATCACCGTCCTCGCCGCGTCGGAGCGCGGCGGCCTCGTCCACGCGCCGGACACGTACCTCGAGAAGCTGTGCGTCGGGCCCGTCGTGGCCGGCAAGGTCGACATCCGCCTGAGCCCGACCGAGAACCTCGGGCGCATCGCGTCGGCCCTCGGGCGCGGCGTGAACGACATCACCGTGGTCATCCTCGACCGGCCGCGGCACGAGGCGCTCATCGCCGAGGTCCGCGCGGCGGGCGCGCGCATCAAGCTGATCAGCGACGGCGACCTGTCGGCCGCGATCTCGTGCGCCGTGTCCGGCACCGGCGTCCATGCCGTCATGGGCATCGGCGGTGCCCCGGAGGGCGTGCTGACGGCGGCGGCGCTGCGCTGTCTCGGCGGCGAGATCCAGGCCCGCTTCCGGTATCGGAGCGAGGAGGAGCGCGAGCGCGGCGCGCGCATGGGTCACGGCGACGAAGAGCGGGTCTACACGACCGAGGAGCTCGCCTCCGGCGACAACCTCGTCTTCGCCGCGACCGGGGTGACCACCGGCGACCTGCTCCAGGGCGTGCGCTTCTTCGGCGGCGGCGCCCGAACGCACTCGCTCGTCATGGCCTACCGGACCAAGCAGGTCCGCTTCGTCGACACGGTCCACATGTTCGACCGCAGCCGGCCGCCGTCGGTCCGCCTGTAGCTTGACGCGCCGCGCGGGCCGGCGTCAGCGGCAGCGCCAGCGACCGCGTCAGCTCCCCCGCCAGCTCCCGCGATCCCGGTCCCACTCGCCGATCGGCCGTGCGGCGTCATCGCCCTCGACGCGCTCCCGTCGCCGGCGCGCCGACTCGACCGTCTCCCCCCAGCCGGGCGGCACGAGGCCGCGGGCGAGGTCGGCCAGCGGCGCGAGCACGAACAGCCGGTCGCGAGCCTCCGGATGGGGCACCTCGAGCAGCCGATCGCGATGGCCGGGATCGAGCGACATGCCCGCCGGCGGGCGCTCGACGCTGAGGCGGTGGCGGCCGAAGACGAGCAGATCGAGATCGAGCTCGCGCGGTCCCCACCGGCCGCGATCGCGCCGGCCGAACGCGCGCTCGATCCCCTTGAGCGCCACGAGGAGCGCCAGGGCCCCGGTCGCCGGGTCCGGCCCAGCGGGCACGTCGAGCGCGACGACCGCGTTCCGGAAGGCGGGCTGGTCGACGACCCCGACCGGCGCCGTCTCGTACAGCCGCGAGACGCCGCCCAGGCGCGCGCCGGGGAGAGCGCCCAGCGCGTGGACGCCCGCCGCCAGCGTGGCCGCGGCGTCGCCGAGGTTGGCTCCCAGGCCGATATAGGTTCTGACGGTCCGTGTCAGCTCACCGGCCCTCCTCGCGATGCGTCGATGCCCGTCGCTATGCTCGCACTCGTGCACGACGTCGCGGTTCGCATTCTTCACCCCCCGCCGTCGCCGCGGGCCGGCGAACTCGAGCGGCTGCTCGTCGATGCCCGCCGCGACAACGCGGAGCGCCAGGCCTCCGGGTTCGCCCGGGCCGGGGCGAGCGACGTCCGGATCGAGGGGGACGCCGACGACGTCCCGTTCGGCGCGCGCCTCCGGGCGATCGTGGCGCAGATCGGTCGCCGCGGGCTCGTGCTGCTCGGGTCCGGCGCCGTGCCGCTCGCTCGGCCCGCTGACCGGCGCGCCTTGGTAACGGCTGCGGCAGCCGACGGGTCGACCGTCCTCGCCAACAACCGCTACTCGGCGGACATCGTCGCGATCCCGCGGCCGTGGGACCTCGACGGGATCCCGGACCTCGCGACCGACAACGGGCTGCCGCGCTGGCTCGAGGAGGTCGCCGGCCGGCCGGTCGCCGACCTTCGGCGACGCTGGCGTCTCGCGGTCGACCTCGATTCGCCGCTCGATGCCGCGCTGATCGGCCGGCCGGTGGCGACCGCGTCCACCGTCCTCGCCCGCCTCGACGCCGTCGCGGCCGTCGCCAGGGACGCGACGGCCGAGCTCGTCGTGGCAGGTCGCACGAGCGCGGCAACGCTCACATGGATGGAGACGGCGGCGCGGGCCCGCGTCCGCGCGCTCGTCGAGGAGCGCGGGCTCAGGACCCGCCGGACGGACCAACGACCGGCGCGATCCGTCCTCGGGCTGCTGCTCGACCGAGCCGGACCGGACGGGCTGGGAGCGGTGCTCGCGGAGCTCGGTGACGCCGCCCTCGTCGATACACGGGTGCTCCTCGCGCATCGCTGCGGGGCGGACGAGCGATCCTGGCCCGCCCCGGAGGACCGGTTCGCGTCCGACCTCCTGCTCGCGGACCGCGTGCGCGACCCGTGGCTGCGTGCGCTCACGGCCTCCGCCGTCGCGGCTCCGATCCCGGTCGTCCTCGGCGGCCACACCCTCGTGGGTCCGGGCGTCCGGTACGCGTTGCGGTCCCCGGCGTGAACGGCAACGGCGCCAGCCTGGGGCTGCGACGCGTTCCGCCGCCAGACCTCGATGCGGTCGGGAGTGACGCCGTCCTCGAGGAGCGGATTCGCGCGGAGATCGCGGCGAGCGGCCCGATCACGTTCGCCCACTACATGGAGATCGCCCAGTACGACCCCGAGCGCGGCTACTACCGGGTGGCCGACGCCCGGCCGGGACGGGGCGGCGACTTCCTGACCGCACCGGAGGCGCATCCGATCTTCGGCCACGCCGTGTCGCGCCAGATCCACGACGTGTGGCAGCGGCTCGGCGAGCCGGATCCGTTCGTCGTTCGGGAGTACGGGGCCGGCGCCGGGGCGCTCGCGGCAGCCGTGCTCGACGGGCTCGCGGCCGACGGTTCCGGATTAGGCGGCCGCCTGCGCTACCGCGCCGTCGAAGTCGATCGGCGGCGGCTCGACGAGCTCACGGCGCGCCTGGCCGCGACCGGGCACGCGGCCGCCTTCGAGCCGGATGACGGCGCGCCGATCACGGGCGTCGTCGTCGCCAACGAGGTCCTCGACGCACTGCCGTTCCATCGGGTCGTCGCGCGCGGCGGACGCCTGCGCGAGGTGCGCGTCGGGATCGGCCCGTCTGGCCGGCTGGAGGACGTGGAGGGTGACCCCTCGACGCCGGCTCTCGAGGCCCGACTCGATGACGAGGGGATCCGTCTCGCGGACGATCAGCAGGCGGAGATCTGCCTCGCGCTGGATTCGTGGGTCGCGACGGCCGCCTCCGGGCTCGCGCGCGGCCTGCTCCTCCTCATCGACTACGGGCACCCGGCAGCGGAGCTGTACGACGGGCGCCGGCGCCCGCACGGAACGCTCGCCGCCTACGTCCGTCACACGGTCCACGAGGACCCGTACCGCCACGTCGGCCGCCAGGACCTCACCGCCCACGTCGACGTGACCGCCGTCGAGCGCGCGGCGGCGCGAGCCGGCCTCGACCGGCTCGGCGTGACGACGCAGGGCGAATTCCTCGCCTCGCTCGATGCCGGCGAGCTGCTCGTCGCGCTCGGCCAGGCGACGGGGACGACGGTGCCGGACTACCTGACCGCCCGCTCGGCCCTCGCACGGATGATCGATCCGGCCGCCATGGGCCGCTTCCGGGTCATGCTGTTCGGGCGGGGCCTGGACGTCCGGCCGCCGCTCCGCGGGCTCACGGTCAGGGTTCGCCGTGGCACGTGACGCGGGATGCGCGTTCCGGGTACGGCATTCTGCCTATTGCCGCGCGACGATCCCGGCGCGCACGCTCCGAGGTGCCGGTTACGGCGCACCGCCGGGGAGCGGATCGTGATCCTGCACGCGCGCTCGGCGCGATCCGCTCCCCGACCCTCGTCACGATCGAAGGCTCGTGACGCGCGCGCCGTACGTGCGGGTCCCCCTGCTAGAATGACCACGCGGATGGGGACCATTCGAACTGCCCGCCGCCCACCCCAGGGGAAGTCCGATCCACCGTTCCGTGAGCGCCGCCGCAGGGGCCGGCGAGCGCCTTCAGTGAGGCTCGCGTGACCGGCATCTGGTACGTCGTCGGGTTCGCCGTCGCCGGCGTGTCGTTCGTCTTTCTGACGATCGGCGCGGCGTGGCTCATCTCGCATCGCAACCGGGGCGACGTCCACAAGGGCCTGCCGTACGAGTCCGGCATTGACACATTCGGCGACACGCACGGGCGGTTCGGCCTGTCGTTCTACATCTACGCGCTGCTGTTCGTCGCCTTCGACATCGAAGTGATCTTCCTCTACCTTTGGGCCATCGTGTTCCGCGATCTCCTGCTCGGCGGGTTCATCAGCATGCTCATCTTCGTCGTCGTCCTCCTATTCGGGCTGTTCTACGCCTGGCGGAAGGGGGTGCTGTCGTGGGACTGAAGCCGGACGCCACGACCGCCGTCGTGACGACCGGGTCGACCGACGTCGTCGAGGCCATCGAGGTACCGAATGCCCTGTGGCAGCCGTCGGATCCGGCGGCCTACGGTGGCGGGCAGCCGACCGACATCACGCACCTCCGGGAGCTCGCTGAGGGCGACGCCCTGCGCCGTGACAACGCCCGCTGGTCCGGCGCGCTCGAGATCATCCCGACCAAGGCGGACTACGTCCTCGACCTGATCCGTGCCAACAGCCTGTGGCCGCTCCTGTCCGGCCTGGCCTGCTGCGCCTTCGAGATGATGTCGAGCGCGACGAGCAAGAACGACATCGATCGGTGGGGGATGTTCCCGTTCCGGGCCAGCCCACGCCAGGCGGACGTGCTCATCGTCGCAGGCACGCTCACGACGAAGATGGCCGGGCCGCTCGTCCGGCTGTGGGAGCAGATGCCGGAGCCCAAGTGGTGCGTGGCGATGGGCGACTGCACGTGCTCCGGCGGCCGCTACAAGCGGAGCTACTCGACGGTCGAGGGCATCGATCGGGTCATGCCGGTCGACGTCTACGTGCCGGGCTGCCCGCCGCGGCCGGAGGGCCTCATCTACGGGATGATGAAGCTCCAGCAGCTCGTCAAGGACCGCCGCGGACACTGGCCGGAGCGGGCGATCGGACCGACGGTTCCCGAGGACGTCTGAGTGGACAAGGCCCTGGCCCGCCGGCTCGAGGCGCGCTTCGGTTCGACCCTGGCGGGCCCCGTCCGGCAGCGCCACGACGAGACCGAGATCCGGATCGCCGCGAGCGAGGTCCCGGAGGTCATGCGCGCGCTCCATGACGAGCCGGAGTTCGGGTTCGAGCTCCTCGCGGACCTGGCCGGCGTCGACACCGGCGAGGTCATGCAGGTCGTCTATCACCTGTGGAGCGCGACGAGCCCGGACTGGCTGCGGGTCATCGCCGACGGCCTGCCGCGCGAGGCGCCGCGTGCGCCGTCCGTGACCTTCCTGTGGAAGGGCGCGGAGTGGCTCGAGCGCGAGGCGTATGACATGTTCGGGATCACGTTCGAGGGCAACCGGGATCTGCGGCGCATCTTCATGCCGCCTGACTACACCTCCTTTCCGCTGCGCAAGGACTTCTACCTGGCGGACGATGCAGCGCGTTCGCCCGGCGCGGGCGTGCGCCACATGGAACGCACGCACGAGCCCGCCAATACCCCGGGCGCCGAGCGCACCCGGCGGGTCAGGACGTGAGCGACCAGCGGCGATGACGACCGAGTCGCGCCACGCGTCCGCCGATGACCCGCGCGTCCTGCTCGACGAGCAGGTCGGCGTGTTCGAGCCGGTCCCGCCATACCCGCCGCGCACAGAACGCGAGGCGGAGTTCTACACGCTGCGCGACGGCGAGATGTTCATCAACATCGGGCCGCACCATCCGTCCACCCACGGCGTCCTGCGGGTGGTGATGAAGATCGACGGCGAGAACGTCGTCGATCTCGATCCCGTCCTCGGCTACCTCCATCGCGGCGTCGAAAAGCTGTGCGAGAACGCGGACTTCCATCACACGATCGCGTACATGGATCCGCTCGAATACATCGCCTCGCTGTTCTGCGAGTGGCCGGCGGTCATGGCCTACGAGAAGCTGCTCGACGTGGGGGTGCCGCGGCGGGCGGAGTACATCCGGGTCCTGACCGGTGAGCTGAACCGGATCTCGAGCCATGCGCTCGCGATGGGCTTCCATGCCCTCGACCTCGGCGGGCTGACCCCGATCCTCTACTCGTTCATCGAGCGCGACGAGATCGTCGAAATGCTCGCCTCGATCACCGGCCAGCGGATGCTCTTCAACTACTTTCGGATCGGCGGCGTCAACGGCGACCTCAACCACGACTTCATGAGTCGCCTCGGGACGTGGATGAGCCGCGCGACGACCCAGATCGAGGCCAACACGGGACTGCTCAACGAGAACGAGATCTTCGTCCGGCGCAACCGCGGGCTCGGGACGATTGACCCCCAGACCGCGCTGCGGATGTGCTGGACCGGCCCGAACCTCCGCGCGACCGGCATCCCGTTCGACATCCGGCGAGCCCACCCGTACTCGGTCTACCCGGAGCTCGACTTCGACATCCCGACCCGGTCGGAAGGCGACGCGCTGGCCCGCTACCTGCTCCGCATCGACGAGATCAAGCAGAGCCTGCGGATCATCGACCAGTGCCTCCACGAGATGCCGGACGGTCCGATCATGGCCAAGCTGCCGCGCCTGCTCCGGCCCCGGCCGGGCCGGGCCTTCGCCGCGGTCGAGGGACCGCGCGGTGAGTACGCGATCTACGCCGTGAGCGACGGGACGGACCAGCCGTTCCGCTTCCGCATCCACGACCCGAGCTTCCTCCACCTGCAGTCGTTCAACCTGCTCATGGAGGGTCGCCTCATCGCCGACTGGATGGCGATCAACGCGAGCCTCGACCCGATCATGGGCGGCGTCGACAAATGACGGCCGCGCTGGGACGGCCGACGCCCGCGTTGCCGACTGCGCGGGTGCGCTCACGTAGCGTGGGCTACGCTCGCTTCCCTGCTCGTCGGCGCCTTGGCCTCGGCTCGTCCGAGCGCGGCCACGGGATGCTCGCATGACCGTCGTGGCGCGGACCTGGAATCGGTTGACCCTTCCCGGGAAGATCGTGTTCACGGTCGTGCCGGTGCTCGTCGTCCTGACGGTCGCCGCGGTGGTGGCGATCGCGCTCGTCGGCGAGGCGGTCCTCGAGATCCTCGGCGCGAACCTGCCGATCGTCCGCTTCGTCGTCGCGGCGACGGCGATCCTGCTCATGACGATCCCGACGGCGTTCCTCATCATCTACATGGAGATGAAGGGCATCGCCCTCATGAACCTGCGGATCGGGCCAGACCGGGTCGGGCCGTTCGGTTCCCTCCTGTCGGTCATCCACGGGCTCAAGGTCCTCATGAAGGAGGACTTCACCCCGACCGGCGCCGACTCGACGATCTTCACCCTCGCCCCGGTGGTCGTCTACCTGTCGGCCGTCATGGCCCTGCTCGTCATCCCGTTCGGGCCTGGCCTGTTCGGCGTCGACATGAACATCGCCCTGCTCTACTTCTTCGCCGTCGGCGGGCTGACCGTCGTGGGCCTGCTCATGGGCGGATGGTCGAGCTTCAACAAGTACTCGCTGCTCGGCGGTCTCCGCTCCGCGGCCCAGATCATCAGCTATGAGATCCCGCTCACCCTGTCGGTCGTCGGCGTCCTCCTGCTGGCGGGCACGATGAGCCTCAACCAGCTCGTCCAGAACCAGGCCGGCTGGTTCACCGATTGGTACATCTGGCAGCAGCCGCTCGGCGCGCTCATCTTCTTCATCGCCGCCACGGCCGAGGCGAACCGGACCCCGTTCGACCTGACCGAGGCGGACTCCGAGATCGTGGCCGGCTTCGCGACCGAGTACTCCGGGATGCGCTTCGGCTTCTTCTTCTTCGCCGAGTACGTGAATGTGTTCATCGTCTCGGCGCTCATGGTCACGCTCTTCTTCGGTGGCTGGAACGCGCCGTTCCCGTTCCCGGCCACGAGTCTCGCGCTCGACCCGGCATCACTCGGGATCGGCCTGCTCATCCTCATCGCCGTCGTGCCGGTCGTCGCCACGCTCGTCTTCGCGGCCCCGTTCTGGCTGCTCCGCCCGGCCTGGCCGGCGTGGTACGGGCTCGTCATCGGGTTCGTCCTGTTCAACCTCGTCGCCGTCGCCGCCGTCGTCGGCTGGGCGTACATCAGCTTCGACTGGGTGGCCGGCCTCGCCTGGTTCCTGGTCAAGACGTACTTCTTCGTGTTCGTCTTCGTGTGGATGCGCGGGACGCTGCCGCGAGTCCGGATCGACCAGCTCATGAATTTCGCCTGGAAGTGGCTCATGGAGCTCGCCTTCATCAACATCTTCATCACGGCCGGGGCCATCCTCGTGATCGACGCCCTGAGGTCCGGGTCGTGAGCTTCGTCCCGGGCATCGGCCTCGTGAAGGGCATGGCCCTGACCCTGCGCCGGTTCTTCGAGCCGAAGGTGACGGTCCGCTACCCGGAGGTCCAGGCGGACATCCCGCCGAAGTTCCGCGGCCGCCTCCAGCTGCTGTATGACGAGTACGGCACGATCAAGTGCGAGACGTGCTTCCAGTGCGCCCAGGCCTGCCCGATCGAGTGCATCGACATGGGCGGCATCGACACGAAGGGTCGCTACCACGTCCACTGGGGCGCCCCGGAGACGTACGGCGAGCGGCGCGAGGAATCGGCCCTCCGACGCTCCGGCAGGCCCGTTCCGGATCCCGCCTACGCCCACTTCGAGCCGATCGACCTCGGGCCGGTCGACGCCGTCCTCGACGAGTACGACCACGATCCGGCGCACATGCTCGCGATCCTCGAGGGAACGCAGGCCGCCTACGGCTACCTGCCGGTCGCGGCGCTCAAGCGGATCAGCCACCGAACTGGCGCGTGGTACGCGACGATCTACGGGACCGCGACGTACTACCGGCACCTCCGGTTCGAGGCACCCGGTGACGCGCTCGCGGTGGCCGATGCGGCGGCGCGCCGGCCCGGCGACGCCGCCTACCTCGACGCGCTGACGACGGCGATCGGGCGGCGGGTCCAGTGACGACGGTGACCCGATGACGACCGTGCTGTCGACCCCGGCCGCCTGGCCGCGGATCCTCCTCGCCCGCGCCGGTGCGGCCGATCCGACCGACCTCGACGCGGCGGTCCGAGCCGGTGCCTTCGAGGGCCTCCGGCGGGCCGTGCGCGACCTGGGCCCGACCGGGGCGATCGCGACGGTCGCGGCCTCCGGGTTGCGCGGACGCGGCGGGGCAGGCTTCTCGACCGGCGAGAAGTGGCGCGCCTGCGCCGGGACCGAGGCGCCGCGCCGGTTCGTGGTCGCCAACGCCTATGGCGCCGACCCGGCCTCGCGCACCGACCTCGCGCTCATCGAGCTCGATCCGTATGCGGTCATCGAGGGGCTCGCGATCGCCGCCTACGCGATCGGCGCGCGCGAGGCGATCGTCGCGATCCGCGCCGACGCGGCCGACG
This sequence comes from Candidatus Limnocylindrales bacterium, assembly GCA_035720425.1. GTDB lineage: Bacteria > Chloroflexota > Limnocylindria > Limnocylindrales > CSP1-4 > DASTOB01. Next base: position 44,225 of record DASTOB010000061.1, read on the forward strand.
CCGTCCGGGCGATCGAGCGGGCGGTCGCGGCCGCCACGAAGGCGGGCTACCTCGGCGACGGCGTGCTCGGCTCCGGACACGACATCGACGTCACCGTCCGGCCCGTCCAGGGCGCCTGGATGCTCGGCGAGGAGACGGTGCTGCTCAAGGCGCTCGAGGGCCGCCGTGGCCAGCCGGAGCAGCGGCCGCCGTACCCGGCACGGCGCGGCCTGTTCGGCGCTCCCACCGTCGTCCAGAACGTGCAGACGCTCGCGGCCGTGCCGTGGATCGTGACGAACGGGCCGGAGGCGTTCGCGGCGATTGGAGACCCGGACGCCCCGGGCACGATCCTCGTCGGCCTGCGCGGCCCATCCGGCGACGGCATCGCGGAGGTGCCCCTCGGGACGCCGCTTCGCCAGGTGGCCGCGCTCGCGGGGAGCCTGCCGCGCGGCCGGACGCTCAAGGCCGTCCTCGTCGGTGGCCCGTCCGGCGGGATCCTGCCGCCGAGCCTGCTCGACACCCCGTACACGTACGCCGGCCTCCGGTCGGTCGGGGCCCACGTCGGCTCCGGCTCCGTGGTCGTGGCGGACGATCGGGCGTGCATCGTCGACCTCGCCCGGATCCTGACCGGCTTCTGTGCCACGGAGGCGTGCGGCAAGACCATCCCGTGCCGGATCGGGACGCAGCGGCTCCTCGAGATCGCCGAACGGTTCGCCGGCGGACGGGCCCGGCCGACCGATCCGGACCTTGTCGTGGACCTCTCGGCGGACATCGTCGGGAGCGCGCTGTGCGACCACGAGCGGCTGGCGACGCTTCCGCTCACGAGCGGGATGCGATACTTCCGCTCCGAGATCGACGACCACATCGTGCGCGGCACGTGCCCCGCCGGCGTCTGCCGGCCGATCGCCGCGCCGGCCACGTCCGCCGCCGGAGCCCACTGACGACGCAATGGCAGACCTGATCACCCGCCCCGACGCCAGGCCACCGGCCCCACCGGCCGGGTCGCCGGCCGACGCCTCGCTCGCCGAGCGCCTGCTCGAGACGCAGGCGCCGCAGCGGCCGATGTCGACGCCGCGCATCCGGATCGAGGTCGACGGTCGGGTCGTGGAGGGCTTCGAGGGCCAGACGATCCTCGAGGTCTGCCGCGACAACGGGATCGAGATCCCGACCCTGTGCTACGAGCCCAAGCTGCCCGGCTTCGGCGCCTGCCGGATGTGCGTCGTCGAGGTCGACGGGGAGGACCATCCACCGATCTCGTGCTCGCGCGACGCCGAGGCGGGGATGGTCGTGCGAACCCAGACGGACGAGGTCCGGCGCCTCCGACGGACGAACCTCGAGCTCATCTTCAGCGACCACAACGCGTACTGCCTGCCGCCCTGCCAGAACAAGTGCCCCAGCCACATCGACATCCCGGGCTTCCTGAAGCAGAACGCCGAGGGCAACTTCCGCGAATCGACACGGATCTTCAAGCGGACGATCCCCTTCCCGTCGGTCCTCGGCCGGGTCTGTCCGGCGCCGTGTGAGGAGCACTGCCGGCGCGACGAGGTGGACGAGGCGATCGCCATCCGCGACAGCCATCGCTACGCTGGCGACCAGGTCCTCCGGGCGATGCTCGACGACGGCGTCGATCCACCGGTGCCGTTCGAGGTCCAGCCCCGGACCGGCCGGCGGGCCGCCGTCATCGGCTCCGGGCCGGCGGGCATGTCCGCGGCGTACTACCTGCTCATCTCCGGCCACGACGTGACCGTCTTCGAGCGCGACCCGGCGCCGGGCGGGATGCTCCGCTACGGCATCCCGCAGTACCGCCTGCCCAAGGTCGAGGTGCTCGAGGCGGAGTACGAGTCGGTCACCCGGCTCGGCGGGCGGATCGTGTGCAACCAGGGCCTCGGACGCGACTTCACCCTCGACGACCTGCGCAACCAGGGCTTCGACGCGGTCGTCGTCGCGATCGGCTGCTACGACACGAACAAGCTCGGCATTCCGGGCGAGGACGCCGAGGGCGTCTACGACGGCCTCGAGTACCTGCGCACGGCCACGCTGGGCCTCGAGGTGCCGGGGCACGCCGGCAGCCGGGTCGTCGTCATCGGCGGCGGGTTCACCTCGATGGACTGCACGCGGACGTCGGTCCGCCAGGGCGCGAAGGAGGTCACCCTCGTCTATCGGCGCGACATGAAGGACATGCCGGCCGCGAACGAGGTTCACGAGGCGCTCGAGGAAGGCGCCCAGGCCATCTTCCAGGCCGGCCCGTCGCGGATCATCACGGATCCGAAGAGCGGGCGCGTGACCGGCGTCGAGTTCATCCGGATGCAGCTCGGCGAGCCGGACGCGTCGGGGCGGCGCCGGCCGGAGCCGGCGCCCGGGACCGAGTTCACGATCCCGTGCGACCGGGTGCTCCTCGCCATCGGCCAGGGCCCGGAGCTCGACTGGATCGGACCGGGATCAGAGGGGGTCGAGGCGACCCGCCAGCGCCGCCTCAAGGCGGACGCGGTCACGTTCGAGACCGGCCGGCCGGGCGTCTTCGGCACCGGCGACGTGCGGATCGGCGCGGCGACGGTCGTCCAGGCCATCGCCGAGGGCCGCCGGGCCGCGTACGCGGTCGATGCCTACCTGCAGGGCCTCGACCTGGGCGCGATCCGCACCCGCCAGACCCTGGCCGAGCCGCAGCCGGAGTTCCTGTCCATCGTGCCGTTCACGAGCGAGGTGAAGGAGCCGCGCTACCGGATGACGGCTATGGAGCCGGAGGTCCGAAACCGGAGCTACGTCGAATACGAGATCCCGTACTCGCGCGAGGAGGCGGTCGCCGAATCGACGCGCTGCCTCCAGTGCACGTGCGAGGCGATCGGGTTCTGTGACCTCCGCCGCCTCGGAATCGAGTACGGGACGACGCTCCGGACGCTCGAGCCGCAGCACCACCAGGGCGCGGGCTACCGGAGCGTGACGGAGAACCGCTTCACCGGCGTCAACCACGACTACCTCCGCGACGACTCGCACGCGTTCATCCTGCGCGAGCCGTCGCGCTGCATCGACTGCGGCCGATGCGCCAACGTGTGCGCCGAGGTGGTCGGCGCGGCGTGCTACGACTTCATGCGGATCGGCTTCGACACGCTCGTCACGACGCCGCTCGACATGAGCCTCAACGACACGCCGTGCGTGTCGTGCGGGCGCTGTGCCGAGACGTGCCCCACCGGCGCGCTCATGCCGAAGCCACGCGTGCTCCAGAAGTACGAGGTCGACGAGAGCCGCTGCATCCTGTGCGGGATCTGCGTCGACGCGTGCCCGTACGACGCGTTGCGCGACGGGGCGGACTTCGAGCTGTCGCACACGAGCCGGCAGGATCCGATGATCGACCTGCTCGCGATCGCCGCGGTCGAGCGCGAGACGGAGGTCACGTACATCCGGCGCGAGCGGGACTGGCTCGAGCGCGCGACGGCGGAGGGTCGGGTCATCGGCTCCGACCGGCTCCTCCCGGTCCTGCCGCCAACCGTCGCTGCGCGCGGCGAGACGGGCAACGGCCACGGGCACGGCAACGGCAACGGCCATACCGACGGGCACGGGATCACCGGGATCGGGCCCGGCGGATCCGGCCACGCCCACCCGAAGTAGGCCGTCCGCATGCCCTCCTGGATCCCCGGGGCGTTCCGGCCGCTGATCGCCACCGCGGTCCTCGCCGGCATCGTGCTGACGCCGGCGATCCTGACCGTCCTGCTGTGGGGCGGTGACTTCACCGACGCCCTGTTCCTCGTCTTCGCCGTGACCATGCTCGTGTCCGCGCTGGCGGTCGTGACGATGCGCGACATCATCCGCTGCGGTCTGGCGATGATCGTCTGCTTCGGTGCCCTCGCCGGCATCTACCTGCTCGCCGGCGCGACGCTCGTCGCCGCCGCCCAGGTCGTCGTCTACATCGGCGCGATCAGCGTGCTCATCCTGTTCGCGATCATGCTGACCGAGACGAAGGCGGCCCCGTCGCGGCTCGTGTTCCAGACCCAGGCCGGGCCGGCCGGTGTCGCCGCCGTGGTGCTCGCCATCGTCATCGCGATCACGGTCACGGCGACCGACTGGGGCGAGCTCGGCGAGCGCCTCCACACGGCGACGGACACGCTCGCCCGGCTGCTCTTCGCGGACTACGTCCTGCCCTTCGAGATCGTCGGCGTCCTCCTCCTCGCGGCCGTCATCGGTGGCGTGTTCATCGCCAAGCGCGAGCGGGGCGAGTCGCTGTGATCGCCAACTCGCTCGATGCCTACCTGATCCTGTCCGGGCTCCTGTTCGCCATCGGCACGTTCGGCTTCCTCGCACGGCGCAACGCGATCAGCATGCTCATGTCGATCGAGCTCATGCTCAACGCGGTGAACCTCGCGATCGTCGCCTTCGGCGCGTTCGTCGCCGGCCTGGCGGAGAACGGATCGGTCATCGCGATCATGGTCATCGCCGTCGCGGCGGCCGAGGCGACGGTGGGGCTCGCGATCGTCATCGCCATCTTCCGCAACCGGCGGACGCCGCTCGTCGACGAATACGACGCGATGCGGCGGTAAGGCACGATGGACGTCCTCGTTCCGCTCATCGCGATCCTGCCGCTGGCAGGGTTCGCGATCACCGCGCTCGTCGGGCGGCGGCTCGACAAGGAGGCCCACTGGATCCCGGTCGGCCTCGTTGTCGTCGCCTGGGCGATCTCGATGGTCGTCGCGTACCTCGCGCTCACCCACGCGGAACCGTTCGGGGAGCACGGCTTCGGGGTCACGCTGTACGAGTGGATCCCGGCCGGCGACTTCGTCGTCGAGGCGGGCTTCTTCGTCGACACCCTGACGGCCTGCCTGCTCATCGTGGTCACCACGATCGGCATGCTCGTGCACGTCTACTCGATCGGCTACATGAGCCACGACCCGGGGTACTGGCGCTTCTTCGCCTACCTCAACCTGTTCATGTTCTCGATGCTCCTGCTCGTCCTCGCGGACAGCTTCCTCGTCGTGTTCGTGGCCTGGGAGCTGGTCGGCCTGTCGAGCTACCTGCTCATCGGGTTCTGGTACCGCAAGCGGACCGCCGCTCTGGCGGCGAAGAAGGCGTTCATCGTCAACCGCGTCGGCGACGTGGGCTTCGCGCTCGGGATCATGCTCATCTTCGTGAGCCTCGGCACGCTCGACATCCGCGAGACGATCGAGCGCATCGGGGAGCTCGAGCCGCTCACGATCAGCGTCATTTCGCTCCTCATCTTCGCCGGGGCGATGGGCAAGAGCGCCCAGTTCCCGCTCCACGTGTGGTTGCCCGACGCGATGGAGGGCCCGACGCCCGTCTCCGCGCTCATCCACGCCGCGACGATGGTCAACGCCGGCGTCTACCTCGTGGCCCGCACGAGCCCGATCTTCGCCCACGCCCCCGAGGCGCTCGTGGTCGTCGCCGCGATCGGCATCTTCACCGCCATCCTGGCCGCCTCGATCGCGCTGACCCAGACGGACATCAAGCGCGTGCTCGCCTATTCGACGCTCAGCCAGCTCGGCTACATGTTCGCCGCCCTCGGTGTCGGCGCGTTCACCGCCGCGATCTTCCATCTCATGACCCACGGTTTCTTCAAGGGCCTGCTGTTCCTCGGCTCGGGCTCCGTCATCCACGCCGTGCACGAGGAGCAGGACATGCGCCGGATGGGCGGCCTGCGTCGGAAGATCCCGATCACCTACGCGACGATGCTCGTCGGCTCGCTCGCGATCGCCGGCATCCCGCCGCTGGCCGGCTTCTTCAGCAAGGACGAGATCCTCGGCGAGTCGTTCAAGCTCGGGTTCGCGTGGGTCTGGTTCATCGGCTTCGTCGTGGCCGGCCTCACCGCGTTCTACATGTTCCGGCTCATGGGCCTCACGTTCTGGGGCGAGTTCCGCGGTCCGCGCGAGGTCTGGGACCGGATCCATGAATCGCCGCGGGTCATGACCGTGCCGCTCATCCTGCTCGCCATTCCGTCCGCCCTGCTCGGCCTGTACCTGGGCCTGCCACTCGGCGACAGCACGCTCCACCACTGGCTCGAGCCGGTGTTCCACGAGGCCACCGAGCTGCTCCACCACGAGCTCGAGCCATATGCGCTGTTCGGGATCGACGGCGTGCTCATCCTGGCCAGCGTCGGGGTCGCCGCGGTCGGCATCGCGATCGCCTGGCGGCTGTTCGGCGTCGAGCTGCCCGGCCTTCGGCACCGCGCCCCGGACCCGGAGGCGGTTCGCACCCTGACCGCCCGCGCGCCGTTCCTCTACCGCGCGTCGCTCAACAAGTGGTGGTTCGACGAGCTCAACGACCTGCTGTTCATGCGGATCGGCGGCCGGATCGCGGCCGCCCTATGGTGGTTCGACCGCGAGATCGTCGACGGGATCGTCAACGGGGCGGGAGCCGTGACGCGTGCCAGCGGCCGGGGTCTCGCCGAGGTCCAGACCGGCCGGGTCCAGAACTACGCCCTCGGGATCGCGATCGGGCTGATCGTGATGGCCGGCTCCTACCTGTGGATCGCGGGGCGCTGACGATGGCCGTGTCGAGCATCCCGATCCTCACGATCGTGACCTTCCTGCCCCTTGCCGGGGCGATTGCCGTCGCCCTCCTTCCGAGGTCGGCCGCCCGCCCCGTGGCGCTGGCCGCCGCGCTGCTCGCGTGGGTGGCCTCGCTCCTGCTCCTCGTCGGCTTCGTCCCGACGCCGGTCGCCCATCGCTTCCAATTCGTCGAGGTCGCCGACTGGATCCCCCTGTTCGGGATCCAGTACAAGCTCGGCGTCGACGGCCTGTCGGTCGTCCTCGTCGTGCTCACCACGACGCTCATGTGGATCAGCATCCTCGCCTCGTTCCGCCCGATCCAGGAGCGGATCAAGGAGTACATGGTCTCGTTCCTCATCCTCGAGGTCGGGATGATCGGCGTGTTCGTCGCCCTCGACACGTTCCTGTTCTACATCTTCTGGGAAGTCGTCCTCGTTCCGATGTACCTGATCATCGGCATCTGGGGCGGCGCGAACCGGATCTACGCGACGATCAAGTTTGTCCTGTACACGCTCGTCGGGTCGCTGCTCATGCTCGTCGCGATCCTCGCCACCGCGTTCGCGTTCCAGGACGCGAACGGCGGCTCGTGGGTCGGCGCGTTCGACTTCGAGGCCCTGCGGGCCCACGCGGCGACGACCGGCTTCGCCGATGGGCTCCAGCTCTTCGCGTTCGCCGCGTTCTTCCTCGCCTTCGCGATCAAGGTCCCGATGTTCCCGTTCCACACGTGGCTGCCGGATGCCCACGTCGAGGCACCCACGGCGGGCTCCGTGATCCTCGCCGGCGTGCTGCTCAAGCTCGGCGGTTACGGGTTCATTCGGTTCGCCCTGCCGCTCTTCCCGGCGGCCGCGCAGGCCTACGCGCCGGCGATCATCGGGCTCAGCCTCATCGCGATCATCTACGGGGCGATCGTCGCCCTCGTCCAGCCGGACCTCAAGAAGCTCGTCGCGTACAGCTCGGTCAGCCACATGGGCTTCGTCACGCTCGGCATCTTCGTGTTCCGGGAACAGGGCATGCAGGGCGCGATCCTCCAGATGGTGAATCACGGGCTCATCACCGGCGCCCTGTTCCTGCTCGTCGGCGTGATCTACGAGCGGACGCACGATCGGACGATCGCGAAGATGGGCGGGCTGTCGGCGAGCGTGCCGGTCTATGCCGCGCTGCTCGGGTTCTTCGTCTTCGCCTCCGGCGGGCTGCCCGGCCTGTCCGGGTTCGTCGGCGAGTTCCTCGCCCTCGTGGGCGCGTTCGACTACAGCCCGGCCGTCGGCGCGATCGCCACGTTCTGCATGATCCTCGCCGCGGGCTATCTGCTGTGGATGTTCCAGCGAGTCGTGTTCGGCGAGCTGTCCGACTTCCTCAAGGGGCTCGGCCACCACCTCACCGACGTGTCGCCGATCGAGCTCCTCACGCTCACGCCGCTCGCCGCACTTGTCGTCGTCCTCGGCCTGTTCCCGGGTCTCGTGCTCCACCTCATCGAGGGGTCCGTGCTCGGCGCCCTGTCGGACGTGGAGCCGGTGCCGCCGGCGGCGATCGATCCCGTCGTGCCGGTCGTCGTCGGCATCGTGCTCCTGGCGATCGTCGCGTTCCGGGTGCTCGCCATCATCGGGCCGGCCGCCGAGCCAGCCGAACCGGCGGAGGCGGCCTGAGCCATGCCTGACGCCCGCCCGATGCCTGCATCCCGCCCGGTGCGTTCCTCATGACCGCTGCCGACCTCGTCACGATCGCGCCGCTTGCCGCCGCTGTGCTCGTCGCCATCGCGGTCATCGTCGTCGACCTCGCCTGGCCGGGTCGGTCGGAGCCGGTCGTGTTCGTGTCGCTGGCCGGCCTGGCCGTCGTCGCCGGCCTGATCGTCGTGACCGGCGCGACCGCGGCCTCGGCGTTCGGCGGGTCGTACACGGTCGACGCCCTGACGACGTTCCTCGACCTGCTGTTCGTGGCGATCGTCGGCCTCACGATCGCGTTCGGTCCGGACTACCTCCGGCCAAGGGACCTACCGCTCGCGGAATTTGCGACGGTGCTCATCTTCGCGATGTGCGGGGCGATGCTCATCGCCGCCTCGACGGACCTGCTCCTCCTGTTCCTCGGCCTCGAGCTCATGGTCCTGCCCGGCTACCTGCTGGCGGGCTACCACAAGACGGACGGTTACTCGACCGAGGGGGCGATCAAGTACTTCCTGCTCGGTTCGTTCAGCTCGGCGATCTTCCTGTTCGGCCTCGCGTTCGTGTGGGGGCTGACCGGCACGACACGCGTCGCCGGCGTCGCCGAGGCGCTGTCCGGGATTGCCGCCGGCTCGGCTGTTTTGTCGCCGGGCCTGGCGATGGGCCTCGCGTTCATGACCACTGGCGTCGCGTTCAAGATCGCGGCGGTCCCGTTCCATTACTGGACGCCGGATGCGTATCAGGGCTCGCCGACGCCGATCACCGGCTACCTCTCGGTGGGCCCGAAGGTCGGCGCCTTCGCGCTGATCCTGCGCCTGTTCGTCGAGGCGCTCGGGCCGCTCCGCGAGGAGTGGCTGCCGGTCGTCGTCGTGCTCGCCGCGATCACGATGACGCTCGGCAACCTGGTCGCGCTCACGCAGACGAACGTCAAACGGATGCTGGCCTACAGCTCGATCGCCCACACCGGGTACATGCTCGTGGGCCTCGCGGCGTACGCCGCAGGACGGATGGAGGGCCTCGAGGGCCTGCTGTTCTACGGAGCGGCCTACTCGTTCATGAACCTCGGCGCCTTCGCCGTCGTCGCCGCCCTCCAGAAGCGGGCCGGCGTCACCTCCGGGCTCGACACGTTCGCCGGGCTCGGGCGGCGCGAGCCGGTCCTCGGGATCCTCATGACGCTGTTCCTCCTGTCGCTCACCGGCATCCCGCCGACGGCCGGGTTCTTCGCCAAGGCGTACGTGATCCTCGCCGCGGTCCAGGCCGGCGGTGGGGTCGCGTTCCTCGCCGTGATCGCCGTGCTCAACGCGGCGGCGGCCGCGTTCTACTACCTGCGCGTCGTCGTGTACATGTTCATGCGCGAGCCGCGGACCGAGGCCGAGCCGCTCCGGCACGGTCGCCTGCTGTGGGTGGGGCTGGCGGCAGCGACGGTCCTGACGATCGTCTTCGGCGTGTTCCCGAATGCCCTGCTCGACGCCGTGGGAGCGGCCGCCCGGGCCATCGGGTAAGTCCCGGTAGCGCGTCCGCGCGGACCTCCCGGCGCACGAATCGCGCCACCCCCGTACGATTCGGGCATGCCGGATGCCACGCGCGCCGGCCTGCTCGACGAACTGCTGGGCCGCGACGGCCGCCTGTTCGTCGTCTCCAACCGCGGGCCGATCACGTTCGACACGGATCCCGATGAGCCCGACGGCCTGACCGCCGGTCGCGGGTCCGGTGGGCTCGTGACGGCCCTGGCCGAACTCGGCCGTCACGCGCCGGTGACCTGGGTCGCCGCGGCGTTGACCGAGGGCGATCGGATTGCGGCGCCGCACCTGGATCGCGGGCAGCCGCGCCAGCGGCGCCGCACCCGGTCCGGGGTCCGCGGGCGGGTCGGAGCGCTGATCGAGGACCTCCTGCCGGGCCAGGATCTCGCCCTGTCGTACGTGCCGCTCGATCCGGACGTGTACGACCGCTTCTACCGCGTCGTGTCGAACCCGTTCCTGTGGTTCCTCCAGCACCGGATGTACGCGCCGGCGTACGGCCCGAACGTCGACGCCGCCCTGCTCGACGCGTGGCGGCGCGGCTACCGCAGCGCGAACGCGACCCTCGCCGAGGCGGTCGTCAGGGCCGCCGCGGGCCACGAGCGGCCGATCGTGCTCCTCCAGGACTACCACCTGTACCTCGCCCCGGCGCGCATCCGCGAGCGCCTGCCGCACGCGACGATCCTCCACTTCAATCACATCCCGTGGCCGGCCGAAAGCGAGTGGCAGCTCCTCCCGCAGGCGCTCCGGCGCGAGATCTGCGAGGGCCTCCTCGCGTGCGACATCGTGGGCCTCCAGACCGACCGCTACGCGTCGCACTTCCTCGACACCGTGGCGAGCTTCGTGCGCGACGCGCGGGTCGACCCGGAGGGCCGATCCGTCCGCTGGCGCGACCGGCGGATCCGGGTTCGGACGTATCCGATCGCGGTCGATCCGGACGGCCTCGCCCGCTTCGCCCGTTCCGCGCCGGTGACGGAGCGGGTCGAGCGCATCCGGCAGCGCCTCGAGCGCGCGGGCAATCCGGCGCTCATCGTACGGGCGGACCGGATCGAGCCGTCCAAGAACGCGTTGCGCGGCTTCCTCGCCTTCGAGGAGCTGCTCGAGCGCCACCCGGAACTGCGCGGCACGGTCCGCTTTCTCGCCGTCCAGGCACCGACGCGGACGGAGATCCGCGAGTACGCGGAGTACGGCGCCGCGGTCCGCGAGGTGGTCGCCCGGGTGAACGGCCTGGCCGAGCCGGACGACGCGCCGATCTGGATCGCCGATGGCTCCGACTACGCGATGGCGATCGCCGCCCTCCGCCTGGCCGACACGGTGCTCGTCAACCCGCTCGTCGACGGCATGAACCTCGTCGCCAAGGAGGCCGTGCTCGTCGGCGAGCGAGACCCGGTGCTCATCCTGTCCGAGACCGCCGGCGCGGCCGAGCAGCTGGCCGGCGATTCGCTGACCGTCGCCCCGGCCGACATCGTCGGGACGGCGGAGGCGCTCGAGCGCGCCCTCCGCATGCCGCGGGACGAGCGGCGGGCGCGGCTGCGGCGCCTTCGCGCCTCGGTCCGCGAGGAGGACCTCGATTGGTGGCTGCGGAGGCAGCTCCGGGACGTCGCCGCCCTCCGGCGCGGCGATCTGCCGCCGTCGCGCCGGCTGCGCGACACGGTCAGGCGAGTCGAGACCGCACTTCCCGGCTGAGCAGCGCGAGTGCCCGGGCGGCGTCGTGCGGGCCCGCGAGCAGGACGTCGGCGGCCTCGATGACCTCGTCGGGGGTCTCCGCGGCTCCGTGAACCCCGACGGCGAGGCCGTCACGGAGCTGGCCTGACTCACGCGCCGTCCGGATGGCCCGAAACGCCTCGGCGTCGCTCCGATCGTCGCCGAGGACGATCGCCGCTGCCGGTCTGATCTCGTCGAGCAGGCGCTCGACGGCCGCTCCCTTGTGGCCGGCCCCCTCCGGATGGAGCTCGACGACCCGGCGACCCTCGAGCCGGACGAGGCCGATCTCGCCCGACGCGGTCTCCGCGTCATCGATCGCGGCGAGCACCGCCGCGCGGGCCGCGTCGCCGTCTGCCGCGCGGCGAAAGTGGAACGCCACGGTCGGGCCCTTGTCCTCGACGAACAGCCAGCCGGGATTGCCCAGCCGGATCGCCACGTCGTCGGCCAGGCGGCGCACGGTTGGGGCGTGCCGGGAGAGGGCGGGGTCGGTTGCGACCGCCAGCCGCTCCGCCGATGAGCGGCGGGCCAGCGCGCCGCCCTCGACGCCGTGGTTGCCGAGGTACCGGACGCCCCCGACGCGAACGCGCCCGGCGACGTCGGCCGCGGCCCGGCCGGACAACACGACGAGCTCGAGCCGATCGGGATGGCCCTCGGCGAGGGCAGCGAGCCGGCGGAGCGCCGCCCGCCCGAGCGGCAGGACGCGGGTCGCCATCGGCTCCGGCGTGATCGGCGCGATCGTGCCGTCGAAGTCGGTCACGACGAGCAGCCGACCGCGGGCCGCGGCGACCCCCGCGATCGCCGCGATCCGGCCGGCAACGATCGGCCAGGAGGTCACGGCGCCCTCCGCGCCGATCACGGCGTGACGTCGACGCCGGGCAGGATCCGCGCGACGCCGCGCGCCATGATGTCCGGGCCGATCCCGCCGAACGCCCCGTCCCGGATGATCCCGTCGGCATCGATCCAGAAGTGGACCGGCAGGGCGTACGCATCCCACGCGCGCTGGGCCGCGCCGTCAAGGTCGAGTCCCACCGGGAACGTCGCGTTGAGCGACTGGGCGAACGCGGCGACGAGGCCCTCCTCTTCGCGCACGTCGATCGCGAGGACGATCAGCCCGTCGTCGGCGTAGCGCACGGCGAACCCGTTCATGCGCGGGAACTCCTCCTGGCACTCGGGACACCAGGTTGCCATGAAGTTCACCCACACCGGCGACCCGACGAGGGCCGCCAGGTCGATCTCACCGCCGCCGACCTGGGGGACGACGAGCGGCGGCGCGGGCTCGCCGACGTGGAAGCCACCGACGATCGGTCCGACGGTGGGGACGGCCGTGGCGCTGCTCGTCGGTGTCGGCGACGCGCTGGGCGAGGCCTGCGACGGGGCAGTCGGCGACGGGTCGGCGGCGGATGGGCCGGTGGGTTCCGGAGCGAACGCGACGATCGCACCGATGACCACCGCGGCGGCGAGCACGCCCGTCACGACGCCGGCGGCGATGGGAACGCGGGAGGACATCGCCGCGGAGAGTACCAGTACGAGCGTGCGGGGGCCGTCTCGGACGTTCGCTGCTAGGCTGTCCGTCCGATGTCGACCATCCGGGATCGCCTCCGCACGCGTCTCGTGCCCTCCCTGTTGACGGCGAGCGGCGTCATGCTCGTCGCGGCCGGCCTGCTGTCCTACACCGGACCGGTCGACGCCGGGGTCCCGACATCACCGCCGCCCACCACCGCTCCGCCGACGGCGACCCCGTCGCCCACGCCGACCCCGTCGCCCACGTTCCCGCCGTCGGTCGAACCATCCGCCTCGCCGTCTCCGTCACCGTCCGTGCCGAGCGACCGGGTCTCGACCCGCGTCGTCGTCCCCGCGCTCGGGATCGACCTGCCGGTGGTCAAGCCGCCCGGCGACAACTCGTATCCACTGTGCAACGTGGCCGAGTACATCCAGGAGCTCGGCCAACCCGGACAGGGCCGGGCGACCTACCTCTACGCGCACGCCCGGACGGGCATGTTCCTGCCGATCCTCGACGCTTCGAAGGTCAGCAACGGGGCGGCCATGCTCGGCATGCTCGTCCAGGTCTACACGAGCGACGACCAGCTGTTCCTCTACGAGATCGTCGAGATCCGCCGCCACCAGACGTCGCTCGGCGACGCGCTCGCGGCGAACACGGAGCAGGTCTGGCTCCAGACGTCCGAGGGACCCCGCGGCACACCGGGCAAGACCCAGGTGATCGCCGACTTCCTGTTGAGCGGCCCGGCCGATCCGGCCGATGCGCACCCGGTGCCCAAGCCGGTCGTGTGCGGCTGACGCCGCCTCAGATCCAGTCGATCCGGCGGAGCACGAGCGCGACGGTCGCCGACAGCGCGACGACGGCGACGGTCACGACCCAGAACCCGGTCGCCTCGCCGCCCGCGAACGCGGCGCCAGCCTCGCTCATCCCGAAGATGCCGGCCACCGCGCCGATGCCGGCCAGGATGACCGTCACCCCGGTCAGCCGCTTCATGATGAGCGACAGGTTGTTGTTGACCGTCGAGAGGTAGACGTCGAGCGTGCCGGAGACGAGCTCGCGGTAGTTGTCGAGCTCGTCGGTGACGCGGATGAGGTGGTCGTACACGTCGCGGAAGTAGACGACGTGGGGCGGCCGGATGACGGCCAGGTCGCGGTTCGTCAGCTGGTTGAAGATCTCGCGGGCCGGTGACGTCGCCCGCCGCACCGCGATCAACTCGCGCTTGAGCACGAACAGCTGCTCGAGCGTCCAGCGCGACGCCGTGTCGACCACGACGTCCTGGAGCTGGTCAATCTCGTCGGCGAGCCGATCGAGGACGGGAAAGTACTCGTCAACGATCCAGTCCGCGATCGCGTAGAAGAGGAGGTCCGGCCCCCGCCCCAGGTACTCGCCGGGGTCCACGCGCAGGAGCGGCGCCGCCGCCGGGTTCCAGCCGTGCTCGTGGGAGGTGACGAGGTAGCGCTCGCCGAGCACGAAGTCGACCTCGATCGTCTGCACCTCGCCTACGAATGCGAGCACGAACAGGACGACGTGGACGCACCCCTCCACCTGGTCGACCTTCGCCCGCTGGTGGTGCTCGCCGATGTTCTCCGCGATGAGCGGGTGAAGCTCGAGGATCCGGGCGACCTCGGCGACCTGGGCCCGGGACGGATCCTCGAGGTCGACCCAGACGAACGCCGCCGGGTCGCGCAGCGCGGCCGCCAGGCCGTCGAGGCCCACCGTCTCGGATCCGGATCGCCCGGCGCGCGTGATGACGATCCGGACCGTGCCCGGGTTCTCCGTCGGGTCGATCGGGGTCTCGGCGCCCGGCGCCATCGCCACCCGCCCGGTCCGGGCCCGAGGCGCCCTAGAGGGCGAGCGAGGGCTCGGTGTCGTCTCGTCCATCGACTCCGTCTCCGTGTGCCGCGCCCGCGGCGCGAGGGGATGATCCGGGCGCAGCATGCGCCGTTCGCTCGCCCATCGCGAGCGCCGCCGGCGCGGCGGCCGCCGTGAGGCCGGCGGCGACGAGGAAGATCCCGACCATGATCCGGGCCGCCTCGCCGGCCGCCCAGTCCTCGAGCGCCTGGACCACGAGCCCGTCGCGGAGCGGACGGTCGCGCAGCTCGGCGGGAATGAACGCCGTGTATGCGTCCGGCGTGGCGTAGACCTCGTCGTACAGGCGATCGATCGTCGTGGACCCATACGCGGTGAGCACGGCGAGGCCGACGGCCATCCCGACCATCCGGGCGACGGTCACGGTCGCCGAGGCGGCCCCGAAGGCGGCCCGGCCGACGGCTTCCACGGCCGCCGTCGAGCGCGGCGTGACGGTCAGCCCGAAGCCGAATCCGAAGATCCCAAGGCCGATCGCGACCTGGTCGAGCGGGGTCGACGGCGTCCAGCCGGCCATGGCGGCGAGCGCCGCTGTACTCGCACCGAGGCCGGCGATCGTGATGAGCCGAAGTGAGACGACCCGGAGGGCGAAGCCGGACACGAGCGCGCCGAGCGCCGTCGCGCCGGCGAGCGCGCCGAGGGCAACCTGCTGCTGG
The DNA here is from genome assembly GCA_035720425.1 of Candidatus Limnocylindrales bacterium. Taxonomy (GTDB): domain Bacteria; phylum Chloroflexota; class Limnocylindria; order Limnocylindrales; family CSP1-4; genus DASTOB01. Next base: position 59,591 of record DASTOB010000061.1, read on the forward strand.
GCCGGCCCGCCGTACAGGACGCGGTCGACGAACACTGCGCCGCCGACGATCGCGGTAGCCAGCCCGTAGCCGGTCAGGAGGCTCACGATCGCGGCCGAGCTGAAGGCCCGGATCCGGAAGAGGCGCGGGTCGAGGAACGGGTCGCTCCGTCGCAGGCCGGCGGCGACCGCGACGAGCGTCGCTACCGCGGCGATCGCCGCGAGCCACGGGGTCACGGCCGCCGGGTCGACGTCCCCGGGGTCACCGCCGCCCTCGGCACCGATGAGCGTGAGTGCGATCAGCCCGGCTGCAAGCGCGATGCTGAAGACCACCGCGCCGAGCACGTCGACGCGGCCGTTGCGGCGCGGCGTGTCCCATCCGTGAGAGGCGGCCCAGGCGATCGCGAGCGCGGCGATCCCGACGGGGACGTTGAGATAGAAGACCCAGCGCCAGGCAGGCGCAAGCGATTCGAGCAGGAGCGGGTCGTCGAGGCTCGCGCGGGCGAGGGCCCCTTCGACGTGGATCGCCGACAGGATCGCCGCGCCGAGGAACGGGCCGGCGGCCATGCCGAGGAACGTGAGGGCGCCGACGACGCCGAGGGCCCGTGGCCGGGCGTGACCGTCGAAGAGGTGGGACGCCGCCGCGGTGGCGACCGGCACGAGGGCCCCGCCGCCCGCGGCCTGGACGAGGCGCGCGGCGATGAGCTCCTCGAGTGACTGGGCTCGTCCCGCGAGGGCGGACCCGACGGTGAACACCGCGAGCGCGGCGAGGAACAGGCGGCGGGAGCCCCAGACGTCCGTGAGCCGACCCGCGAGCGGCATCGCGACGACGTACACGAGCAGGTACCCGTTGACGATCCACGACGCGGTCCGGAGGTGGGTCCAGTCGGCGAGGTCCGTCACGATCGACGGCAGGGCGACGGCCGTGATCATGAGCTCGAGCCCGGCGAGGAACACGCCGGCACCGAACACGCCGAGCAGCGCGATCGCGGTCAGGCGGCCCATCGGTCGATGGTACGCGCGAAGTCGGTGAGCCCACACGGGCGCGGCCGACGCACCACCGGCGCCGCCGGCGCACCATCGTGCTGTCGCCGTGGCATGCGGCCGCGCAGGCTTCGGCCGACCCGTCACCGTGAGACCCTGTCCGCGGTCGCATCGGCTCCATTGATGCCGCACGCATCAACGGGCGCGTCACGGGGCCGGCTGGCCGCCCGGGGTCGCCGGCTTGTCGAGCGCCACGCAGCCGGTTATCGATGGACGCGGTGGGATCACGACAAGGCCGGCCGCGCGAGGGACAATCGCCTCGCCTTGCCCACACGGCATTGATGGAGGCGGTACGCGGGCGCGCAACGGGTGGCGACGGTCCCGTTGACAGGGGACGAGCAACCGGGCTAGCATCAACGAAGATTGATATAAACGGTCGTTGATCCGACCGCCACGCACCGGAGCCCCTCCCCTGAGCCCCTCGCCCGCCCGCATTCGCTCGACCCTCGCCACCGTGCTCGACCAGCCGGACGAGCTGCGCGCCCTCCGCCTCGTCCACAAGACGCTGGCCGACGTCAATCGGCTGCGGATCGTGCGCCGTCTCGCCGAGTCGGACGCGACGGTGACCGAGCTCATCGAGCATGTCGGCCTGTCGCAGCCGCTCGTGTCGTGGCACCTCGCGCGGCTCCGCGCCGCGGGCCTCGTCGAGACGCGCCGGAACGGTCGCGAGACGGTGTGCGCCCTTCGGGCGGAGGCGTGGGAAGCCTTCGTCGAGCGGGAGCGCATCGTGCTCGGGCTCGGCGGGGCGGCCGCGCGGCGGGCCGCCTCGTGACCGGCTCGTTCGTCTCCCCAGAGACCCGGCAGCGGATCCGCGGCTGGGCCGTCCCCGTCGCCGTCGCGATGGGTCGCCTCGGCCTGACCCCGAACGCGCTGACCGTCATCGGCTTCGCCGGCACGACGGTCGCGGCGATCGCGGCGGCCACCCAGCAGTGGCTGCTGGCCGGGATCCTCGTCCTCGCCTTCGGGATCTTCGACCTGTTCGATGGTGCTCTCGCGCGGGCGACCGGGCGGGCGACGAAGTTCGGTGCGTTCCTCGACTCGACCCTCGACCGAACCGGCGAGAGCCTCGTCGTCGCCGGTGTGGCGGTCGGGTGTGCGGGCGCGGATTTCATCGCCGGCGTCGCGCTTGCCGGGATCGCTGCGACGTTTGCATCGGGCGTCACGTACACGAGAGCCAAGGCCGAGGCGCTCGGGCTCCATGGTGAAGTCGGGTTCGCCCCTCGACCCGAACGGCTGGCCATCCTCGCCGCCGGACTCGTCCTGGCCGACGTATTGGGTGGCGTCGGCCGCGGGGAACCCGCCTCCGAGCTCTTCATCCAGGTCGACCCGGTTTGGCTCACGGGCACGTATGCGCTGATGGTGTCGCTCGGCCTCATCGCGATCCTGTCGGCCGTGACCGTCCTCCAGCGCATCGTCCACGTCAAACGACAACTCGAATCCACCGACCAGTAGTCGAACAGCAGGGAGCAGCGAATGGCCACCAACGGCAAGAACGGCAAGGGTGCGAAGAACGGCGCGACGCCGGACAACACGTGGGCGGGCGCCGCCCGCCGCAAGGACGGCAAGATCCGCGTCGCCATCGTCGGCGTCGGCAACTGCGCCAGCAGCCTCGTCCAGGGCCGCTACTACTACGAGGACGCCAGGGAAGGCGACTTCGTCCCGGGCCTCATGCACGTCAACCTCGGCGGTTACCACGTCCGCGACATCGAGTTCGTGGCCGCGTTCGACATCGACAAGAACAAGGTCGGCAAGGACCTCTCGGATGCCATCTACACGAAGCCGAACAACACGTACGTGTTCCAGCAGGTCCCGCACACCGGCGTGACGGTCGAGCGCGGGATGACCCACGACGGCCTCGGCAAGTACCTGAGCCAGGTCATCGAGAAGGCCCCCGGCGCGACGGCCGACATCGTCGGCATCCTCAAGGAGCGCGAGGTCGACGTCATGGTCAGCTACCTCCCGGTCGGGAGCGAGCAGGCCACGAAGTGGTACGTCGAGCAGGCCCTCCAGGCGGGCGTCGGGTTCATCAACGCGATCCCGGTGTTCATCGGCCGCGAGCCGTACTGGCAGCGCCGCTTCGCCGAGGCCGGCCTGCCGGTGATCGGCGACGACATCAAGAGCCAGGTCGGCGCGACGATCAGCCACCGCGTCCTGACCCGCCTGTTCATGGACCGCGGTGTGCGCCTCGATCGGACCTACCAGCTCAACTTCGGGGGCAACACGGACTTCCTCAACATGCTCGAGCGCGAGCGGCTCGAGTCGAAGAAGATCAGCAAGACCAACGCCGTCACGTCGATGCTCGACTACGAGCTCGACCCCGACGACGTCCACGTCGGCCCGAGCGACCATGTGCCGTGGCTGCAGGACCGCAAGTGGTGCTACATCCGGATGGAGGGCACGACCTACGGCGACGTCCCGCTCAACGCGGAGCTCAAGCTCGAGGTCTGGGACAGCCCGAACAGCGCCGGCGTCATCACCGACGCGATCCGCTGCCTCAAGCTGGGCCTCGACCGAGGTCTCGCGGGCACGCTCGTCGCCCCGTCGAGCTACTTCATGAAGAGCCCGCCGATCCAGATCCACGACGACATCGCGTTCAACCGCGTCGAGGCGTTCATCCGGGGCGAGGACACGGAAACGCTCGTCGGCACGGAGGCACCGCAGAAGCGGACCCTCCGCAAGCTGGCCGCGGCGCCGAAGCCGAAGACCGCCACCGCCGAGCGGGCACCCTCCACGCGGTGAAGCGACGCGCCCTCCGAGGTCCGAGGCCAGGCTCCGCGAGGCCAGGCTCCGCGAAGCCATCGGCCCGGGGACTCGAGGCGCCGCATCGGCCGCGCCGATCCGGGTCGCGGCTGGTCGAGCGCTCGGCCGTCGTCGCCTATCGGACCGCGGCCGCGGTCATCGGTCGGCTGCCCGCCGCCCCGGCCCGCTTCGTCATCGGCCTTGGCGCCCAGCTGTCGTACCTCGCGTGGCCTGCCAAGCGGCGGGGGTCGAACGCGAATTTCGGCCACGTTCTGGGTCTCCCCCCGGACCATCCCCGCGTTCGCCGCCTCGCGCTGGCGGCCTACCGGGAGTACGCGCGCTACCTCGTCGAGCTCATGCAGCTGCCCCGCCTTCCGGCGTCGGAGGCGGGTCGGCTCCTGCCGACCGTGGACGTCGATGCCGTCGAGCCGATCTGGCGCGAGTCGCGCGGCGGGCTCATCTTCGCCGTCGGCCATGTCGGCAACAACGAGGCGGTCGCGGCCGGGATCGCGTCGCGCGGCTGGCCGATCAGCGTCGTCGCCGACGACACCGCCTTTCCGGAGCTGTACGAGGACTTCCGCCGGATGCGTGCGACGTGGGGAATCCGGCTCATCCCGTGGCGCAACCTGCGCGAGATCTACGGCGTGCTGCGGCGGCGCGAGATGCTCGGCCTGCTCGTCGACTGGGGCTTTCGCGACGACGGCGTCCCGGTCCGCCTGCTCGGCAGCTGGACGACGCTGCCGTCGGGACCGGCCACGCTCGCGGCGAAGACCGGGTCGCGCATCCTCCCGATCGTCATCCGCCGCACCGGCGAGTGGCGCTTCCACGCCGAGTACACCGGCGTCATCGAGGCGACTTCGACGTCGCCGGCGGAGATCCGGCGCGTGACCCAGGCGATCGCCGACTCGCTCGGCGCGGCGATCGCGGCCGCGCCGCACCAGTGGTACAGCTTCAAGTCGATCTGGCCGGCGACCGCAGAGGAACAGGCTGCGCTCGAGCGGAGGGCGGCCGAGATGGACGGGGCGGCCGACGTGCCCGGGGCGGCCGATGCGAACGGGGCGGCCGACGTGCCCGACCCCGCCGCCGAGGCGCGCTCGCCGTGACCACGGCCGATCCTGCCGCGCCGGTGGCCGGCCGCGCGGCCGGCACGACTCGGCAGCGCGTTCGCGCGTCGGTCGTGGCCGCCGCGTCGTGGCTCGCCTGTCGACTGCCGGAGGGACCGCTCATCCGCCTGGCCGAGGTCGCCGGCGAGCTCCGCTACCGCCTGTCGCCCGCGACCGCCGCGCAGGCGCGGCGCAACCTCGCGCGGGTGACCGCCTACCTCGACGCGACGGGCACCGGGTCCGATCGGGCCCGCGCCGCGGCGGCGGACCCGCGCGCCCTCGAGCGCCTCGTCCGGGCCGCCTTCCGCCACGCCGCGCGCTACTACCTCGAGGTCGCCCGCACGCCGGCGGTGACCGATCGGATGCTCCGCGAGCGGCTGCTCATCGAGAATCCCGAGGTCGTCGACGCGGCGTTCGACGGCGGGCGGGCGCCGATCTTCGTCGGGCTCCACTTCGGCGCGGTCGAGCTGCCGGCGCTCTACCTCGCCTCACGCTCCGGCCGGCCCGCCACCGCGCCGATGGAAACGATCGACGACCCGCCGCTCCAGGACTGGTTCGTGCGAACGCGCGGCAGCGTCGGGATCCGGATCGTCGGCCTGCGCGAGGCGCGCCGTGAGCTCCTCGCCGCCCTGCGTCGCGGCGAGCCGGTCGGGCTCGTCGGCGACCGGGACCTGACCGGTGGCGGCGTCGAGTTGCCATTCTTCGGTGCACGGGCGCCGCTCCCGGCCGGGCCGGCGCTCCTTGCCATCGAGGCGGATGCGCCGCTCTTCGTCGCGTCGGTCCGGCGGGCCGGGCCGGGGCGGTACCGCGGCCGACTCCAGCACGTCGAGACCGGCGACGGCACGACCCGCCGCGAGCGGCTCACCTCGACGATGACCGGCCTCGCCCGGGCGTTCGAATCGGCCGTCGCCGATGCGCCGGAGCAGTGGTGGGCGGTCTTCTTCCCGATCTGGCCGGACCTCGAGGCGGTCGCCGCCGCTGCCGACACGAGCACCGAGCGACGCGGGACCGGGGGCGGCCGATGACGGATCGACTCGGTCGGGCGGACCTGCACATCCACACGCTCGCCTCGGACGGCACGGCCGGCATCGGCGAGATCCTCGACCACCTCGAGGCGCGCACGACGCTCGACGTCATCGCGATCACCGATCACGAGCGGATCGATGCCGCCGTCGCCGCGCGGTCGATCGCCCGGGATCGCGGCCTGCGCGCGGAGGTCGTCGTCGGTGAGGAGGTGACGACGCGCGGCGGCCACCTGCTCGCGCTGTTCATCGAGGAGCGCGTTCGGCCCCTTCGCTCGCTCCGCTCGACGATCGCCGCGATCCACGACCAGGGCGGGATCGCCATCCCCGCCCATCCGCTCGTGCCGTACCCGCTGTGCGCCCAGGGGTTCGTCCTGCGCGGCCTCCTCGACGACCCGGACGAGCGCGTCCATCCCGACGCGATCGAGACGTTCAACCCGACGACGCTCGGGCGGCCGTGGCACGGCCGAGTGGTCCGCTTCGCGGAGGAATACGGGCTGGCCAAGGTCGGCAACAGCGACGCCCACGCGGTCGAGGCGATCGGGACCGGCTGGACAACGTTCCCCGGGCGGAGCGCGGACGACCTGCGTCGCGCGATCGCGGAGCGGCGCACCCACCACCATGGTGCGTTCCACGGAACCGGGTCGCAGATCACGACGTTCGGGCGGCAGCTCCGCAAGTACGGCCGCGACGCCCGCGACACCGTTCGCGGGCGTCTCCTGCGCGACGGTTCCGGCCGGGACCTGGGCTACCCGGAGGCGGGCGGGCGATGAAGAGCGGCGGCCGATGAAGATCGGGCTCGTCTCGCCGTACGTGTATCCGCTGCCCGGCGGCGTCACCCAACACGTCCGCTACCTCTACGAGAACCTGCGCCTGCGCGGTCACGACGTCCGGATCATCACCAGCTCGCACGGCCTGCAGCGCGCATCGGACGGCGACATCATCCGAATCGGCAAGGGGTTCTCGATGCCGGCCAACGGGTCGGTCGGCACGATCACGCTGTCGCCGCGCTTCGTGTCGCAGGTTCAGGACGTGCTCGATCGCGAGCAGTTCGACCTGCTCCACTTCCACGAGCCGTTCGTGCCGTTCCTGTCGCTCATCGTGCTGCGCCAGTCACGGAGCGTGAACGTCGCGACGTTCCACGCCTATGGTGGCTTTTCCACTGCCTACGAGTTCGGCAGCCGGGTGCTCGGCGGGTATGCGGCGCGGCTCCACGGGCGGATCGCGGTGAGCGCCGCGGCGCGCCACTTCATCGACCGGTTCTTTCCGGGTGACTACAAGGTGATCCCGAACGGGGTTGACGTCGAGCGGTTCGCCCGCGCGGTGCCCGTTGCGCGCTGGCAGGATGGCACGCGGAACCTCCTGTTCGTCGGCCGGCACGAACCGCGCAAGGGCCTCATCGAGCTGCTCAAGGCGTTCCGCATCCTGCGCAAGACCGGCTGCCAGTGCCGCCTCCTCGTGGTCGGCAGCGGGCCGCAGGAGCGGGAGGCGCGCCGCTACGTGCTGACGCGGCGGCTGGGCAACGTCGAGTTCCTGGGCCGCGTCACCGACGACGAGAAGGCGCAGCTGTTCCGGACGGCCGACGTGTACGTTTCGCCGGCGACCGGGGCGGAGTCGTTCGGGATCGTGCTCCTCGAGGCGATGGCGGCGGGCACGCCCATCGTGTGCAGCGACATCCACGGCTACAAGGGCGTCGTCCGACGCGGCCGCGAGGGGCTGCTCGTTCCGCCGCGCAAGCCGAAGGCCATCGCGGCCGCGATCGGCGAGCTGCTGGCCGATAACGAGCGACGCGCGGCGATGGGCGCCGCCGGGCAGCTCCGCGCCGAGGAGTTCAGCTGGCAGCGGGTCACGGCAAAGGTCGACGACTACTACGGCTTCGTCATCCGCCGCCTCGCCGCCCAGAACGCCTTGCCGCCGGGATTCCGGGCGGAGGTGCCGCCGGCGACGCGCGTCGCGGGGAGCGAGACCGCGTAGGTCCGTGGCCGGACGACTCGAGGCCGGGGCCGCCCGCGGCTCGGGCCGGCGCTCGTGGGAGGCTGATCTTCGGGGCTGATCTCCGGGTCCCTCGTCGGGGCCCTCGTCGGGGCTGATCTCCGGGGCCTCTCGCGGGCCGTTCGCTCGTGGGACGAGCAGCCGGGACATGGTGGGGCCCGCGCAGGTCTCGTTCGCTCGTGGGACGAGCAACGGCGACCGATTTGGGCGCCAGGGTGCACCGGCTGCTCGTGGGGCGAGCAACGCCGACGTGGTGGGGCTCTTCCGCGTCGCGTTCGCTCGTGGGACGAGCGGCGGCGACCGATCGAGGCGCCAGGGTGCACCGGCTGCTCGTGGGGCGAGCAACGCCGACCTGGTGGGGCTCTTCCGCGTCGCGTTCGCTCGTGGGACGAGCGGCGGCGACCGAGCTGAGCACCACAGGTACCGGCTGCCCGTGGGACGAGCAGCCCTGCGACCCTCAGCCGGGCTGAGCGACTGCCCCGCTTCCGTCGTCGCTCGCCTCGCGTTCGGCCAGCGCGATTCGCCAGACCCAGGCGCTGTACGCGACGACCGCACAGGCAACGGTGAGCGCCGCCAGCAGGATCGCCGGACCCGGGGCGATGAGCGACGGCCCGGCCACGTTGCGATCGACCGTGCTGACCGGGAACTGGAACGGGTACACGTAGGTCGGCAGGATTCCCTGGTACATGTTCACGATCGGAGCCGGGAGCGGCAGGGCGGCGATGTTCGGATAGAAGAACACGGCCGTGCCGACGATCGCGAGCAACGCACCGCCGACGAACCGCCGCGCATCGCGGGCGGTTGCCACGAAGCCCGCGATGAGGACGAGCGGCAGGGCGACGAGCAACGCGACCGGCTCGACGGCGACATTGCTGAGTGCGAGGAGCGTGACTTCCCCGGCCGTCGCGGTCACGACCGCGAGCGCGATCGCCGCCACGAGGGCAACCACGAGCGCGGGGCCGAACACCCCGACGACGCCCGCCGACCTGGCGAGCCCCGCGAGCCCCCCGAGCGCCCCGACCCCGACGCGCCCCTCGACGCTCCGGACTCCCCCGACTCCCTCGCCTCCCCCGACTCCCTCGCCTCCCGCGAACCGACCCGATCGGATCGAATCCCCCGCCGAGCCGCTCCCGCTCGGTCCCCGGTGGTCCTCCGGCTCGCCCCCGTCCGTCGGCCGCTGCAGGCGAAGCAGCTGGCGCACGAGGATGAGCACCGCGAGCGTGACGACGATCGCGAGGGCAGCCGACCGATAGGTGAGCACGAACTCCGGGATGAGCGTGGGGCACGCTCGTGAGCCCGGAAGCACCTGCTCGACCCCGACGAACCCGCACAGCGGGCGGTGGAACAGCCACATCGCGGCCGGCGCGACGACCGCGGCGGCGGCCGCGAGTCGCGCGAACAGCCACGTCCGCCGCGACGCCCCGTGCCACAGCTCGGCGAGGAAGTAGGCCAGGGCAAGGAGCACGAACGGCAGGCTCGTGTAGTAGTGGTACTGGAACGCCGCCCGATCGATCCGCGCCCACGGGATCCACTGGCAGGCAAACCCGATCGCGATGAGTGCGAGGGCCAGACTGCGCCGGCGGTACGCCTGCCACGCGGCGAAGGCCATCGCCGGCACGCCGAGCCACCAGATGACGAGGTTGCCCGCGTCGTAGATCGACGCCGCGGTCCCGCCGGCGAACGACTCCTGGTAGAACCAGACCGGCTTGAGGTCGAACGGCCAGGCCCACCACGGCGACGAGGCAGCGTGCGCGGACGACAGCGTGTTGTGATAGCGGTACATGTCGCCGGTCAGGGTGAGCAGCGTCTGCCCGGTATGTCCGGCCGGCCAGCCGTCGACGATCCGATGGTTCTCGACCCACGCCCACGGCACGTACGAGGCGACATAGACGGCGACCGGGATCGCGATCAGGCAGGCCAGCATCCACGCGACCGGGAGGCCGAGGGCCCAGCCCGGCCGGAGCCACCCGGCTGCCGGTGGATCCGCCGGCGCGAGCAGCGCCGCCGGATCGTCCGGCCCCGGCGGCGGTGCGAGGGGGCCGAACCCCCACCGCCCGGCCAGCCAGAAGGCGCCCGCGACGGCGATCGACCCGAGGGCGAGGGCGAACGAGGCCTCGAGCGGCGTGACGCTCACGCTGCCGAGCGCGATTGGCGCGTCGAGCACGCCGGCGGCGAGCGCGGCAAGGGCGATCAGCCCACCGGCCGCGGCCGGCGCCCCGATCGCGAAGCGGAGCTCGTCGTCCGACCAGGCGATCGGCCGGAGCACGGTCACCACGACCGCGACGAGGGTCAGGGCGATCATGATGAGCGGGAAGAGGAGGTTGCCGCCGGTCTGTCCCTCCGGGACGCTGATCGCGAGATAGCCGAGCACGGTCGTCACGACGATCATCCCGGCCACGAGCACGAGCCGGCCCAGCGCGCTCCGGGCCAGGATGAGGATGCCGAGCGCGCCGATGGCGTAGGCCGCCACCCACTTCGAGGCGAGCGCCAACCCGAGCAGGAGGCCGATCGCCGGCATGACGACCCAGAACGCGCCGCGCCACCGCCACGCACCGGTCCACAACCCCGCGAACAGCGCGTACGCGGCAACGATGAACAACCCGACGTACGCGTCGTTCATCCCGATCCGCGCCTGGACGAAGAGCATCCCGTCGGCGACGAGCAGGATGGCGAGGAAGACCGCGACCGCGCGACGCTGGAAGAACAGGCGCGCGAGCAGGAACAGCAGCACCGCCATGATCGTCCCGGCGATCACGCCGGGCAGGCGCCATGCGAAGGCGTGGCTGCCGACACCGATCGACGCGGTCGTCCCGTCGGGCTCGAACACGAGCAGCTCCTGGCGGTCGTCCGCCGGGTACAGCCCGTTGGAGTCCATCACCCACGCCGCCGGCTCGGCCGGCAAGCGCGCATCCGCGTAGACCGCGTTGGCGTGTGGCTCGATGACGTAGACCGTCCAGCCGGCCGGGTCGTCCGGCGCGGCGCCGAGGATGTGGACCTGCTGACTCGCCTCGTCGTGGGCCACCCACCCGCCTCGGGCCGGAAGCGGTGCCGACCGATCGAGGGTCGGCGTGTCGTCTGCCTTGTCGCCCCCGATCGTGACGATCCCGTAGCGCGGCCCGTCCGCGCCGTTCATCGTGAAGTACAGCTTCGGATCGTCGACGCCCGTGACGAGAGCGACTCCGCCGGCGCCGCCATCCGCGGGGAGCGTGGACGACACCGCCCCAGCGGCGGGCACGACGAACGTCAGGCCACTCGCCGCCGCGACCGCGACGCGCGGCAGCTCGACCACCTCGACGCCCGCGAGCCGGCCGCTCGTGATCGCCCCGTCGACGCGTTCGCGCCGATCGACCGGCACGGGGGCCAGGATGACGCGCTCCGCGTCGGATGCGAGGAGCTCGCGATAGTGCTCCCGGTCGCCGCCCACGAGCCCGGCCAGGGCGGCCGCGACGGCCACGGGGTCGGCGACGTCGGCCGGGTTGGCGACGGCGGCCGGCGCGCGTCCCGCCTCGGCCAGCTGGGCGATCCCATCGAGGACGAGCGTGCCGGTCACCGTACCGCTCGCCGCGTCGACCATCGCAGCCCGCCCGTCGGCAAGGACGGCTACCAGCGCGGAGCCGTCGTCGGTCACGTGGATGCGCTCGATCGCGCCGTCGAGCCGCGTCAGCTCCGGCGCCGCGAGGCTGAAGCCGTCGGTCCCGATCGCGCGCGCCTCGTCGAGCGACGTGAGCTCGATCGTCGCGAGGACGCCATCGGCCGTCCCCACGATGAGCCGGTGGCCCACCCGGTCGACCGCGACGGCCGACGCGCCGACCACCGGCGTCGCGGCCACGAGCGCGCGGGTGGCGAGGTCGTACGAGCGCACCTCGGTGCCGGTCGCGACATGCAGCCGGTCGCCGAGCCGACCGGACCGACGGGCCGGATCCTCGTAGCGGGGCTCGATCACGGCGTCGGCCACCGGCACGCCGAGCTCGCTCGTTGCCCGCACCCGGTCGTCGCCCCAGGCGACGATCCCGCCGGCCATCGCGTACTTGGCGAGGTGCGGGTGCGTCCACTCGTAGATGTCGTGCGAGATCCCGTAGCGCCAGTGCTGGAGGAATTCGGTCGCCGTCCGCGCGTGATACACCTCGTCGAAGTGCATCTGGTACGGCTCCGCGAGCCGCCACAGCCGCGTGCCGAACACGGCGGCGATGAGCACGACGACGATCCACAGGTCGAGCCGGTCGAGGCGCCCGCCACGCTCGCGGGCGAGGAGGGCGGTGCGATCCGGCCGGATGGGCCGCTCGACGAGGCGAGTCCGGAACCACTCCCAGGCGCCGACCTCGGCGACCGGCGGGCGCTCGCGCCAGGTCGGTGGCCGCGGCGGTTCGGCCGGCTCGGCGATCGGTGATCCGGGCGACGATGGCGGAGGGATGACCGACGCCGCCGAGCGCGGCGCCGGAGCGAGGTGGAGCGGGCGGGCGGACCCCTCCGGGACGTCCTCCGGCGATTCGACCGGCGTTCCCGCAGCGGCTTCGGCCGACGCGCCGATCTCGCCACGCACCCCTGCGATCGCCCCGCGACGGAGCTGACCGGCGACCCATCCGAACGCCGCGGCGTGGACGAGCGCAACGACGGCGACCCCGGCGGCGGACCGGATGAGCGGCCCGATCCCGAGCCAGTCGTCGATCTGCGGGTTGTCCGGATAGAGCGTGGTGAGGACGACGTACATGTTCGCGAACGTCGCGACCGAGACGATGACGTACGCGATACGCCAGCGCAGCGACCCGCCGGCCAGGATCGCGGCGAGGGCGAAGAACGGGAACAGGTACCGCTCATGGACCCGGGTCGGCACGATGAAGAAGACGAAGGCGAGGACGATGAGCCCGACAAGCATGGTGATCCGATCCGGCCGCCGCGCAACGACGAGCGTGACCGCGCCGATCGCGGCGAGGAGGAGCGCCGTGCCGACCAGCAGCGCGGGGACGGGCCCGAACATGAACGCGACGCCCTCGCCCGGACCGCTGCCGGCCACGTCGCGGACCCATTGGCCGCTCGCCGCCAGCCCCACGCCGTCGAGCGACAGGAGCGCCCACGGGTTGTACGCGTTGACGGTCAGGTATGGATAACCGGCGGCGGCCGTGCCGACCTGCTCGAGGAGGCCGACGATCGATAGGCCGTACGGGGCCGACAGGGCGACAGCGGTGAGCAGGCCGACGAGCCCGGTCGTCACGACGCGCAGCGGGCCCCGGGTCCGCCACTCCCAGTCCGTCGTCGTTCGCCGTCGCTCCGGGGCATCGTCGCCGCCGAACCCGCCCTCCGGCCAGAATGCCCGCCGAATCGTTACCGCGGCGACGAGCGGAACGAGGATGCCGAGCTGCGGCTTGATGATCGCGGCGACGACGGTCAGGAACGCGGACCGCTCCGGCCGGTCGCGCCACAGTTCGCGGAGCGCGAGGAGCAGGAAGACGACGCCGACGGCATCGACCTGGCCCCACACGACGCTGTCGAACCAGGTGATCGGGTTGACGATGACGATGACGGCCGACACGAGGGCGGCCCGCCGGCCGATCCCGAGCTCGAGGGCCATCGACCGGACGAGCCAGGCGAGGGCCAGATCGGCGAGGATGGGCGGGACCTTGATGAGGTCGCCGATCCCACCGAACGCGGAGCCGACGAGGCCGACCACCCAGAGCACGTACAGGTAGCCGGGCGTGTAGTCGTGGAAGAACGGGCGCTCGTAGAACCCGAACGGGCCCTCCGCGGCGAGGTTCGCCGCCCAGAAGCGGAAGGCGTTGAGGTCCGCCTCGAAGCCGGATCCCGGGAGCAGGTATGCAAGAATGAGCCGGAAGGCGAGCCCGAGCGCGAGCACGATGAGGATCGCGCTGGCCGCTTCTCCCGTCCTGGTCCGCGTCGGCGCTTCCACGCCCCGATCGGGCTCACCCGTAGCGGGGCGACTCACGAGGGAAATCGGCCTCCTGCACGAGCGTTGAGGTGGAGCGCAGCGTAGCACAGGGTCGCGCGCCGGAGGCCCGGCCCGATCGACCGACGCCCCGGCCGGCCCGTTCCTGGCGTGCGCTGCGGATCGCGCTCGCTCTGATGGCCGTGGCCGCCATCGCCTACACGGCCTGGAACCCGCTTCGCTTCTACAACCACTTCGTGTGGCAGGCGGAGGCCTTCCTCGACGGACGCGCCGAGATCGCGTACCCGGTCGCCGCATCGGACGATTCCCCGGGCAACTGGTTCTTCCAGGACGTGCTCCCGGTCGAGCGGCCGCGCGGCGGCGAGCCCGGCACCGGTCTTATCCCGTTCCCGCCGCTGCCGGCGATCCTGCTCGTGCCGTTCGTCGCCGTGTTCGGTCTCGCGACCGACCAGCAACTCATCGCGTCGGTCCTCGGCGCGATCGACGTGGGCCTCGTCTGGTGGCTCCTGGGGCGGCTCCGGGTGTCCGAGTCGATCCGGCTGGCGACGACGATCTTCTTCGGCTTCGGGACGGTTTTCTGGTACACGGCGCAGCTCGGCACGACGTGGTGGTTCGCGCACGTCGTGGCGCTCGCCCCGCTGCTGCTCGCCGTGGGGCTGGCGATCGACGGCGACCGCGACAGCGCACGGAGCGAGGACGACCTGCGAGATCCGGAGGGCACGGATGCGGCCGGCCGCTCGATCCGCGCGCTCGCTCGACGGCCATGGCGCCTCCTCGACGCACGCCAGGTCGTCGTCGGCTTCCTGTTCGGCCTGGCGGCCACGGCGCGCCTGACCGTGCTCTTCGGCGCCCCGTTCTTCGTCCTCGTCGGCAGCGGCGGCAGCTGGCCGCGGCGGGCCGTGTCGGCCGGTCTCGGCGCAGCCATCCCGGTCGGCGCCCTGCTCGTCTACAACTACGTGTCGACCGGCCACCTGTTCCACCCCGCCTACGAGTTCCTCTACCGAGCGGAGGCGTTCGGCTACCCCACCCTCGGCTACCACCTCGACTGGGCGATCGAGGACCCGCGCTACATCCCGCAGAATCTCGCGATCATGCTGTTCAGCCTGCCGGTGCTCTTCCCCGACCAGGTCCCCTCGGCGCTCGGGGACTACGGCGCGCTGTGCGTCGATCCCGGCGCCGTGCGCGGGATCTTCGACGAGGCCTGCCCGATCGCGCTGCCGCGCGACGTCGGGATGAGCCTGCTCCTGACCAGCCCGGCCTATCTCCTCGCCCTGCCGGCCCTCCGCCTCCACGGCCGGTCGCGCCTGGTGACCGGGGCGGTGATCGCCGTCCTGCTCATCGCCGTCGTGAATCTCATGCACTTCAGCCAGGGCTGGGTCCAGTTCGGCTACCGCTTCAGCAACGACTTCGTCGTCTTCGCGCTGCCACTCGTCGCGCTCGGCCTGGCGCTGCGCGGTGGGGTCGGACGGCTGGGCTGGGCCCTCGTCGCGGTGTCGGTCGCGGTCAACCTGTGGGGCGTCGCGTGGGGGAATCTGCTCGGATGGTGAGTGCGCGCGTCGCGCTCGCCCGAGCGCTGCCGCCGCTCGCCGTGGCCCTTGTCGCGCTGGCCGTGATCGTCCCCACCGTCCAGCCCGGGGTCGGCTTCTGGGACACCGCGGAGGCGCAGACCGTGCCGCCCCTGCTCGGGGTCATGCACCCGACGGGCTTTCCCGCCTACGTGGTCACGGGCTGGCTCGCCACGCAGTTCCTCGCTCCGCTCGGCGAGCCGGCGTTCCGGATGAATGTCCTGTCCGCGCTCCTCGTGGCGACGGCCGCGGGCCTGACCGTCGTCCTCGTCCGGCGCCTGACGGATTCGACGGCGATCGGCGTCGCCGCCGGGATCGGCCTCGCGCTCACGCCGATCACCTGGGCCATCGGGACGCGGGCCGACGTCCATGCCCTCCACCTGGCGCTCGCGGCCCTGCTCCTCGTCCTTCTCGTCGAGTGGGAGCGGCGCCGTGCCGCCGGTGCCCCGCGCGCAGATCGCTGGCTCGTCGCCGCGTCGGTCGTGTTCGGCCTGGCGATGGCGAACCACACGCTCACCCTGCTCCTGCCGCCGGCCATCGGCCTGTTCGTGCTGGCCGTCGAGCCGGCGATCCTGCGCCGGCCGCGGCTCGTCCTGGCCTGCCTCGTGGCCATCACCGTGACGGTCACGGTCCTCTACCTCGAGCTGCCGTTGCGCGCCGGGCCGTTCCGGGCACCGCTCGTCTACGGTCGGCCGGAAACGCTCGACGGCTTCCGGTACATCGTCCTCGCCGAGCAGTTCCGGGGCAGCCTCATCGACCCACTCGGCGATCTGCCCGGCAAGATCCGGAACCTGGCCGGCCTGACCGCGAACCAGTTCGGGATCCTCGCCCCGCTCGTCCCGATCGGGCTCCTCGCGGCGATTCGCCGGGCCCCCCGCTACG
Organism: Candidatus Limnocylindrales bacterium; assembly: GCA_035720425.1. Taxonomy (GTDB): domain Bacteria; phylum Chloroflexota; class Limnocylindria; order Limnocylindrales; family CSP1-4; genus DASTOB01. Next base: position 75,815 of record DASTOB010000061.1, read on the forward strand.
CGCTGCTGAGCGGCATCGCGGCGCTTGCGACCGTCTTCTTCGCCGCCTCGTACGCGAACGCCGACATTAGCCGCTACTACCTCGTGCCCGCGCTCATCGCCTGGTCGTGGCTCGGGATCCTTGCGGCGACGGCGGTCGAGGCACTCGAGGCGCTGACCGGCCCCGACGACTCGCCGGCCGGCGTGGCCGCCGCCGGCTTGCTGGGGCTCGCCCTGCTCGTCCCGTCGCTCGGCGCACTGCCGGATCGGGCGGCCCGGCTCGATCTCAGTCGCGACCGCAGCGCAGCCCGCTGGCTCGACGCCGCCCTCGGGGCGATGGAACCCGACGCGGTCGTCGTGTCGTGGTGGAGCTACTCGACGACACTATGGTACGCACAGCACATCGAGGGCCGGTTCGCCGACGGCTTCGTCGTCGACGACCGGACACGCCTCGACCTGGAGCTCGGTGAGGTTCACGACGTGATCGACGCACACCTCGGCCGGCGCCCCGTCTACGTGGTCAGGTCGAGCATGGAGGAGGTGGCGGCGTTGCGCGGCTCGTACGCGCTCGAGGCGATTCCCGGGGCGACGATGCTCTACCGGGTGGTCGAGCGACGGGGCGCCGGGTCATGACCGATCAGCCGGGTCCGATCGTCCGCGTCGCCCGCCTGTCCTACTTCTTCCCGGCGCACAACGAAGAGGCGAACCTCGCACCGCTCGTCGAGGAGGCGCTCGCGACGCTGCCGACGCTGGCCGAGGAGTTCGAGGTCATCATCGTCGACGACGGCTCGCGCGACGCCACGCCGCGCCTGGCGGACGAGCTGGCGGCGGCGCATCCGGGTGTCGTCCGGGCCGTCCACCACCCGACCAACCGCGGCTACGGGGGGGCGCTCCGGTCCGGCTTCGCCGCCGCCCGCCATGACCTCGTTGCGTTCACCGACGGCGACCGCCAGTTCCGCGTCGCCGACCTCGGCCGGCTGACCGCCCGCCTCGCGGAGCCGGACGAGCCGGACGTCGTGGCCGGCTATCGGATCCGGCGGGCCGACCCCCTCGTCCGGACGGTCTACGCCCGCCTGTACCGGCTCGCCAACCGGCTGTTCTTCGGCCTTCGTGTGCGCGACGTCGACTGTGCCTGCAAGCTCTTCCGGCGCCCCGCGCTCGACGGCCTGCGGGTCGAGTCCGGGGGCGCGTTCTTCTCGGCGGAGCTGCTCATCAAGCTTCGGGCATCCGGCCGTCGCGTCGTCGAGGTCGGCGTACCGCACTACCCGCGCACGGCCGGGTCGCCGACGGGAGCGCGGCCGTCCGTCGTGCTCCGGGCGGTGAAGGACTTCTGGAGCCTGCGCCTGCGCCTGTGGGCGGCCCCGCGTCGGGCGCTCGGCCGCGGTGCGCCGATCCTCGGCAGGCCCATCCCCGGTGACGCCGCCGCCCCGGAGCCGGAGCAGCCCGCGACCTGACCTAGCTGCCGCGCGAGCCCTCTCGCGGGTCCGCCCCCGGGTCCGTCTCGAGCGAGTTGACGAAGTCGCGGAATACGTCGAGCCGCGGATCGACGATCGTCTCGCCGGTGGCCTCGAGCGCGGCGCCGCTCGTCGCCCCGCCCTCCTCGTCGTCGTCCGCCACCGCGTCGCCGCCCAGACCGGCCTGGTCGAGCACCGCCTCGGCCGCGAAGATCCGGATGCCGGAGCGGACCGCCAGCGCGAGCGCGTCCGACGGACGCGAATCGATCTCCACCGTCCGGCCGCCGAGCTCGAGGTAGAGCCGCGCGTGGAACGTTTCCTCGGCGAGTGTCGAGATCACGACCCGATCGACCCGGACCCCGATCTCCTCGAGGACGCTCGCGAACAGGTCGTGCGTGAGCGGCCGCTCCGGGACGAGCCCCTGGAGCTTCATCGCGATCGCACTCGCCTCCCACGGACCGATCCAGATCGGGAGATAGCGATCCCGGTCCGTCTCCTTGAGGATGACCACGTGGCGGCTCGAGAGCATGTGCACGCGCACGCTCTCGACGACCATCTCGACCAGCTCGTCCGGCCCGGCCATGGCCGGATTATCCCACGCCGTACCGGTACGACGGCCCGCGCGGCGGACCGGGCCGGATCGCCCGGATCACGATCGCCACGACGAAGCCGGCCACGAAGCCGCCGATGTGGGCGAAAAACGCGACACCACCGGCCGCCGTCGACGCCCCGAGGGTGGCGACGCCGTCGATCAACTGGAGGATGAACCAGAAGCCGAGGACGAGCAGCGCGGGAACCTGGAGCAGCTGGTAGAAGAACCCGAGGAAGACGAGGGTCAGGACGCGGGCATGCGGGAAGAACACGAGGTACGCGCCGAGCACCGCGGAGATCGCCCCCGAGGCGCCGACGAGCGGCACCTCCGACGTAGGGTCGACGGCGACCTGGGCGAGTGCCGCGACGGCACCGCCGAGCACGTAGAAGGCGACGAAGCCGAGCGCCCCGAAGCGGTCCTCGATGTTGTTGCCGAAGATCCACAGATAGAGCATGTTCCCGATCAGGTGCAGCCAGCCGCCGTGCAGGAACATGCTGGTCAGGATCCCGAGCATCGCGGTGGACAGGAAGTCGCCGGTCTCCAGCGCGAGGCTGATCCGGGCCGGGACCGCGCCGTAGTCGAGGAAAAGCTGTCCGAGGGCGCGCTGGCCGCCGTTGGCCTCGACCCCGAGCTCCCAGCCGAAGGCCACGACACAGGCCGCGATGATCGCGATCGTGAGGACCGGGAAGCGGCGGGTCGGGTTCGCGTCCCGAAGCGGGATCACGGCGCGGCAGCGGACGCCGCCGGATCGACCGAAGCCGATGGGTCGACCGATGGCGACGGTGACGGTGACGGCGGCGGCACGTCCGGCACGGGCACGAGCAGCGACTCGTAGACGGCCGTCGCGTCGGCCCACACGAGGACGGACGGATCGCCGTCGATCCCCGGACGCACGAACATCCCGCGCAGGTCTTCCCAGGGCGCCACGCCACCCGCCGGCCGGTACTGCTCGATGTACGCCCCGCTCGCCTTCTCGAAGGCGAGGATGCGGCCGTTCGGCGGGTCGTAGGCGTACAGGAGGCCCTCTCGGCGGCCGGTGCCGGACGTGATCCGCGTGTACGTCGGGGCCGGGCGGAGGAGCACGTCCGGCGCCTCGTCGACCGCCCAGCCTCCGCTGTTGCCGGACACGAACCGCTCGATGACCCCGTTCTCGATCACGAAGATGTCGCCGTCGATGTAGAGCGAAGTCATCGTCTCGACCGCGCGGGCGGCGGACAGCCGGCCGGTGGGGCGGGCCGGGAATCCGCTCCCGTCGGCGGCCGGCGCATAGGCGAGGATCTGCCGCTCCGAGGGATCGACGACGTAGAGGTTGTAGAGCCCCGCCTCGGAGTCGCGCAGGTACGTCCCGATGTCGCGGATGTCGTCCCCCCAGCTGGCCTGACCCTGGACGCCGACCAGGGTCGTCGTGCCGGCACCGCTGGCGTCGGACGGGCGCCACCGCCAGAGGAGGTTCTGGTCGTCGAGCACGAGCAGGTCCAGGCCCCCGCGCGCGAGAAATCGTGGCGCCCCCTGGACCGAGGCGCCGACGGTCGTCCCGGAGCGATAGATGAGGGCGGCACCGCCGGTCGCGAGGTCGAGCCGCCACACGCTCGCCGTGCCGCGGTCGAGCACGTACGGGGCACCGTCCGGGCCCTCGATCAGGGCGCCGACGTCCGGCGCCGTGTTCGTCGTGGGGTCGAGCGGCGGGAACTGGTAGAGCGGGCTCCAGGCCACCGGCACGACCCCATACAGCCGATCGAGGCCCTCGACCACCTGCTCGCGCAGTGGTGTGATCGTGGCCGCGCCGACGCCGGCGGCGGCCGCCTCGTCGAGTCGGTCGTGGGCGATCGCCAGCTGCTCCAGGGCGCGCGGCGGGTCGTCCTCGACGAGGTCGATCCCCGGCCCGAAGACCGCCGCAATCGCCTCGCGCGCCTCGCGCAGTGCACGTTCGCCGACCGTCACCGAGCTGATCGCCTCCCTCGGCGCTTGCCCGCCCAGGACGTACACGCTGACCCCCAGACCCGTCGCCACGACGACGAAGGCGAGGAGGGCGAGGGCGGCCCGGCGCTGCGACTCGCGGCGGGCGGCGAGCGGCGTCACTCGCCGGTACGCCGTCGGCCGACGAGGCAGGACGTCCTGGACGGCGAAGATCACGCGGTCGAGGGCGGATCCGGCGGCCTCGCGAACGCGATCGGCACCGGCCTGGACCGCCGCGACGCCGCCGACGACCGGGTCCGCGAGCGGGATCGGCGAGCGGTCCGGCGCTCCGGCCAGCGGCTCCGCCGGCCGAACCGGAACGAGCGTGCGCTGGCGGTGGGTCGCCGCGACCTCGGTCGCCTCGAAGGCGATCGCCCCATCGCTCCCCGCCCCGTCCGAGGCAACGAACCGGTGGTGGAGGTGCTCCATCGCGGACTGCGGGTGGAGCGTCAGCATCGCGTCCTTCAGTTCGTCGGGCCCGAGGCGCGCCATGACGTTGGGCGAGACGAGCACGAGCGAGTCGCCCACGGCGATCTCGCCGCGCCACACGTCGACCTCGAGCTCGCCGGCCGGCAGGCCTCGCTCGCGATGCGGATCGGGCAGCGTCGACAGGCGGGCCTGCCGGATGAGGTACGCCTCCGCCGGACCGACGGTCGCGACGTACAGCTCGTTGCCGCGGACCACCGCCACTCCGACCCCGACCGGGCCGTTGCCGTCCGGGGCATGGCCCAGGCCGAACCGGTCGCGCTGGTGGGCAAGACGCTTGTTGGCCGTCGCGATGGCCTTGGCGAGGCAGACGCGGATCCCGGCCGACTCGTCGTAGTAGTACTCCTCCTTGATCGTCGCGGCGACGAGGCGGGTGGCCTCGCGGGCCCGGTGGCCGGGGATCCGGCACGAGACGAGCAGGTAGAGATGGCCCTTCGAACGGGCCATCGAGCCGGTCGACGGCTCGTGCGTGACGATCGTGTCCGGCGAGTCGGACAGCCGATCGGCGGCGGGAACGACGCCGATCTTCAGTTGTAGACGGACGGCCATGCGGGCCTCGTGCGAACGGGCGGGCTCCCGGATGCCGGGGCGGTGCGAAACGGCGGGCGGGACGATCCCGGGTACGATCGTCGACGCTCGCCCCGTACTGTCTGGCAGGTGGCCCGGATTATACGGCCGGTCCCTCGCGCCGGACGCGAATGCGGAGGTCCGTGGCCCGAATGCCTCCGGGGGCGGCTCCGAACGCGGCAAGGAGCTCGGGGCCGCGGAGACGCAGCTCCTGGGCGACGATGGCGGCGTCCGCCTCGACGACGAGCGAGAACCCGTCGAGCCGGATGAGGCGGCACGCGCCGGATGCCGCGGGCACGCGCTCCGCGACGATCGCCGCGAACGTCGTGATCGCCCGCGCCTCCCGCAGCTCGTCCTCGAGTCCGAGCCGGCGCGCCGCCTCGGGGATGAGCTCGCCGATCCGTTCCATCGGCCGGCGGCGGCCGCTCACTCGGCTCCCGCCCCCACCCGGCCCGCTCGGCCGGACTGGCGCAGTCGGGCCCCGTCGACGTCGGCCGCCACCTCCCACGTGGTGGCGATCTCGACGAGTCGCGGATCGAGGTCGTCGAGCGTCGTGGTCGTGACGATGGCCTGCGGCAGGTCGGCGATCCGGCGGACGAGGTGGGCCCGCCGATCCGGATCGAGCTCGGAGAAGACGTCGTCGAGGAGGAGGAGCGGCGGTCGGCCGTCGAGCGTGGTCAGCAGGTCCAGCTCGGCGAGCTTGAAGGCGAGGATCGCGGTCCGCTGCTGACCCCTCGAGGCGAACGCCGCCAGGTCGCGACCGTCGATCTCGAACACGAGGTCGTCGCGATGCGGCCCGACGAGCGTGGCGCCGTTCCAGACCTCCTTGTCGGCCGTCTCTGCCAGCCGGCGCGAGAGCGCGTCCCGGATCGACTCGCCCGGCGCGGCCGGCGCGTTCGTCGCGTAGCGGACGACGAGCCGGCTCCGGGCCGCCTCGTCGGGAGCGATCTCCGCATGCGCCGCGGCGAGCGGCTCGGCGAGCTCGTCGAGGACCCGCAGTCGATCCTCGACGAGGGCGGCACCGGCCTCGAGGAGCGGCTCGTCCCAGTAGCGGAGCTCCGCGCGGTCGGCCTCCTCCTCGCGGATCGCGCGAAGGAGGCTGTTGCGCTGCTGAAGGGCGCGGGCGTACGTCGCCTGCTGGGCTCCGTAGGCGGGGAAGCGTTGCCCGGCCACCTGGTCGAGCGCGGCACGGCGGAGGCCGGGCGACCCGATGACGAGCAGCATCTCCTCCGGCGCGAACAGGACCGTGCGCAGGACGCCGGACAGGCCGGACGCCCGGCGGGCGACACCGTTGACCCGGATGCGCTTGCGCCCCGCGGCCGCGGACCGGACGAGGCCCACCTCCACGACCTCCGCCCCAGCCGGCCCGACGCGTCCCTCGATCCGCCCGACGTCGACCCCCCAGCGGATCAGCTCCGCGTCCACGGTGGTCCGATGCGAGCGACCCCAGGCGAGCACGACGAGCGCCTCGAGCAGGCTCGTCTTGCCGGCCGCATTGGGCCCCACGATCAGCTGCGGACCGGGACCGAACGTCGCGTCGAGCGCGACGTAGCCGCGGAAGTCGCGCAGCGTCAGGTCGTGGAGCACACCGGCCCGAGGCGTGCTAGGACGTCGTCCGAACGGGCATGACGACGTGGACGTAGTGCTCGTCGCCGATCGGCCGGAAGACGCCGGGCGACAGCGGTCCGTTCAGCTCGAGCGCGAACTGCTCCGCCTCCACGTTGGTCAGCACGTCCGCCAGGTAGCGGGCGTTGAACGCGATCGTCGTGCCGTCGCCCTCGACGGCCGCCTCGACCTCGCCGACGTGGTCGCCGACCTCCGCGTTGGCGGAGACGACGACCCCGGCATTGCCATCCGCGCCGACCTGGAGCTTGACGATGTTGGCCGATTCATGGGCGATGAGCGCGGCCGGTCGAACGGCTCGCAGGAGTTCCTCGCGGTCGAGCACCGCGCGGGTGGTGTGGCTCTGGGGCAGCACCTGCTGGTAGTTCGGGAACTGCCCGTCGATGAGCCGGCTGACGAGGTCGATCCCCTCGAGGTGGAAGAGGATCTGGTTCTTCGCCGTCGCGAGCACGATCTCGACCGGATCGTCGACGTCGGCGAGGACCCTGGTCAGCTCGTTGAGCGCTCGGGCCGGGATCACCACGCTCGTCTCCGGTACCGGGTCGAGGACCGGGATCGTCTTGACCGCGATGCGGTAGTTGTCGGCCGCGGCGAGGGTGACCGTGTCGCCTTCGAACCGGGCGAGCACGCCGGTCAGGATCGGCCGCGCCTCGTCACTCGCCGCCGCGAAGGCCGTCTCCTCGAGCGCCTGGCGGAGGACGTTCTGGGCGATCCGCGTGGTCGGCCGCTCGCCGGCCGTCTGGATCGACGGGAACTCGTCGGCGTCGATGCCCTTGAGGTGCGACTCGGCCCGGCCGGCGCGCAGATGGAGCGTCTCGCCGGCGGTCAGCTCGAGCTCGACCTTGTCGCCGCCCTGGAGCGCGTTCACGTAGTCGGTCAGCAGCTTGGCCGGAACCGTCGTCGCGCCGTCGGCATCGATCTTGCCGGGAACCCAGTAGGTGATCCCGATCTCGAGGTTCGTCGCGGTCAGCTTGAGCCCGGCGTCCTCGGTCTTGAGCAGGACGTTGGCGAGCACCGGCAACGTGCTCCGCGTCGACACCGCCCGGCTCACCACCGACAGGCCGCGCGCCAGGTTCTCCTGCATGACCGATAGCTTCACGGTGGGCTCACTCCGTCGTCGTGTGTGTATCTTCGTCCTAATCTTCTCACTCCGTCATCACCCTCATCATGGTGTGGATGTCGTGGATCGGCCCGTTCGATCGAGCGCGGTCGGCCGGTGGACGACCGGGCCGGGACGGTTGACGGGGCGCGTTCGAATGGGGAGCGGGGCCGGGATGGCCGGTGGACGGCGAGGGCGAATCCCCGCCCGGCGACCGGGAGATGTCCACAGCCCCCATCGGTTGTCCACCGTTTCGGGGGGGTTATCCACACATGGCGCGTCAGAAAGGCCCGGCGAGGGCCTCGCCCGGGAGCCCGATCAGTCGGCGTAGATCAGCTCACGAACCGCTGCGATCTCGCGCCGCAGCTCGTCGTTGACCGCCGATTCGCGGGTGATCTTGTCGCACGCGTGAAGGACCGTGGAGTGGTCCCGCCCGCCGAGCTCGGCCCCGATCCGGAGGAGCGATACGTCCGTCTCCTCGCGCATGAGGAACATGGCGATCTGGCGGGGCATGACGATCGCCTTGTCGCGCTTCTGGCCGCGCAGCGCGTCCATCTGGACCCCGTAGTAGTCGGCGACCGCCTTGGCGATCCGCTCCGGCGTGACCTGCCGCTTCTTGGGGTTGTAGAGGACGTTCGACAGGACCGCCTGAGCGAGCTCGATCGAGATCGGCATGGCGCCCATGCTCGCGTAGGCCACGATCCGGTTGAGCGCCCCCTCGAGTTCGCGGATGTTGCTCACGACCTTGCGCGCGATGAACTCGATCACGTCGCTCGTGATCGGGACCGCGCCCTCCTCCGCCTTGGCCCGCAGGATCGCGATGCGCGTCTCGAGGTCCGGCGCGGTGAGATCCGCGATGAGTCCCCACTCGAACCGGCTGCGCAGCCGCTCCTCGAGGGTCAGGATCGCCTTCGGTGGGCGGTCCGAGCTGAGCACGATCTGCTTGCCGTCCTCGTGGATCGCATTGAACGTGTGGAAGAACTCCTCCTGGGTCCGCTCCTTGTCGGCGATGAACTGGATGTCGTCGATGAGGAGCAGGTCGATCCGCCGGTAGCGGGCGCGGAAGTCATCGATCTTGCCCTGCTGGATCGAGGTGATGAACTCGTTCGTGAACTTCTCGCTCGTGGCATAGACGACGCGTTTGCGCGGGAACTTGGCGATGACCTGGTTCCCGATCGCGTGCATGAGGTGGGTCTTGCCGAGCCCCACGCCGCCGTACAAGAAGAGTGGGTTGTAGGCGTGCCCGGGGCGCTCCGCGACGGACAGGCTGGCGGCGTGGGCGAGGCGGTTGGCGGAGCCGACGATGAAGTTCGAGAACGTATAGCGCGGGTTGAGGTTCGTCGAACCCCCCTCGCCGCCGACGCGCGTCGGCTCGAGCCGCACGTGTGGTGCCGGCTGGGTGGGGGCGGTGCCGTCCGATCCGTTCGACGTGGCCGGGTCGACGACGAGGACGACGAACTCCACCTGGACGCTGTAGCCGACGATCCGGGCGAGGGTCTGGCTGATCAGGGAGCGGTACCGGTTCTCGAGCCAGTCCTTGGCGAAGCCGTTCGGGACGGCGATCCGGAAGCGCTGCTCGTCGACGTCGACGAGGCTCGTGTCGCGCAGCCAGGTCTCGAAGTTCGCGGGCGACAGCGATACCTGAAGTTCGCCGAGGGCGGCCCGCCAGACCTGCTTCGCGTCCATTCGATCGATGCCTGACCTTGTGCGCAACGGCTTCCGTGAACCGGGATCGGGAGCGCGGGAATCCGGGGCCGCGAGCGTCGCGATGTGGGGCCATTCGGCTGCCGCGATGCTGTACGTCCGAGGGTTCCCGGTGGTCGATGTCCGGGTTACCCGCGAGCGTCCCGGCGCCGAGGGCCCGGAGAGGATAGCACCGCGCCGCGGGCTCCCGCAAGGCAATCCGCACATACTCCACGGGAGTATCCGCTCAGGGATCGCCGGAAGGCAGGCCGACGGCGAGTCCGGCGCACGCGATGGCGCGTCCGACGCCGGGTTGACGACGGGCCGACGACGGGGTGGCGGGACCGCCGTCCCCGTTTGACACCCTCGATCGGGGCAGCCTATCATCCGCCCGACGACGAACGCGCCGATGCGCTCACGGGCGCCAGGCGCGTTTGCGTGCCTCTAGGGGTTGGCTCCGAACGAGTCACCGAGGCGGATGGAGAGGATCGCGCACAGTCCCGATGAAGCAGACCTACCAGCCCAAGAAGCGCCACCGCGCCAAGGAACACGGCTTCCGCGCCCGGATGAAGACCGCCGGCGGACGCCGAATCCTGGCCGCACGCCGGGCTCGTGGTCGGAAGCGCCTGACGGCCTGACGAACGAGCGCGGCAGTGACACGCCGCGACTCGTGATGCTCTCCCGTCCGCAGGACTTCGCGGCGTTCCAGGGTCGCGGGACCGTCCGGTCCCATCCGCTCCTCACCGCCCGGTTCCTGCGAACGGACCACGCCTCGACCCGGTTCGGCCTGTCGACCGGGCGCAAGCTCGGCGGCGCCGTGGTGCGAAACCGCGTTCGGCGGCGACTCCGTGAGGGGCTCAGGGTGATGGCGCCCTCGTTCCGGCCCGGCTGGGACGTCCTCATCATCGCCCGGCCCGCGCTCGTCACGGCCGACCACGACGCACTGGTCGGGGCGCTGCGCCGGCTGCTCGAGCAGGGCGGCGTGATCGGAGGACGAACCACTACGTGAAGCGCGTCGGGATCGGGTTCATACGTCTCTACCGGATCGTGTTTGCGTGGTTGCCGCCGAGCTGTCGGTTCGAGCCCACCTGCTCGCACTACACGGAGCAGGCGATAGACAAGTACGGCCTCGTCCGGGGCAGCTGGATGGGGGCACGCCGCATTGCTCGCTGTCACCCCTGGAACCCGGGCGGATATGACCCCGTCCGGTGACGGTGGTCGGGGGGTGAGGACCGGGAGCGGGCGACGCCCGTGGCTGGCGCCGCTCCTGCTCCTCACGGTCGTCGCTCTCGTCGCGGCGTGTGTCCCGGGAGCGCCGGCAGGGTCCGGCGCTCCGTCGCCGTCGCCCATTCCGCCGCTCGCACCGGCCCAGCCCACGGACCCGTTCAACCTGTTCGCGTGGGCGTTCACGCCGATCTTCCAGCCGATGTTCATCCTGCTCGTGTTCGTCTACGACGTGCTCGAGCAGGCCGCCGTGCCCGGGGCGATCGGGATCGCGATCGTCGTCCTCACGCTCGTCGTGCGGGCGGTGCTGATCCCGCTCTATCGCCGCCAGCTCGTCTCGCAGCGGCGGATGCAGATGCTCCAGCCGGAAATCTCCGAGATCAAGCGGCGCTTCAAGGGCGACGCGATGAAGCAGCGGGTCGCGCAACAGGAGCTCATGAAGGAGCGCGGGGTCAACCCGCTGGCCGGCTGCCTGCCGCTCCTCCTGCAGCTGCCGCTCCTGTTCGTCATGTATTCGGTCATCTCGAACGGACTGACCAACCCGGATCCGACCGCGATGCTCCAGGTCGCCGGCATCACGCTCGTCGATATCGACTGCCTGAACAACGGCGACCAGTTCAAGCCGTGCATCGACCCGATCGTCCCGCTCCTCGGTGACGTGAGCAAGCCGGAGATCCTGTTCACCATCCCCGGCATCATGTTCGGCGTGAGCGGGCTGGCGATCCTGTCTTCGCTGCTTCAGCTCGTTCAATCGCGGATGATGCTCACCCCGGCGGATCCCACCAACGACGACCCCAACCTGCGCATCCAGCGCCAGACGATGCTGTTCCTGCCGCTCATCTCGATCCTCTACGGCGGCATCCTGCCAGCCGGCCTGTTCATCTACTGGATCGTGGCGACGATCTTCTCGATCGTCCAGCAGTACCTGATCGTCGGCTGGGGTGCGATGTTCCCGCTGTTCGGCTGGACGCCGGGCTTCGCGGCCGACCACACACCGCGGTTCCCGGTGGCGATGCCACCGCCGGTCGATCCATCGACCCGGCCGGCCAAGTCCGTGCTCGGAGGGGCGAACGTGTCGCGAGCCGCGTCCGCCGACAAGACCATTCGCCATCGTGAACGCGGCCGCCAGGGCCGCCGAGGGAGACGCCGCTGACATGAGTGCGTATCGGGAGTTCACCGGCAAGACGGTCGAGGAAGCGCTGCGCAGCGCCCGCGAGGAATTCGGCGCGGGCCTCGACGACCTCGACTTCGAGATCCTCACCCCGGGCAGCCGGGGAGTACTCGGGATGGGCGCGGAACCCGCCAGAATCGTGGCGGCGCCGCGCGCCGCCCTCGGTGGTGCCGCGCCCAAGCGCGAGGCGGCGGCCGCCCAGCCGCTTCCGCCCCCGCCACCGCGCGACGACCGGGGGTTCGGCGACCGGGATCGGGATCGCGGCGGCCGAGGGTTCGGCGACCGGGATCGCGGCCCACGCCGCGACGATCGCCCCCCGCGCGACGATCGCCCCCCGCGCGACGAGCGGCCGGCTGCCACCGTCGAGGGAGCCCCCGCAGCCGTCGAGAGCGCGCCGGTCGACGCCGAGCAAGGGCCCCGTCGGGAGGACCGCGGGGAACGCGACCGCGGGGCCCGTTTCGGCGACCGCTCGCGTGACCGCGGACCGCGGCGTGACGACCGCGGGCCCCGGCGCGCGCCGTCGTCTGACCTGTCCGCGAGCGAGGCCGCAGAGGTCGAGGCGGCACGGGGATCCCTCGCCGCGGAGCGTGCGGACCTCGAGGCCGCGGAGGCATCGCCGGAGGCGCTCGCCGCCGGGAAGCAGATCCTCGAGGAGTTGATGGGCCACCTCGGGTTTGACGTGAAGGTCGAGCTTGAGACCGGCGACACGAGCCGCCTCAACGTCGTCGGGGAGGGCGAGGAGCGCGACGCGCTCGGCGCCCTGATCGGCCGCAAGGGGGAGCGCCTGTCCGCGCTCCAGCACCTCGTCAACCTCATGCTGTCGCGGCGGATGGGCGGCTGGACGCGCGTGCTCGTCGACGTCGAGGACTATCGCGGCCGCCGCGAGCGACAGTTGCGCGACCTGGCGGACCGGGCCGCGTCGCGCGTCGTCGAGACCGGCAAGATGCTCCAGCTCGAGCCGATGCCTGCCCTCGAGCGGCGCTGGATCCACATCGCGTTGCGCGACAATCCGGACGTGGCGACGCAGTCGATCGGCGAGGAACCCAATCGGCGGGTGGTCGTTCTGCCGCGCGGCGGCTGAACGAACGGGCCATGGGGGACGCGTCACGCGTGGCGCATGCTGGGCGTCATCTGATCGCGTGCCGCGAAACCGCGGTGCCGGGCTCCCACGTAGGGCCTGCTAGGATGGCGCCCGACCGATGACCACGACGACGAACACCGCGCCGCCGATCACCCTCGACACGGGTCGTCGGTCCGGTCTCCTCCGCTTCGGCATCGCCTTCGCGGCCAGCCTCGGCGTCGCGATCATCCTCGCCGTCGGTGCGCTCTACGCGTTCGATCGGGCCTACGAGGGCCGCGTGCTGCCCGGGATCCGCGTCGCCGGCGTCGACCTGTCCGGGCTTGACCCGGCCGTCGCCGAGGACCGCGTTGCCGACGCGTTCGCCTACGTCGGCCGCGGTGCGATCGATCTCACCATCGGGTCCGAGACGAGGACGATCGGGTACGGCGTCTTCGACCGCCGGGTGGACGTCGATGCCGTGGTCGGCGACGCGCTCGCCGTCGGCCGTGTCGGCTCGCCCGCGGAGCGACTGGTCGGCAACGCCAAGACGGCCGTCCGCGGTGTTGCCCTCGAGCCGGCGGTGGTCTACGACCCCGAGGCACTTTCCGCCGCCATCGAGGCGATCGCCGTGACCTTCGACCGCGCCCCGGTGAGCGCGTCGGTCGAACTGACGGAGACTGGATTCAGCGTGGTTCCGGGCGTCGACGGCGTGCGCGCCGATCGCACCGCGGCCGCCGAGGCGATCCGCGCGGTCATCGCCGACCTCGACACGCCGGCCAGGATCGAGGTCGACCTTCCGCTCGTCGTCGTCGAGCCAACGATCACGACGCGTGAGGCGCTCGAGGCCCGTCTCGCCGCGGAGCGAATCGCGATGGACATCACGCTCGCCGAGGGCGACGAGCGCTGGACGATCCCCGGCACGACGGTTCGCTCGTGGATCTCGTTCGTGTCAACCCCGGACGGCTCCTACCAGCCGGCGGTCGACACAACCGGTCTCGGAACCGAACTGGGCGAGATCGCCAAGCTGGTCGCCCGCGAGCCGAAGAATGCAACGTTCCTCGTCGGCGACGGGAGCGTCGTGGTCGGGGTGACCGCCGGCGCCGATGGTCGTTCGCTTGACATCCCGACGACGACGACCCGCATCAACGACGCCCTTCGGGCGCGAGCCGGCCGCGCACCGACGCCGGTCGTCGAGCCGGCCCTGCTCGTCGTGGCGCCGGCCCTGTCGACCGAGGACGCCGAGAAGGTCGCGCCGCTCATGGAGCGCATCTCGACCTGGACGACCTGGTTCCCGATCGGCGAGAAGAACGGCTTCGGCGCGAACATCTGGATCCCTGCCATCGACATCGACGGCTACGTCGTGGGCCCGGGCGAGACGTTCGACTTCTGGAAGGCCGTCGGACCGGTCACCCGCGAGCGCGGCTACCGCGACGGTGGGGCGATCATCAACGGCCGAACGGAGCCCCAGGGCGCGCTCGCCGGCGGGATCTGCTCGACCTCGACCACGCTGTTCAACGCCGCGCTTCGGGCCGGCTTCGACATGGGTGCCCGGCGCAACCACTACTACTACATCGACCGCTACCCGCTCGGCCTCGACGCGACCGTGTTCAAGAGCGCGTCCGGGTCCGTCCAGACGATGTCGTGGACGAACGACACGGAGTACCCGGTGCTCATCCGCGGGTTCAAGATCCGCGAGGGCAGCAAGGGCTACGTCCGGTTCGACCTGTACAGCGTGCCGACGGGTCGGACGGTCTCCTTCTCGAAGCCGACGGTGAAGAACGTCAGACCGGCGAGCGATTCGGTCCAGTACACGACCTCGCTCGCACCCGGTGTCCGCCAGCGGATCGAGTACCCGGTCGACGGCAAGGATGTCTGGGTGACCCGCACGGTCAAGGACGCGGCCGGGGCCGTCATCCACGAGGAGACGTACTACTCCCACTACGCCCGAATCACCGGCATCGTGCTCGTCGGCGTTGCTCCGACCGACACGACCGCCGAACCGGCTCCGCCGCCCGACCCGGCCCCGACGCCGACGCCGTAGCACGACCCGCGCGGGGGTGCCGCGACGTCGCGACTCAGTTCGCGCGACCGCGCCGCATCACGACGGCCGCACTCGCCAGCACACCGAGCACGATCACGGCGCCGAGGCCGATGGAGGACGGCCCCACCGGCGCAGCCGGCTGCTCGCTGTCCGTGGCGGGCAGGGTGTCCGAGACGGTCACCCGGCCCTCCATCGTCGGATGGATCGTGCAGTGGTAGCGGTAGATGCCGACCGTCGCGAAGGTCACACTGCGCGAAGAGTTGGTGAAGATGTTGCCGGTTCCCCAGCTCTCATCGGCCGCCGTCGCGTCGTGGCGCTCCGCATCACGGTTCGTCCAGGTCACCGAGTCACCCGGGGCGATCGTCACGTCGGCCGGCTGGAAGGTGTTCGCCTCGATCGTCACATCATGATTCGCGGCCGCCGCAGCGCCACCGGCCACCGCGACGACCAGGATGAGTCCGCAGCCGACGGCCATCGACCACCGTGCCAGGTTCGCCATCGTCGTACCTCCCGCGTGGCGCGCGGTGGACCGCCCGGCCGCGCCGGCGCACGGTGCCGGGTCCGACCGATTGAGGCCATACGACGAACGTCGTATTGTGCGTCGATGGCGCTCGTGACGGATCGCGACTATCGGGCGATCCTCGCGGTCGTTGCCGAGGCCGCACGCGGTACGGCCGCGATGCCACTGCCGCCCGGCGCGCTCGAGGCCACCCGCCGGCTCTTCCCGTGGGCGGACAGCGCGGCGTACTTCGAGGGTGCTCCGTGGAGCCGATGGCGCAGGGTGTGGGTGTCGGGCAACCACACGCCGTGGTCAACCTCCGAGCGCGAGGTCGTGGACCGCTTCCGGCACCAGGTTCCGCTCTGGCCGGGACCCACGTCGCTCGACCGTCCGTTGCGCCTGTCGGACTTCATGTCCCGGCGCGCGTACCGTCGTCTCGACCTGTACGTGATGGCTGGTCGGGCCCATGGGATCGAGTACTCGATGGGCTGGTGGACCCGGCCGCGGGACGGCATCGTCCGCGGCTTCGGCATCGATGCGAGCGCGCGGGACTTCAGCGACCGCGATCTGGCGGTACTCGACATCCTCGGAACGTACCTCGGCCGGGTGCTCTCGATCCACGACCCGCGTCTGCCGGAGGCACCGGCATCGCATCGGCTCACCGCGCGGCAGCGCGACATTCTCGGCTGGGTCGCTCGCGGACGGTCGAACCTGGAAATCGCCACGATCCTGTCGCTGTCGCCCGGGACGGTGCGCAAGCATCTCGAGAACGCCTACGAGCGTCTCGGGGTGCACAGTCGGGCCGCGGCCGTGCAAGCCGGCTACGGCGGACTCGATCGGGCAGAATCGTAGGAGGGAGACCACCCGGCGATCTCCGAGAGGGCCGATGCCGCTCCGGCGGGCCTGGGCGTCAGCGCGGAGGTAGGGCGAACAAACGGCGCGGCCCCGGCAGGCCGCGCAGTTCGTGCTCGCCGCGGTCTTCCAGGCCAAGGCGATCGTCGCCCGCGAGGGTGGCGGTCGTGGCCGACACGAGGATCTCCCCGGGACCGGCGATCGACAGCATGCGTGAGGCCTCGTGGATCGCCAGGCCGCGGATGTCGTCGCCGGCCGGCTCCACCTCGCCGGTGTGGACGGCCAACCGAATGGTGACCTCGAGACCCGTGGCAGCATCGCGCAGGGCGAGCGCGCAGCGCAGCGCCCTCGCCGCACCGTCGAACGTCGCCAGGGTACCGTCTCCGGTGGTCTTGACGACCCGACCACGAAAGCGGGCCACGATGTCCGCCGCCTGGCCCTCGAACGCTGCCAGCAGGTCTCCCCACGTCCGATCGCCGAGGCGAACCGCCGCCGCCGTCGAGTCGACGATGTCGGTGAAGACGATCGTCGTGATCACCCGGTCGGCGAGTGACTCGAGCGGCGCGAGGAAGCCCCGGGCTCCGGTCCACGCGATCGTTTCGGCCGGCTCGTCGCCGACGACCCAGGCGTCGTGACCCGGCGGAATGTCCAGGAGCGAGATCGGCTCGGCGTCAAAGGCCGTTCCGTCACGGAGGATGAACGACATCCGCCCACGGATGAGCACCCCCACGTGGTGCACCTCGCACCACTCGGTGCCGATGAGCGGTCGGATGTGGGTCGACCAGCGCCAGCCCGGCTGCTGGAGGTCGTGCGAGACCGTGAGGCCGCCCTTCGTGATCATCTCGGAGCGAACGGTCTCGATCTCGATGACCTCGTCGGGGGACGAGAAGCTCCGCACGTAGCGTTCCACGGCCACCTCCGAACCCGGAGCGTAGCAGAGGCAGAGCCGTTCACTCACGCACTGCGCGCGGCACGCGCGCACGGCGGCGCGACGATTCGAAAGGGGGCACGGTGGTGGAGATGGGGGAGAGTCGAACTCCCCGTCCAGAGCCCGTTGCCGGAGACCACTACGAGCGTGTCCGATGGTTTGTCGTCGACCGATCGGGCGCCCATCGGCAGGCTCCCGGCCGGTCCAGTCACGTGCCCCTAGATCGGGCTTGTCACCGGACTACGCGACGCTGATCCGGTTTGCAGCCCCGCTGTATGACGCTTCCACCACCCGCGGGACCGAGGTGGCTTCCACGCTCACCTTACCGCCTAAGCGGCGAGGGCGAGAGTCGACTGGCGGTTGCCAGGTACTTCGTTTTGCCGCCTGTTTAACGAGGCCTGACGGCACCTCGGCTCGCGTCCTCCGACTGCAGGACCCTGTCGAAACCACACATCCCCACAGGACCCGAACGTCGGTTCGGTATGCAGATCGTACCACCGGTCGGCCGATCCGCCAACGCCTGCTCCGGCGCAATGGGCCGAGAGGCGATGACGGTACCGCGCTGTCGCGGGCTCCTCTGCCGCGCTGTCGCGGCCCCTCTGCCGCACGGTCAACGCTCCCGTGGGTAACGAAATCTGGATGAACGAGCGTGGGCGCATGCCGGTTTCGGTCAGTTTCGCGATGTGAGCGTGCTCGTTCGTTCGGGTCGCGTAACTGGTGGTAGCGCCGCAACGTGGGGAGCGCCGCAACGTGGGGAGCGCCGCAACGGTACCCGGACGGCGCACCTCCGCCCGGACCATCGGGTCGGATGCCCGATCCCGGACATCCTGCTACTGTTGATCGTGGCCGAACCTCCTCATCCGAGGACGGGGGACCCGACACCCGGGGCGAACCGCGGACCGTCCGCGGCGGCGAACCCACGCCGAGCCCGACAGCTCACCTCGCAGGCCAGCGGGCTGTTCGAGGTACGTCGTGGACCGGCCATCACTGAGACCCTCCGCCCTTCGGCGCGGTGCCGCCCGCAACCTCGCGCTCGACCTCGTGGTCGCGGTCGGTGTCGGGGTGACCCTCGCCCTCGTGACGACCCTCCTGCCGACGATCGGCCGGCGGGCCGGGCTCGAGCCGATCGGCCTCGCCGCGCTCGGCGCGGCCCCGTTCGTCGCGAACCTGCTCGGAGCGTTCTCCGGGCGGTTCGGGCCGCGATCGCCACTCGGGCTCGCCGTCCTCCGTGGACTCGGGGCGGCGTCCCTCGTCACGGTGCTCATCGTCCCGATCGCGCCGGTCATGATCGGCGCCGCGTTCGCGTTCTGGGTGAGCCTGTCGTTCGGCAGCCCGTTCCATCTCCGGCTGTGGGGGGTCATGTACCCGTCTTCGGTGCGGGGGCGCGTCGTCGGCGTGATCGGCATGGGTCGCGCCGCCGCGGCCGCGCTCGCCGCGCTCGCCGGCGGCCTCGTCGCGGATCGCCTTGGCGGTCCATCCGCCGTTGCGATCGCCGGCCTCGTGGGAATCGCGTGCGCAGTCGCGTACACGGGGTTCCGCGCCGCGGCGGCCGCCGAGCCGCCGCGCTTCTCCGCCCGGGACGCCGTCCGCGCGATGCGCGACCGACCGGTGCTCGGCCGCCTCGCGCTCGCCCAGGGCTTCTATGGCGGCGGCCTCATCGCCGCCGCGCCGCTGTTCGCTCTCGTCTTCGTCGATCGGCTCGAGCTGAGTCTCGCCCAGGTCGGTGTGCTCGGCATCCTCGGCGCCGGGGCCACGACGCTGGCGTTTCCGCTGTGGGGCATGGTCGCGGACCGGGTCGGACCGCTCGTCGGCCTTCGCGTCGGCGCCGCTCTCGGCGTCGCCGGCCTCGTCGGGTACGCGCTGGCCCCCGACGTCGCGATCCTGTGGCTCGCGGTCGTCCTCGCCGGGGTCGCCGGTCCTGCCACGGACGTCGGGATCGCGTCGGTCGTGAGCGAACAGACCACCCTCGCCTCGCGTGCCCCCGCGATGGCCGGCTGGAACGCCATCACCGGCGCCCGCGGGATCGTCGCCGCGTTCGCGATGAGCACGCTCGTCCAGGCGGGCGTCGTCGACGTCGCCACCGGGCTTCTGCTCTGCGCGGCCGCGTCGGCCGTGGGGCTCGTGCTGTTCGTCCGCACCAGGCCGGAGGTGCCGGTCGACAGCCGAGCCTGGGAGCTCGCCCCGGTTCGGCCCGCACCACCCGTGCTCGCGGCCGCGCCACCCCGGCGGGCCTCCTCCGCAGAGCCGGGATAGCGCCGCTACGATCAGCCCATGCGCCTGACCGCGTGGGAGACGGATCGCCTGCTCATCTTCTCGGCGGCGGAGCTCGCCCGCCGCCACCGCGCGGCAGGCCTGGCGCTCAACCACCCGGAGGCGGTCGCGCTCATCGCCGACGCGATGCTCGAGGCGGCGCGCGCCGGTGGGTCGATGGCGGACGTCGAGGCGGCCGGGCACGGCGCGGTTGCGCCGGGCGACGTCATGGACGGCGTGGCCGACCTGCTCGACGAGATCCGGATCGAGGTGCTCATGGGCGACGGGACGCGGCTCGTCGTGCTCGTCGATCCGCTCGGGACCGGGGCGGCCGATCGCGACGGGCCCGGCAGCGCCGCTCCCGGCCCGGGCCGGCCGGCTTCCGCGAGCCCCGACCGCGAGCGCCGCACGATCACCGTCCGGAGCACCTCACGCCGCGCGATCCGCGTGTCGAGCCACTACCCGTTCGAGCGGGTCAACCCGCGGCTCGAGTTCGATCGGACCGCAGCCGCCGGCTTCCGGCTCGACCTGCCCGCGGGCGCGTTCGAGCGCTGGGCCCCCGGAGAGTCGAGGACGGTGACGCTCGTTCGCTACCGCGGCAGCCGCGGCGATTCGGACGCCGGCCGATGAGCAGCTCCGGACCGGACCGATCCGGCGACGCCCGCATCCGCTACGGGCCCACCACCGGCGACCGCGTCCGGCTGGCCGACACGGATCTCCACGTCCGCGTCGAGGAGGATCGCCAGGCCCCGGGTGACGAGCCCGTCTGGGGCTACGCCAAGAACCTGCGGACGCGGATGGCCCAGGGCACCGCCGGCCCGAGCGAGCTCGACATCGTCGTCGCGGGCGCGCTCGTCGTCGACCCGATCGTCGGCGTCGTCAAGGCGGACATCGGGATCAAGGATGGCCGCATCGTGGGCGTCGGGCGGGCGGGCAACCCGGACATCAGCGACGGGATCGACCTGCCGATCGGCCCGCACACGAACCCGATCATGGCCTACGGCCTCGTCGCCACGCCGGGCGCGATC
>DASTOB010000062.1:0-30745 GCA_035720425.1 Candidatus Limnocylindrales bacterium
CGGCGCGCGCTCCCTGCCATTCGGTCACCGGACGACAGGATGGCAGGGCCCGCCCCGACCAATGTGCGCAGGGTGGGAAACTGGCAAGGAGGCGGGATCCGACGGTACGGTGACCACGCGCCGTGGCGTCCGGTGCGGAGACGATCCGCCCGGCATGCGCAGCGATTGCGGGCGACGCCGGGCTCAGGACAGCAGCGAGCGCCCGCCGGTGCGGCGGACGCTCTGACCAGGTGATCCGGCTGGGTCGGCGGGCGGACCGGCGCGGGGCGCCGTCGCCGCCGACGCGATCAGCGGTTCTGGGCCAGGAACTTCATCACGTCCTCGAGGCGGAACCGTCGGTCGCCGCGCTTGCAGACGCGATAGAAGGGAAGCTCGCCTCGGTCGCCCAGGCGCTTCACGGTGTTGACGTGCAGGTGGAGCATCTCCGCGACCTCGGTCGCGGTGAGCATCGGCCCAAGCTCGTTGACGGCCATCGAAGCCATGTGCTGGTTGCCTCGTTCTGCGCACTTCCGGCCGCTCCGCGCCCGTGGGGTGGCCACGGGTGGAGTCCGGCCTGCTGCTGGGGGGAGCGTATGAGTGCGCTGCAGCCCGGAACAAGCCGTACTTTGGGGGTCCTACCGCCAGTACCAGCGGTTCGGCAGACCATATCGCGTTCGCATCGTCCTCCACGACTCCGCCGTCCGTCCTTCACGATGAGCCCACAATCGGGCGCCACGATCCGGACATCGAGATCACGAAAGGAGATCGACATGTTCGGACGGACGTTCCTTCGCGTCCTGCTCATCCTCATCATCGGCCTCGGCGCCGTCGCGCTCGGGGTCGGCGCCTATCAGGCCGGCCTCGCTGCCGGGCTCGCGGCGGACGGTTCGGTCGTGGCACCGGTTCCGCCGTACTACGGATACGGCTGGCACCCGTTCGGGTATGGCTTCGGTGTCTTCAGCTTCATCGGGCTGATCCTGTTCGTGCTCCTGTTCGCCGCGATCGTGCGGGCGGCGGCATGGGGCGGGCACGGACCGCGCGGTGGCGGGCACGCTGGCTGGGGTGGTCCGGGTCGGTGGGGCGGCCCTCGCCATCACGACCACGGTGCCGCATGGGAGGGCCAGGTCCACGACGCGTTCGAGGACTGGCACCGGCAGGTACATGGCAGGGCCGGCACGGCCGGGCCTGACCCGTCCGAGCGGGACCTGGGCGAGGCCGAGCCTGGCGATCCAGGCGCCACCGGCCAAACCCGGTCCCCGGCCGGCCCGTCGCGCTGATCAGGATTACCGGCTCGCGCCACCGCGGCGCCGGCCCGCCAACGCGGGCCGGCGCCTCCGCGCATGGCACGACTCCCAACCCGCCGCCCTACGATGACCGCCATGAAGACGATCCTCGTCGTCGACGACGAGCCCCGGATCGTGGCCCTCGCGCGCGACTACCTCGAGCACGCTGGCTTCGCCGTCATCAGCGCCGGCGACGGGTCGGCCGCGCTCGAGGCGATCCGCCGGCGGCAGCCAGACCTCGTCGTGCTCGATCTTGGGCTGCCCGGGCTCGACGGCCTCGAGGTGACGCGCACGATCCGGCGCGACTCGGGCCTGCCGATCGTCATCCTGACCGCCCGCTCCGACGAACTCGACACCCTGCTCGGACTCGAGCTCGGCGCCGACGACTACCTGACCAAGCCGTTCTCGCCGCGCGAGCTCGTGGCGCGCGTCCGAGCTGTCCTGCGCCGATCCGAGCGGTCTCCCGGGCCGGCCGACGTGATCCGGGCGCTGGACGTCACGCTCGATGTGCCGCGGATGCGGACCGACGTCGGGGGGCGCCGCGTGGAGCTCACGCCCACCGAGTTCCAACTGCTCGCCTCGCTGGCCGGGCAGCCGGGCCGGATCCTCACCCGATCGCAGCTCCTCGACGCCGTCCACGGGGTCGCGTTCGAGTCGTATGAGCGGGCGATCGACACGCACGTCAAGAATCTCCGACGCAAGATCGAGCCGGACCCGCGCCGACCGCGCTACATCCAGACTGTCTACGGCGTGGGATATCGGTTCGCGGACGAGACCCCGTGACCGATCCGGTCAAGCCGGTCGGCCCGGACGATCCGGTCGATCCGGGTGCGAGTGCCGGCCGGCGGCCGCGGGTCCGGCCGCCGTGGTGGCCGGACGACGAGCCGTGGCCCCCGGCCGACGCATGGCGCGGTGGACGTGGCCCGTGGTGGGGCCCGGCGGCACACCGTCACCACGCGATGCCCGGCCATCCGTGGGGTGGCCGGCGAAGCCGACGGGGTCCGTGGGCCGGGCCACTGCGCGGATTCGGGTGCCTGTTCGGCGTCGGCTTCGTGCTCGTCGTCGTGGGCATCCTCACTGCGATCACCACGCTCGTGACGCTCGTCGGGCCGTATGCCGCCGCGCTCGGCGGCTTCGTGCTCGTCGCCCTTGGCGTGCTCGCCGCACGGTCGGTGCGGTGGACGGCGCGCGGTCTCGACGACCTCGTCGACGCGGTCGCCCAGGTCGAGGCCGGCGACTACTCGGTCCGAGTGCCGGAGCCTCGCGGCCCACGACCCCTGCGGGCGCTCGTCCGCGGCTTCAACACGATGGCCGCCCGGCTCGAGGCGGACGAGCGCGAGCGTCGATCGCTCCTGGCCGACGTCAGCCACGAGCTGCGCACGCCGCTCGCGATCATCCAGGGCAACCTCGAGGCGATCGCCGATGGCGTCCATCCGGCAGACGAGGCCCACCTGGGCGTGATCCTCGACGAGAGCCGCGTTCTCGACCGACTCATCGACGACCTGAGAACGGTCGCTCTCGCCGAGAGCGGCACGCTGCCCCTCCATCGCGAGCCGACGGACATCGCCGTCGTGCTCGCCGACGTCGCGTCGGCCGCCCAGGGCAGCGCGGCCGACGCCGGCGTGTCGGTCGCGCTCGACGCGCCGGACAGCCTCCCGCTCCTCGACGCGGACCCAGTCCGCGTTCGCGAGATCGTCACGAACCTCGTCGCGAACGGCATCCGGTACACGCCCCGCGGGGGCTCCGTGACGATCGCCGCGGCGCTCGAACCCGGCGGCGGGGCCGTGGTCGTGTCGGTCCGGGATACCGGGGCAGGGATCGCGCCGGACGTGCTGCCGCATGTCTTCGAGCGATTCTGGAAGTCGCCGGAGTCGCGCGGTTCCGGCCTCGGCCTCGCCATCGCCCGGGCACTCGTCGAGGCCCACGGCGGCCGGACCGAGGCGTCGAGCACGCCCGGTGCCGGCACAACCGTAACGTTCACGCTGCCGGTCGACTGACGGGCTCGGCCGCCTCCACGTCATCCTCGCGCCGATACGGGACGCCGACGACGACGGTGTGCTGGCGCCCGAGCAACGCCGTCCGCAGCCGTTTCGCGGACTGGTTGTAGAGAAGCCGCTCCCACCACGAGCGGGCGACGTACTCGGGAATGACGACGAACGTGATCGGTGCCTCCTTGTCCGGGGGCCACGCCTGGTCGAGCACCTCGAGGTACGCGAGGAGCGGGCCGACCAATGCCCGGTAGGGCGACTCGACCACGACGAGCGGCACGTCCGGCAGCTGTCGCTCCCACTGGTGTCGGATCCGCGCCGCCTCCTCCGGCTCGTCGGAGATGAGCACGGCCACGACGTCCCGGGCGATCGAACGGCCCACGTTGACCGCCTGGATGACCGCCCGGTTGATGCCCGGCACCGGCACGACGACGCGCTCCTCGCGGCGCGGCGCGGGGATCGTCGCCCGCGGGTCGACCGCGAGCTTGGCCGCCGACGCCGCGTACTGCCGGTGGATGAACAGCATCATGAGCACGAGCAGCGGGATCACCACCGCCACGAGGAGCGACTCAGGTGCCTTGGCGATCGTGACGACGACCGCGACGACCGCCGTCAGCGCACAGCCGAAGCCGTTGATCGCCATCCGCCAGCCCCAGCCCGACGAGCGCTCGCGCAGCCAGTGGACGACCATCCCGCCCTGGCTGATCGTGAACGACACGAACACGCCGACCGAGTAGAGCGGGATGAGGGCGTGCGTGTCGCCCCGGAAGAAGACGAGGAGCCCGATCGCGACCGCGCTGAGGATGACGATCCCGAGCGTGAACGCGAGCCGGTCGCCGCGGAAGCTGAACTGGCGCGGCATGTAGCCGTCGCGGGCGAGGATCGCGGCGAGGCGCGGGAAGGCGTTGTACGACGTGTTCGCGGCGAGGAACAGGATCAGGGCGGTGAACGCCTGGAACAGGTAGAAGCCGATCGACCCGTCGCCATAGACGACCGCGGCGACCTGGCTGATGACCGTCCGCTTGACCGGCTCGTCGACCGCGACGATGCCGAACGAGTCGGCCACGAACGTGATCCCGATGAACAGGATCGCGAGGAGGATCGCGACCGCGGTGAGGGTCGTCGCGGCGTTGCGCGACTCAGGCGGCTTGAACGCCGGGACGCCGTTCGCGATCGCCTCCGTGCCGGTCAGCGCGACGGAACCCGACGCGAACGCGCGGATGATGAGCAGGAGCCCCACCGGCTGGAGCGGGTCCGGGGCTCCGGGCAGCGGCGAGGGGGCGGCCGCGTGCTCCCCGAGCACGACGATCCGGAACACCCCGAGGCCGATCATGAGCAGTGCAGACCCGACGAACAGGTACGTCGGGACGGCGAAGATGTTGCCGGACTCGCGGATGCCGCGCAGGTTGCCGAGCGTGATGAGCACGATCGCGGCAATCCCGACGCCGATCCGGATGTCGAACAGCTCCGGCACGGCGGACGTGATCTGCTCGACCGCAGAGGCCGTCGAGACGGCCACGGTCATGATGTAGTCGACGAGCAGGGCGCCGGCGGCGACGAGCGCCGAGAGCCGCGGCAGGTTGGCGCGCGCGACGGCGTAGGCGCCCCCGCCGGACGGGTAGGCATGACCGATCTGGCGATAGCTCGTCGACACCACCGCGAGGAGCAGGGCGATCGCCGCCGCGATCGGCAGGCTCAGGAGCAGCGCGCCCGTTCCGGCCAGGACGAGGACGCGCAGGATCTCCTCGGTCGCGTACGCGGACGAGCTGATCGGGTCCGACGAGAAGATCGCGAGCGCCTTCTTCTTCGGCAGCCGCTCGTCGATCTCCTCGTGGATCGACAGCGGACGGCCGAACAGCACGGCCCGGACGCGCGCCAGTGCGCGACCCGCCGGCGTCCGCGGGACGCTCGCCGCCTCGCGCGCCACGAGCCGGCCGGGTCCCGCGTACCGGAAGAACGCGGCGTACGGTCGCTCGATCCGGACTCGCCGATCTCCGGCCTTGCGGCCCTGGAGCGGCCGTCTCCCTCCGATCACGTGGTGCGCGGGCCGACGATCGCGAGGACCGTGCCGGATCGACCCGGTTCGCGCTGGAGCGCGAACCGCACGCCGGCCTGCTGGGCGATGACGAGGGCGTCCCCGGCGAGTGCCGCGAGCTCCTCGAGGCCGACGAGTACGACGCGACGCGCCACGCCGCGGGCGACCAGCTCGACCGCGGCGGCCACCTCGGCCAGCTCGCGGTCCGCCTCGGCCCGGGTCGCGGCCGGCAGCCGGATCGGACGCGGTGTATCCACGTCTCCACCGTACGAGCAGTCTCCAAGGGAGAACGGCCTCGCGGCGCGGCGACGGGCTCAAGCCGTGCTCAGGATTCGGGCGCGCGCACCCGATATCCGACGCCCGGCTCGGTCACCACGAGGTCGCGGAGCTGCCCGTCCACGTCCACCGCGGACACCTTCCGTCGGACCTGGCTGACGAAGACGTGAACGTAGTGGTCCTCGTGGCTGTACGCCTCGCCCCACACCGCCCGCAGCAGCCGGCCGCGCGTGACGACCCGGCCGGCGTGCGAGAGCAGCACGCGCAGCACCTCGAACTCGCGGGGGGTGAGGTCGATGGGCCGCCCGTTCACGGTCGCCTCGTGGCGTACCGCGTCGAGCACGAGCGGCCCGACGACGACCCGGCCGCCGGCATCGGCCGCCGGGCCGGCGGCACGCCGGAGTGCCGCCCGAAGGCGGGCGTGCAGTTCGGCCATCCCGAAGGGCTTCGTGACGTAGTCGTCGGCCCCCTGCTCGAGTGCCTCCACCTTGGTCGCCTCGGCGTCCCGGGCCGACAGCACGAGGATGGGGGTCGTCGCCTCGCGCCGGATGCGTCGGATGATCCGCACCCCGTCGATGTCCGGCAGGCCAAGGTCGAGCAGGACCGCGTCCGGGCGACGCGCCTCCCAGCGCGCGAGCGCCGCGGCACCGTCGGCCGCCTCCTCGACCCGGTAGCCGCGCGCGACGAGGTCGCGCCGGAGCGCGTGACGAGTGGCGTCGTCGTCCTCGACGAGGAGGATCGTGGGACCGGGTCCGTGCGGCGAGCCGGAGTCGTGCGTCGAGGCGGACTCGTCCGCGGGATCGGACTCCTGCCGGGGATCGGTCATGGGCGACCGTCAGTCCGCGGTGATCCCGGCCGGGACACGGGCGACCGGCAGGTCCACGTCGACCGCCAGCCCACCGAGCTCGCCGCGTCGGGCGGTCACCCGCCCATTCATCGCGAGCACGAGGCCACGAACGACCGCAAGGCCCAGCCCGGTCCCCCGTCGCGATCGGGCGCCCGGCACCGTCGCCCGGAAGAACTTGTCGAACAGGCGCGGCAGGACCTCGTCGGGCACCCCGGGACCGCCGTCCTCGACCGTCAGGCGCACGACCTCCTCGCCCGGGAGCGGGGCTGCGCGAAGCCGGATCGGCGTCCCGGGTGCAGTGTGCGTGACCGCGTTGTCGAGGAGGTTGAGGAGGACCTCGTCGAGCAGTACCGGGTCCGCTTCGACGTCGACGGCCGGCCCCACATCGACGTCGATCGGGGCGTCGCCCACGACCGCCCGTACCCGCTCCACGGCGAGTCCAACGGCATCCTCGAGATCGACGACGTCGTGGCCGGCCCGCATCGCGCCGCCCTCGATCCGTCCGAGGTCGAGCAGGTTCGTCACGACCCGGTTCAGGCGTTCCACCTCCCGGTCGATCGTCGCCGCGCTCGCGCGGGCATCCTCCGGCGCGAGCACCACCTCCGGGTCCATGAGCGATCCGGCCGCCGCGCGGATCGACGCGAGCGGCGTGCGCAGGTCGTGCGACACGGACTCGAGCAGGGCGGTCTTGAGCGCGTCGCTCTGGCGGGCGATCTCCGCCTCGCGGAGGTCCTGCGCGAGGCGATCCTGGGCCAGCGCCTGGCCGAGCTGGTCGGACGTCGCCGCGAGCAGCCGCGTGGCGGTCCGGTCCGGCTCGGGAGCGCCGCGAGGCCGCAGACCCCAGATCGATCCGTGGACCGTGCCCCCGGCCTCGATCCGGACCCGGTGGTGAACCGCGCCCGACGACCCGCCGCGTGCCACCCGCCGAGGCGCAGGGTCATGGACCCGGACCCACTGCGCCGGCTCGTCGCCCGGCGTGCGCCGCAGCACGATCGTCCCGCCGCCGGCGGGCGGCGGCGTCCCGTCACCCGTGTCGGCCACCGGTCGTTCGCGAGCGTCGTCCGCCCCCATCGAGATCCACACCCGGTCCATGCTCGTCTCGGCCGCGAGCAGCCGCGCGATGGTCGGCAGCACGTCGGCGGTCGAGCCACGGGTGGACAGGGCACGACTCACGTGGAACAGCGCGCGCGCCTCGCGCTCGCGCGCGATCGCCGCCTCGGCGCGCCGCCGCTGGAGCACCGCGAGCTGACCGACGGTGATCGCGACGAAGAGGAGCAGGACGAGATTGAGCCAGTCGCCCGGGTCGCTCACCGTGAGCGTGTGGCGCGGCTCGGTGAACAGGAAGTTGTAGACGAGGACCGACGCGAGCGCGGCGGCGACCGCGCCGGCCGTCCCCCACAGGATTGCCGTCGCGACGACGGCGACGAGGTAGACGCTCGACGCGTCGGGAACTGCGGCCTGTCCCTCGAGCGCGGCCACGACGACGGTCGCCAGCGCCACGCCGACACTCGCACCGAGGAGCGCGACGAGGTGACGACGGCCGAGCCGAAGGTCGTGCACACGTCGATCCTACGTCCGCGGGTGGTCGATCGGGCGCTGCCCGTCGGTCGCCCGGTTGCCCGTCGGTCGCCCGGCTTTCCTTCGGTCGCCCGCTGTCCTTCGGTCGCCCGCCAGGTTGACCCGGATCAGCCGCCGCGCAGGATGAGGCCGGCCGATCCAGCCCCGAGTGTGAGGCTGTTCGCGTCGATGCTCCAGCTGACCGCGTCCGCGGCGACGACGGCCAGGACCGCGCCCTCCATCGCGCCCGCCGGCCCATCGCAGGCCCGCTTCGTCAGCCCGATGTCCGAGAACCGGATGGTGGCGCCGTCGATCACGAAGTGACCGCTCCCGGTGTTGCAGCCCGTGTCGAGTGCCAGGTCGCCGCCCGGAAGCAGCCGGAGGGTCGCCGTCACGCCGGCCGGCACGCTCGACACGGCATCGCCGCTGATGATCGAGTCGACCGTCCAGAGGGTGCCGATCGGCTCGAGGTCCGGCTCCGCGACCTCGCGGTCGAGCAGCCGGATGACCGTTTCACCCGACTGGATCTCCAGTTCGTTGCCGGCCAGGCGGACGGTGGGGCGCCCGCCGAGGATGTCGAACAGCCAGCTGTCCTGGGCGTGTCGGGCCTCGTCGCAACCCATCTCGGTCATCGCGCCGCCGTCGAGCACGAGCACGCCGCCGTCGAGCCGAACCGTACCGCCCATCGTGTTGCAGCCGACCGATGCGGTCAGCCCCCCATCCCCGAAGCCGAGCCGGATCCGCGTTCCGGGCACGAGCGGGCGATCTGCGCCGTCCTGGGTCACCGAGGTCGACAGGAACACGCGTCCGTCGAGGGTCGGGGCGACGGCCGGTCCGCCGCAGGCGACCGCGAGCAGGCTCACGCCGACGATCCAGGCGAGGGTCCGACGACGTACGAGGTCGATCACGATCCGCTGACGGATCGGCCGCCTTCGCGGTTCCCACCGCAGCCGAACACGACGGTCAGCCGCGGATCCGGGCCGTCAGCCGCCGAACCAGGCCGTCAGCCGATCGCGCTCGAACGCGTGCTTCGAGGCGAAGTGCTCGGCGGACGGATCGCTCAGCTCGACCGCGGGCGGCGCGGCGAAGAAGTCGCCGTGGACCATCGTCGCCTCGCCGCGACCGGTCTCGAGGAAGCACATCCCGCGCCCGTCGAACACGGTCGACGGCACGCGGCCGGCGAGCGTGTCGGCGATCCGCGCCGCGACGACCTCGCCCTCGGCATGCGCGAACGCGCCGGCCTTCGGCAGAGGCATCCCGTTGGCGAGCGGGATCGCCGTCACGTCGCCGATGGCGTAGACGCCGGGAAACCGCGTCTCCAGCGTCCGTTGGTCGACCCGAACCCAGCCGCCCTGCTCCGCCAGGCCCGCCTCGACGACCAGGCGCGGCGCCCGATGGGGCGGGATCCCGAGCAGGAGGTCGAACGGGATGCGCGTGTCGGCGGTCACGACCGTGCCCGCCTCGACCGTCGTGGCCGCCGTGTTCGGCCGGAACGAGACGCCGGCGCCGGCCAACCGTCCGTCGAACGCGGCGCACCCGGCCTCGCCGAGGATCGGGAGCGACTTGGGTTGCGGCGTGAACACGAACACGCCGCCGGACGTCCCGGTCGCGTCGAGCCGATCGGCGAGCAGCAGCGCCAGCTCGTACGGCGCCGGCGGGCACGGATACGGGGCGCCGAAGATGCCGACCACGATGCGACCGCCGGCAAACGCATCGATCGCGGCGGCCGCGGACGCACTGCCCTCGAGCGAGTACACGTCGTGGGCGTGCTCGCGGAAGCCGGGCACGGCGTCCGGATTTCGCTCCGCGCCGAGGGCGACGACGACCGCATCGGCCGTGACCGTCTCGCCATCGAGGTCCGCCTCGCGCGCCTCCGGCCGGATGGCCGTCACCGTCGCCGCTCGAACGTCGATCCCGCGCTCCGCGAGCGTCGCCAGCCGGCGTTCGCCGTCGGCCAGGCTGCCGATGCCGACGAGCGCCCAGTTCTTGCGCAGGCCCATGACGAAGGCAGGGCGGCGCTCGACGAGGACGACCTCGTCGGCCGGGTCGAGGCGGTTCCGGAGCGCGACGGCCGTGGCGATGCCCCCGAAGCCTCCGCCGAGCACGAGCACACGGTGCATGTGGTCCTCCGCTGTCCGATACGACCCAGTCCCGTAGGGCAAGATACCGCGATACCGCTCGCGACCACTGCCGGCGGCGACACGGCGCAGGAGGGGTGCTCGGTGGGCGATGGCCGCGCGGAAGGCGTTTCGATGAACCACCCGGCGCGGCGGACCGTCGCTCCGTCGGCGGCCGAGGCGATCGGGGAGACGCCACTCGTCGACCTCGCCCGGATCACCCGCGGCCGGTCCGGCCGTATCCTCGCCAAGCTCGAGTACCTCAACCCCGGCTTCTCGAAGAAGGACCGAATCGCGCGGCAGATCGTCGATGACGCGCTCGAGTCCGGCGAGCTGCGCCCCGGCCAGCCCGTGGTCGAACTGACGAGCGGCAACACCGGGACCGGGCTGGCGATCGTCTGCGCGGTGCGCGGCCACCCGTTCGTGGCGGTCATGTCGGAGGGCAACAGCCGCGAGCGGGCCCGGATGATGCGGGCGCTCGGCGCGGAGGTTGTGCTCGTTCCGCAGGCAGCGGGATCGCTGCCGGGCCAGGTGAGCGGCGAAGATCTTGCGCTCGTCGAGGTCCGCGCACGGGAGTTGACCGTCGAGCGCGGCGCCTTTCGGGCCGACCAGTTCGTGCGGCGTTCCGCCATCCGAGCCCACGAGCTCCACACGGGCCCCGAGCTCTGGGAGCAGGCCGGCGGCGAGGTCGATGCGTTCTGCGAGTTCGTCGGAACGGGCAGCACGTACGCCGGGATCACGCTCGCGCTCAAGGCCCGCCGGGCTGACATTCGTTGCTATGTCGTGGAGCCGGCCGACGCGGCCGTGCTGTCCGGTGCTCCGGTCACGGATCCCAACCACCGGATCCAGGGCGGGGGCTATTCGATGGCCGACCTGCCGCTCCTGCGCGACGTGCCCGTCGACGGGTACCTGCGGGTCACCGACGAGGAGGTGATGGCGGTCGCACGCTGGCTCGCCCGCGAGGAGGGCCTGTTCGGCGGCTTCTCGTCCGGCGCGGTGGTCGCCGCGGCGCTGCGACTTCTCGACGGCGAGCTCGCGGGCGGAACGATCGCGGTCGTCCTGGCCGACTCCGGTCTCAAGTACCTCAGCACGGACCTCTGGCCGGACGACTGACAGCCGACATCGCCGCGACGCCGCCATCTCGCAAGGACGACGGCGGCGCGACGCGTCGGATTTCCTGTTCGTCTCTCAGGGCGCCCGGCGCTGCCAGGCGGGATCGAACTGATCCTTGGGCAGATCGAATGGCTCGTACGTCCGGGTCTCCAAGTCGGCCAGCCAGGCATCACCGGCGTCGGAGGTGATCAGCAGGTACGTGCTGTCGGGCGAGAACTGTGCGGTCAGACCGATCTGATTGGCGCGGACAGGCACGGCCGGACCGACATCGACCGCCCCGTCGGGTGCGCTCGCGAGCGGCGCGACCACGACCTGCGCCGTCGATCCGCCCTCCTCGTAGCGGATGTAGGCCACCATCTCGCTATCCGTCGAGAAGACCGGATGGCCGACGTGGCCGCCGCTATCGGCTGGAGGCACGATGCTCCGCGTTTCGCCGTTCAGCATGTCGAAGAGATAGATCATGTGGGTGCCCGCGACGCGCGCGTTGTGGCCGATGTAGCGCCCGTCATGTGACACCTGCAGACGTTCGCTGAAGGTGCCCTGGGTCGGTTGCTCGGTCAGCTTCCGGAAGCCGGTTCCGTCGACACGGACGGCATAGATGGCCGGGTCGCCGTCGGCGCCGCGGAAGACGATCCCGCTGCTGTCGGGCAGCCACTCGAAGGGCCCAGCCTTCGGGGGAACGTCGATCGGTGCACGCACGCCACTCGCGACGTCCACGATCGAGAGCGGCGGTACACCGTCGGCGCTGTTGGCGATGGCGTACAGGCGACCGTCGGGGGAGAGGGAACTCCAGTGCAGCTCGCCGGCGACCTCCGGCTCGACGAGGGTACGCAGATTGGCGCCATCCCAATCGGCCATCATCACCGCGACGACTTCCTGCGGATTGGTCTCAACGACGCGGATGAACAGAACCGTGCTCCCATCATTCGAGAACGAGGGCGCGACGTCCATCGTCGGGCCGCCCACAATCAGTCGTCCCGCCCCGGTCCTCGGGTCAGTGGTGTAGATGTCGCCGTTCTCGCTGTAGGCGATCAGGCCGTTGGCTGCGAGGCCGAGTGGGGGCGCCGGTCGCTGCTGGAGGAGCAGCGCGCCGACGCCGAACGCGACCGTGACTGCCAGCAGCAGCAAGAGGAGCAGGAGCATGCCGACCGCCCGCACCGGCAGTGCCGGCACAAACGGAAGTCGGCGGGTCAGGATGCCCATCGGGAACCACCTTTCGGGGAAGGTCCAGGCGGGCCGCTGGCGGTTGGCCACGGCACGGTCCAGGGCCTCGTCGAAGTAGTCAGGGAATTGCGGCTGCGCCAGCTCGACCAGCATGTCCCCCAAGTCACGATCGAAGCGTTCGGGGGCGTTCATGGCTGGCCTCCACGGGCTGCCGGCACGGCTGGGTCAACGGTTTCGACGACCGTGCGCCGGAGCGAGCCGATCGCCCGGTGCAGGCGAGACTTGGCGGCGCTGAGCGAAATGCCCTGGGCCACCGCTGCCTCGGGCAACGACAGCCCGAGGTAGTAGTGCAGGACGACCAGCGCCCGATGTTCGGGCGAAAGTCCGGCCAGGGCGCGGTCGAGGGCGTCGCGGTCGGCGAGGGTCGCGATCGGATCGTCGTGTCCGGAGACGTCGATTGCGGAGATCTCGACCTCGATCACCCGTCGTCGCCTGCGGCGTGCCTCGTCGATCGCGGAGTTGGAAAGCAGTCGATAGAGCCAGGCGTCGAACCGGTCCGGGTCGCGCAACCCGGGAAGGTCACGCCAGGCTCGAATGAGCGCATCCTGGACCGCGTCGCGCGCTTGCTCGCGGTCGCGGAGGATCAGGCGGGCGGCCGCGTCCAGGCGCGTAGCGGCTGATCGGGCAAGCACGGCGAACGCGTCGCGATCGCCTCCCCGTGCTCGCTCGACGAGAATCCGCTGGTCCACGTCTCGCCCCTTGGTGATGCGCGCATCTGGCGCATCTACCGAGTATGGCGACGGGAACTCGCGAATCGTTTCAGGGTCGTCAGGACGGGCGACGTACAGCGTGTCCCGAGTAGGCCGGCGTCCCAGGCAGGTTGCCGGGCCGTACGACCAACCATACCCATCGTGGGAACAGTGGCTTCCTATCGTGCATGCAACGAACGGTCAGACCCGCCCGACGCTACTGAGCGACCGTCAGGCTGCCCACCATGCCGGCCTCGCGATGGCCGGGAACAGCGCAGTAGTACTCAAGCATTCCCGGAGCCGTCGGCTTTACGGTGACAGCAGTCGTCGCATGAGCCGGCAGCTGGACATGGATGTCGAGGGCATCGATGTCAAACGAGTGGGCGAAGCCGTCGCGGTTGACGATGAACAGGCCCAGAACCTCGCCGGGCTGCATCTCGATGCTGCTCTCGACGAAGGAGGTGTTCTCGGACGCGAGTAGGGCCGACCTCGTCGGCGCCTCGGCCACGCTTGCCCCGCCTGAGCCCGCGCCGGCAGCGACATTCGAGGTCGCGACCGCCCCGACGGCGGCCGCCCAGACGATCGCGCTGGTCACCCGCCCGCGCCGGCCTGAGCGGTCATCCGCACCGGCCCGCGCCTCCCGGAAGGCCACCACCCCGGTGACGACGAGAACGCCGACCGCCACGACGAGCAGGATGGCAACCGTGAAGGCGGGATCGGCAGGGTGGGTCAGCGCATAGGGCAGGTAGATCGCGTTCATGAGCAGGAACAGGGCCGCTGGAACCAGGGCGACGATCCACAGCCACGGCCGGCGTGGGGCGCCGCGCCAGAGGCTCACCGCCACGGCCGCGAGGGCGATCGCAATCCCGAGGGCAACGAGAATCGGCAGGAATCCGGCCGCGTCGGGCGAGTCGAGCTCGGGCAGGATGAACAGGACGATTGTGTAAACGAATACGGCGACGAGGACCCAGTAGCTCGCAGCGTACTGCCGCATGGCGAAGGTGCGCATGTCAACTCCCTCCAGACTTTGATCAGAACGCCACGATTCCCGACGAGCCGTCGACCATCACCGGTGTGCCGTCGGGGATCGCGGTGGTCGCATCGAGCGCACCGTCAACGAGTGGGATACCGAACTCGCGCGCCACGATGGCGGCATGGGCGAACGGACCTCCGACCTCAGTGACCGCTGCGGCGGCGATGGCCAGGAGGGGTGTCCAGATCGGCGAGGTAGCGTGGGCCACCAGTACGTCCCCGGGCTGGAACCGGCCGAAGTCGCCCGGTCCGGTCAGCACTCGTGCGATGCCTCTCGCGGTCCCCGGGCTGGAGGGTGTGCCGACCACCACACGTTGCCCATCGCGAACCTGCAGTCCACGTTCGATCAGCTGCGCCCGCATCTGGGACGGCAGCATCTTCAGCACCGGATCGTTCGCCCAGGTCGGATCACCCGCCGGCGGGATGATCGGCGGCGGCGTCAGCTTCTTGCGCGCGTCCCGAATCGCGCGTCGGGCTGCGATGAGCTCGCGGCGGTTCTCGTCGGCCGCCCAGAGCTCTGCCGCCTCGAGGTAGAAGACATCCTCCGGCCTGTCGATGACGCCCGCACCAGCCAGTCGGCGACCCTGTTCGAGGAACGTCGCGCGAAGCAGGGCCAGAATGCGCTGGAGGTGGAAGACGGCGTCGTCGGTGTGCGCGGCGTGGCTTTGGCCGGCGATCAGCGCCCGGCGAACAAGGAATCCGCGCGGTCCCCTGATGGCCGTCACGCTCGGCTCGGCTGCCGACCGCGCAACCCTCGTCCGGGCGAGCCGCACGTCGGGCCCATCGCGATCGGCTCGAGCGGCGGCAAGAAGCCAACGTTGAGTCTCGGGTGATTCGGCGAGCGTCGGATGGATCGGGTCGGCGCTCTCCACCAGGTGGCCGAACCGCGCCAGGTAGTCGCCGAGCTCGTTCGGATCCTGCGCCGCCTTGCGCATCGCTCGCTCTGCATCGAGGAGCAGGGAGTCGTTGCCGCGGAACAGAAGCCCGGCATCTTCCAGGTCTCGTGGCCGGGCCTGGACCACGAGCATCTGTCCGACCCGCACGAGCGAGGCAAAGAAGCCGACCTCGACCCACCACCAGCCGAGAGCATCGAGCAGGCGATGAGCATGCTGACCGAGCGCCGCGACATCCATGTCGGCAGGGGTCGCCCGCGAAAGCTCGTCGAGCTCAGTCAGCCGCGGTCCCCAGCGCTTCCGCACCCGGCGGTGCCCATTGAGTCCGACCGTCAGGAGGGTGGCGATGGCACCCACAACGTTTGCCACGAATGTCCAGCTTGGTCCGCCGAGGCGCATGTAGAGCCAGCCGTTGATGAGGATGTGGCTGGGTTCGAACGCCTTGGGGATCGGCGGCCAGCCCCGGTAGCGCTGCCGGGCCGTGGCCATCGCCTCGAACGTCGTCGTGGCGCCCAGCGGCGAGGGAGGCTCGGTCGCCCATTCGCCGGTCTGAACGTCCTTGATCCACTTCGCACCAGGGATCGGGCTCCCCCAGCTCGCCTCTGGTGGAAGGGCGGTCATGGGCCTCGCCTGGAGGAGCCACGGGCCGCCGCCGTCGTCGATGGCCCACTCGATGTCCTGCGGGCTGCCCTCGGCCTCGGCAATGCGCCGGACCATGCCCGCAATCTGCCTCGCCTGGTCCTCCCTCAGCCCGTCATCGGCGCGAATGGCGGGCTCGGCCTGCACATCGTCATCCGGCAGGACGCGGAAGCGGTCCGGGGTAACCTCGCCGGAAACCAGCCTGTCGCCCAGGCCCTTGACGGCATGGATGACGACAACGTCCCGGGTCCCGAGCAGGGGGTCGGCCGAGAACGCGACCCCGGCGACCCGCGCATCGACCATCCGCTGAACCAGGACGGACATCGTGAGCCTGCCTCCCAGGTCCAGCATGTCCCGGCGGCGCAGGTACGCCGCCACGCGGTCGCCCGACAGCGAGTCCCAACAGGTCGCGAGCGCGGCAGAAAGCTCCTCCTCCCCTCGGACGTTCAGGACGGTGTCGAACTGACCGGCGAAGCTCGCGTCGCTGCCATCCTCGGCCGAGGCGGATGAGCGGACCGCGACCAGCGTGTTCGATCCCATCCGCCGATATGCGTCGAGGGCGAGTGTCACAGCCGGCGCGCCCGACCCGATGACACAGAATCCGTCCGGAACGCGCTCGCCGCGGGCCATGAGCTCGCCGAGCCGCGCCGCCTTGCCGCCAACCTCGGGAACCTCGCGGGCCTGCGCCAGCGGAACGATTCGGGCACCAGCCCGAGCCTCCGCCTTCAGGATCATGTGCATGGGACGCCTCCCTCGACGCGGCTTCGGGTCACGTGCTACGGCTCGGCCAGAGGATCGGGCATGTCTGGGACTTCGGGCGGGAACAGCAGCGTGCGCCGCCGGTACTGCCGCCGCAGGTATGCCTCGAGGATCCGCAGCCCCCGGTTGGCGAGGGTCGCGCTCACCTGGTCGCGCCGCCCCGCTGCCGAGGCGGGGTTGATAAGGTGATGGAGGAGAAAGCTCATCTCCTGCTCCGCCAGTTCCGTATAGCGACGGACGAAGCGCAGCTTCTCGAGGTCGACTCCCTGATCCAGAATCGTGCGGGCCGCGGCAGCAGCCCCGGCATCCGCCTCGGTGTAG
The DNA here is from genome assembly GCA_035720425.1 of Candidatus Limnocylindrales bacterium. Lineage (GTDB taxonomy): Bacteria > Chloroflexota > Limnocylindria > Limnocylindrales > CSP1-4 > DASTOB01. Next base: position 16,753 of record DASTOB010000062.1, read on the forward strand.
AGCGACCCGCCGTCGAACCGTTGCGGCTGGAGTACCCCCAGCTCCTCGAGCCTTGTCAAAGCCTCGACCGTCAGCCCCGCCCTGCGCGCTACCTCGGCGCGTTCCAGTGAAGGCTCCTCTCCGTCGAGGCTGAGGAACTCGGTGAGCACCGCGACCGCGCGCTCGGTCGCTGCGGGGCTCGGCGGCACGCCCATCCGCTCCATCCCCTCGAGCTGCTCCCGGATCTGCGCGAGCGGGATGTGGGCCTGCTGGAACGCCTTGATGGCGCGGAGCCGGACGAGGTGCCGCTCGTCGAAGTAGGCCACCCGGGCGTTGATCTTTTCGGTCGGCGGCAGGAGCCCCTCACGCAGATAGAAGTGGATCGTCTCCCGGCTGACGCCGGCCGCCCGTGCCAGCTCGCCGATCCGCATGCGAGTGCCTTGTTGTGGAGTACCACTATGCATAGTCACACTATATACATGGCAGCTAGGCGACGTGTCAATGGTTTGTGGCAGTCAGCCGGGCATGCGGCCACGGCGATCGGGCTACAGGGCGCGATACGCGGATGGACTCCTCATCCGCACGACGCAGCGAAGGAGCAAGGTCCTCCACGCGCCGCCCGTCGGCGGGACCGGTCGAGGGATCGTCCCGAGCGGGTGCCTGAAACGCGTCCGGTCAGGTTCGCTGGACGGACTTCATTCCATCCACGTCCCGCGACGATGGCGCCAGCGTGGCCGTCTCGACAAGTGCCCGGACACCCGCGCCGATGTCGTCGGCGGTCATGGTGCGGTCGAAGAGGGCGGCCAACAGCACCCGCCGGATCGCCTGGGCCAGAACGATCAGCTCCGACTCCTCGAGTCTCGGCGCCACCTGCCGGAGGGCTTCCAGGAAGTTGTCCAGCCCAGTCTGCATGCTCGCCTCGAGGACCGGCCAGAACGTCTCGCTGCCAAGCTCGACGGCCGCCTGCGCCGCCGGCCGTACGAACAGGCAGGTGCGCGCGCAGAACTCGGCATAGATGTCGAGGAACGCCCGCGGATCATCGGCCTTCAGGCCGAACGAGCCTTTGAGAAAGTCGGAGCAGAAGCGGTCGAGCGCGTCTTGCGTCAACGGATGCAACAGCAGGTCGCGCTTCGTCGCGAAGTAGTGATACAGGCCCCCGACGCTCATGTAGGCTGCGCGCGCCGCGTCGCGCATCGTGACTCGGCGTGCGCCGCGCTCGAGGATGAGCGGCGCGACCGCATCGAAGATCTCCCGCTGCCGGAGCAGCCGGTCTTCATGTGGGCGACCGGGTTTTCCGAACGCCACGGGTCCCTCCTCCGATCAAATGGCGCGGGCTCTTCCCAACTTGCGACGGTCTCGCAAGGATACGGGCGATGTACAAGGACGCTGTCGCCCGATATGTCGAAGCGGAGCGACAGTACTTCGTCCTCGAAGGGGTCGCGCCAGCGGAGCGCTACCTCAACCTCGACCGCCCTCATCTGCGGGTGCGCGTCCTCGAGCTCGGCGCGGGTGAACCCGTGTTGTTCGTCCACGGCGGCGGCGGAAGCGCGGCCCAGTGGGCGCCGCTGCTGGCCCGGATCCATGGTCGGCGCCTGCTCGCGGTCGATCGGCCCGGGTGCGGCCTTACGTCGGCCTTCGACAACCGCGGCGTCGATCTGCGGGCGCACGCCGTCGACTTCCTGTCCGGCGTACTCGACGCCCTGGCGATCGAGGCGGTCGACGTCGTCGCAAATTCGATGGGTGCCACCTGGTCCGTCTGGCTGACGCTCGAACGCACCGACCGAGTACGCTCGCTCGCCTTCCTCGGCTCGCCTGCGCTCATCGCGGGCTCCGGCGCGCCACTGCCGTACCGACTCCTCGGCGTGCCCGTGTTGAACCGCCTGATGTACGCGATGGAGCCACCGAGCGATGCCCACGGCCGGAAGACCTTCACGCGGATCGGCCATGACCCGGCAACGCTGCCGGACGAGGCAACGACGCTCCAGGGTCGGACCGAGGCGCTTCCAACGTATCGCGCCCATTGGCTGAGCCTCATGGAGAACATCTTCCCCGGCGCACGGCAGGCGGTGCACCTGACGCTCGAGGAGCTCAGGCAGGTGAAACAGCCTGTCCGATTCATATGGGGCGAGCGCGATCCGTTCGGTCCGCCGAGCGCCGGCGAAGCCGCATGTCGAGTCATGCCGAACGCCTCGCTGATGACGGTGGCCGCGGGACACCTCCCGTGGGTTGATGAGCCTGATCAGTGCGCCGGCGTCGTTCAGGAGCTCCTTGACCATCAAGCGAGCTTGCCCGCCGTGGCAGCCGCCCCAAGGGCGCTGCGCAACCCCTCATCGGTTGCCGAACTTCCTGCCTGAGCGATCGGCGCGGCGCCCAAGGCTGACGACCGTGAAAGCCGTGCGTGCGGGGACGGCGGCGGAGCTGGCGTCCCCGGCAGTGTCTGAGTTCACCACATCCTAGACAGCTGTCTCGGGACATCGTGGACACCTTCACAGGAGGGTGTCCGGGATGGGGCTGGAGCGGTACGTCGTCGACGCGGTCGTCCTCGAGGGCCGGAGCCCGTCGGAGATCGCGAGGCTCCACGGGATCTCGCGGAGCTGGCTGTACCAGCTTCTCGCCAGGTATCGAGAGGGCGGCTACGCGGCTCTCCAGCCCCGGTCGCGACGGCCCCGCTCCTGCTCGCACGCGACGCGGCCCGAGGTCGAGGCCGCGATCGTCACCCTCCGGGCTGAGCTCGCCGCCGCCGGCCACGATGCCGGCCCGGCCACGATCGCCCACCACCTCGGCCGCCGGTTCGAGGGAGCTCCCTCGCCGGCCACCGTCTGGCGGATCCTCCGGCGCCGCGACCTGATCACGCCCCAGCCGCACAAGCGGCCGCGGTCCTCGTTCGTCCGCTTCGAGGCCGCCCTGCCGAACGAGCTCTGGCAGTCGGACTTCACGCACTGGCGGCTCGCGGATGGCACCGAGGTCGAGATCATCAGCTGGCTCGATGACCACTCGCGGTACCTGCTCGGCTGCACCGCGTGCCGGCGGGTCGCCGGCGACGACGTGGTCGCGACGTTCACCGCGGCAGGCAATGCGCATGGCTGGCCCGCCGCCACGCTCACCGACAACGCGGCGGTCTACACGTCGCGCTTCACCGGCGGCCGCAACGGCTTCGAGTATCTGCTCGCCTGGCTCGGGATCCGCCAGAAGCACGGGCTGCCGGGCCATCCGCAGACCCAGGGCAAGGTCGATCGCTTCCAGCAGACCTTGAAGCGCTGGCTCGAACACCAGCCGGCCGCGCACACCGTCGCCGAACTGCAGACCCAGCTCGACACGTTCCGCTCCCGCTACAACGAGGAGCGGCCCCACCGCGCGATCGGGCGCGGGACGCCAGCGGCAGCCTATGCTGCCCAGCCCAGGGTCCATCCCGCCGGCCGCGGCGCACCCGGCCACTTTCGGCTGCGGTACGACACCACCGACAAGAAGGGCGCGATCACCCTCCGCCGAGGCGGCCGGATGCATCACCTGCGGATCGGCGCGGTTCACGCCGGCAGACGGGTGCTGGCCATCGTCGACGAGCACGAGGTCACGGTCGTCGCCCTCGACACCGGCGAGCTCCTCTCAACGCACCGGATCGAGCCCGACCGGGGGTACTGGCGGAACACACAGCGAGACCCCGGCCGATGGCCGGGGTCTCAAGCGACCGGCTGATCACTGTCGCCGATGTCTCGACTCAGGTGTCACCGATGTCGCGACTCATCACATGGCGTCCCCGGCAGGATTCGAACCTGCGGCCTTGCGCTTAGAAGGCGCCTGCTCTGTCCACTGAGCTACGGGGACGGGACGCCGGCCCGCCGCGTCGACTGAGCGGCACGGCGGGCCGCTTCGCGAGCCCGGGTGGCCTCTTCGCCGGTTTGATCCGGTCGGTGGGGACGGGCCCGCACCGCCGCCGACGATCGCGGAGCCGGCAGGGACCGCCTCCGCGTCGATCGGCCGCGCGCGGTTCCGCACACAGCCTTCGGGCTCGCACGTAGCGTACCCCGATCGACTTTGACTCGGACAGGGCCGATCGGCACGGGCTGACTTCGGGAACGCGGTCGCGCCCGGGCCGCGTCCGGGCCGCGTCCGGGGCCGGCACCTTGCCAGATTCGCGCACCGTGACTGTTAGGCCATGCTGCGATGGTCGCCGGCGGGGACAAGGCGGCCGAATTAGCCGCTCACGACTAAGTGGACACCGTCGCGACGTCGATCAACGGCCAACAGATGACCTAACGGTCGCCCCGCGAGAGATTGGCAGTCTGCGGCCCCTGGGCGCGGAGCCCCGCGAGAGATTGGCAGTCTGCGGCCCCTGGGCGCGGAGCCCCGCGAGGAATTGGCAGCCTGCGGCCCCTGGACGCGGAGCCCCGCAGGAACTTGGCGATCCGAGCCCCGCGGCGCCTGCGCCGGTTCGGCCCCCCCGAGCACCCAGCAGACTACGGCCCGGTGCGACGGCGGCGCCGCGATTCCGCCGAGAATCCGCGTGCTATGCTCCGCGGCCCAATCGGACGAGGAGCCCACCGCCGCCGATGACGAGCCCGCAGCCACGGCCGACCCAGCTCGCACTCGAGCTCGACGCCCTCCCGTCGGCGCTCCCCGCCACGCTTCCGGCGGCGCTTCCGGCCCTTGCGATCGCGCCGGAGTGGAAGGATCAGCAGCGCCTGTGGGGGCATCCGTTCCACCCCATGTGCTCGTACCTCGCGAGCTTCCCCGCCGCCCTCGCCCATGCGTTCATCGCCCGCTACTCTCGGCCCGGCGATGTCGTCCTCGACCCGTTCTCGGGCCGGGGCACGACGCCGCTCCAGGCGTCCGCGGAGGGTCGGATCGGCGTCGGCAACGACCTCAACCCGTTCGCCCACCTGCTCACCGCGGCCAAGGTGGAACCGGCCGGCCGCGCCGAGGCCGTCACCCGCCTGGCGGCCCTGCGACTCCGATGGCACGCGGACGCCACTGGCTGGCTCGCCCTCGCGGAGCACGTGTCACGCAACCCGGGCCAGGACGGAACCCGCGTCCCCGCCGCCGGTTCGGGCAGCGGCCCGGACGCCGTGGTCGAACCCGTTCCGGTCGAGGTCGCCCTCGCGTTCCACCCTCGCACGCTCGCCCAGCTGCTGTTCGTCCGCGCGAACCTTCGGCTCCACGACCGCGTCGACCGCTTCCTCGCCGCAGCCCTGACCGGCATCCTCCACGGCAAGAGCGCGAGCTACCTCTCGGAGCTCATGCCGAACACGTTCAGCATGGCCCCGCGCTACGTCCGCGAGTTCGCGGCGAGGACCGAGTTCAGCTCGCCGGAGCGGGACGTGTTCGACGGGCTCTCGAAGAAGCTGGACCGCCTGTTCCGTCAGCCGCCTCCGACCACGGCGGGCATCGCACTCCTCGGCGACGCGCGGGATGCCGCCGCTCGGGCGAGATCGGCCCTCCGTGCCCACGGCCTCCCGGATCGGGCCCGCCTCGTCGTCACGAGTCCGCCCTACCTGCGGGTCGTCAAGTACGGCTACTACAACTGGCTCCGGACGTGGTTCCTGGGCTTCGACGCCCGGGCGATCGACGCTGCCCTCGACGACGCCCACCACCGCGGCCCGTACCTCGTCTTCCTCCGCGAGGTGCTCGCGGACCTGCGGACGGCCCTGACCGACGACGGGGTCGTCGTGCTCGTCATCGGCGACGTCGAGACCGACCGCGGCCGACGCATCAGCGGCGGCGTCGGCCTCGCCGAGCGCGTGTGGGAGGAAGCCGCCGATCCGGAGGGTTACCGGCTCGCGGGCATCGCCGTCGACGACGTCCACGCGCACCGCAAGATGACCAAGCTGTGGGGCAGCGAAGCCGGGCGGGCGACGCAGGTCGATCGGATCCTCGTCCTCGGGGCGACCGAGGCGGGCAGGCGTCGGGCGGTCTCCGGGGCGGCGCTGCCGATCGACTGGCAGTGGCCGCCGCGCGGGCTGCGCGCGCTGTGACCGAACCCTAGAATTCGGCCATGAAGCAGATGTACCACTCGTCGGACCTCGCGTCGATGGATCCGCTCGTGCTCATGAAGAACCTCGACCACGTCCGGATGACGAGCCGGCGCCTGTCGTACATCCTCCAGCAGCAGGTCCACCTCTACGCACCCGAGGCGAACCAGCTGCGCGAGCAGATCGACCGATACGTCGACGCCGAGCGCCAGATCGAGGGCGAGATGGCCCGGCGGCGGATTCGCGCCTGACGCGGCGCATCCCTTCCGGAACGCGGCGCCAGCGCGGCCGAATCGAAACGCCCCCGCCGGTTCCGGCGAGGGCGTTCAGGACCCGTCGATGAGCGACGGAAGAAGGACGCGAGCCCCCGGGCTCAGGCGCCGGCCGTGGCCGGCGAGAATCGGACCTCCTTCGGAGCGGGCTGGTCGGTCGGTGCGTCGGCCTCGGCGGCATCGGCCGCGACCGTCGCCGCCATGGCGGCTCGGACCTGGGCGGCGGTGGGACGCCCGCGGCGCTCGTGATCCTCGGCCACGACACGTCCGACGAGCTCCGCGAGCGCCGGCAGCTCGAACAGGCTGAAGCCGATTCCCTCGGCACTCAGCTCGTCGCTCCCCCAGCCCCGGAACAGTCCGCGACCGGCGACGGCACACATCTCGTCATACAGCTCCGGCCAGCCGACCCTCCGGCGTCGGTAGCAGAAGCGAACGAACTCGATCGCCTCGGGCGAAGGCGCACGCTCGGTGGCAGTGCGCGAATCCATCGATGGCCTACCCTCCTCTCCCCTCACGGACATGCTCAACCGGAACCGCGGTCGGCGAGATGAACCAACGGCGGTTCGAGGCTCCCTCGGAACCCTCCGGTCGCTCCTCGCTGGGGCCTGGAAACCGGTGGGCGTTCATCGTAGGACGGCCCCCGGATGCCCGGAAGGGGGTTTGTCCACGAAGTCGTCCACCAAGTTATCCACACGAACGGACGTTCGCCGAACAGGCGTACGGTAGGCCGCGGCAACCGCTTCAGCCGGCCCGACGATGGACCCCGAGACCGGGTCGGTTGGACAACAGCCAGCGGCAATCCGGGCCCAGCTCGAGGCCCGCGACCGGGTCGTCGGCGAGGAGCAGGTTGCCGTCGAGATCGACCCACTCGGCGAGGCTCGCGACCGCGGCCGATGCGGCAATGCCGACCGACGTCTCCTCCATGCAACCGAGGAACGTCCGAAAGCCGAGCTCGCGCGCCCGCGCGAGCATGCGGGCGGCAGGGCCGACCCCGCCGCACTTGGCGAGCTTGACGTTGACCCCGGCGACGACGTCGACGAGGCCGTCGAGGTCGTCGATCCGGACGGCGCTCTCGTCGGCCACGATCGGCAGATCGGACATCGCCTGAAGGTTGCGCAACCAGTCCAGGCGACGGGCCGGGAACGGTTGCTCGATGAGCTCGACGCCGAGTCGGACGAGATCGGGCAGGAGGGTCCGTGCGACGTCGGGCGTCCAACCGGTGTTCGCGTCGACCCGGAGCGGGCCGGCGTAGACGGCCCGGACGGCCTCGAGCGTGGCGACATCGGCCGGACCCCCGACCTTGATCTTGAGCGCCGGGAAGTGGGCGGCACGCCGGGCGCGCTCGGCGACGACGGCGGGTTCGTCGAGGCCGAGGGTGAAGTCGGTCGGCGGGATTACTGCCGGCAGGCCGAGGAAGGCGTGGAGCGGCAGGCCGGCCACCTGCGCGGCGAGGTCGTGGAGCGCGATGTCGAGCGCGCACTTGGCCGCGCCGTGGCCGGCGATCGCGGCGTCCATCCGGGCGGCCGCGGCGGCCAGCTCGTCGGGCGTGAGCTCCGGCTCGCCGACGGCGTCGAGGAGTAGCGGGGTCACCGCCGCGATCGTCGCCGGGGTTTCGCCGTAGTACGGGTCGGGGTACCCCTCGCCGAGCGCGATTTTCGCGGGGTGCCGATCGTCCCGGAGCTCCACGAGGACGGTCGTGATCGATCGGCCGGCTCCGTGCTCCGCCCTCGCGATGACGAACGGGTCCCGGAGCGGGAGACGGAGGACCTCGTGACGAACGCTCAGACCCACGGCAGGGCGTCCACCGCGGGCACGATCGCCGACCACAGGCGGTCGCCACCGAAGCGGACCGGGTCGTCGGCCGGCAGGCCGGTCTCGGCCGAAATCGCGTCGATGGTCCGCCGCGCCTCGTCATCTGACGCGATGAGCGACGTATTGAGCGCGATCGCGACGACCTTCGAGGGGGCGATGAGCGCGGCGACTCGCTCATGGAGGTCGATGAACGGGCGGAGCGGAGCGATCGGGAACGACGCCTCGGGCAGGTGGTCGAAGTCGTGCTCGGTGAGGCCGGGCTTGTGGACGAGGACCATCGCGTGCGGCGTCGTGCCGTGGATGAGCCCGAGGGTGACCGAGCTATAGGCCGGGTGATCGAGCGAGCCCTGGCCCTCGACGAGGATCCAGTCGCCGCGCGCCTCCGCCTCCTCGAGGAGCCACTCGCACGTGCCCTGGAGGAAGTCCGCAATGACCCGATCGACGGCCACCCCCCAGCCCTCGATCATCATGCCGGTCTGGCCGGTCGGCACGAAGACGGTTCGGTCGCCGCGCGCCAGGGCCGCGCGCCGGAGCTCGAGGGCGACGGACATCTTGCCGATCGCGCAGTCGGTCCCGACCGTCAGGATCACCCGCGTTCCCGGCCGGTGCGCGCGACCGACCGAGGTTTGCTCCCGCTCCGGTGGCCGCCGATAGTCGACGATCCGGGCACCGGTCGCCCGCGCCGCCGCGGCGAACTCCGGGTCGTCTCCGAGCAGGGTGTGCAGGCCCGACAGGACGTCGAGTCCGGCGCCGAGCGCCTCGAGGATGACCGCTCGCCACTCGGCCGGGAGCCTGCCGCCGGTCGGCGCGATGCCGATGAGCAGCGCCGTCGGCGGGTCCGGCAGGGCGAGCGCGTCGGCCAGCGTCGCAACGATCGGGATGTCGTGGCCGGGCAGCCACTCGGCGACGGTGCGGCCGGCGACGGCCGAGTCGAGCAGCGCGACGACCGGGGTCGTCCCGTAGCGGATGACGCCCATCGCGGTCTTCGCGTTGTGAACGTGCCACTGCCCCTCGGTCAGGATGACGAGGCGGCGATGAGGATCCGGCGCGAACGACTCCATGGCCGCCGAAGTCTACGGAACCGGAGTCATGTCGTGGCGGTGACTTGCGGGCGGACCATACAGTTCCGACGTGAGCTTCGACGTTGCCGCACAGGCGTACGACCGGTTCATGGGCCGCTACTCGGCTCCGCTCGCGCCGCTGCTCGCGGACCTCGCCGGGATCCGGAGCGGGCAGCGCGTGCTCGACGTTGGGTCCGGCCCGGGTGCGCTCACCGCCGAGCTTGCGATCCGACTTGGCCCTGATCGGGTGACGGCGATCGACCCGTCCGAGTCGTTCGTCGAGGCGGCACGCACACGCCATCCGGGCGTCACGGTCCTGCGCGGCGTCGCAGAGGCCCTGCCGTTTAGAGACGACGTCTTCGATGGTGCGCTCGCCCAGCTGGTCGTCCACTTCATGACCGATCCCGTCGCTGGACTCGCCGAGATGGCCCGCGTGACCAGGCCCGGTGGGGTCGTCGCCGCGTGCGTCTGGGATCACGCCGGCGGGCGGGGTCCGCTCGGCCTGTTCTGGCGGGCCGCACGTGAGCACGATCCGGGCGTCCACGACGAGTCGTCGCTCGCCGGTGCCCGCGAGGGTCACCTGGCTGCGCTGTTCGAGGCGGCCGGCCTCCGTCGGGTCGAGCCGACGGTGCTCGAGGTCGCCCTTGAACACGCGAACTTCGAGGAGTGGTGGGAACCGTACACGGCCGGTGTCGGTCCCGCCGGCGCCTACGTCGCGACGCTCGACGATGCGCATCGCCTCGAGCTGCGCGAGCGCTGCCGCGCGCTCCTCCCCGGGGGTCCCTTCCAGATCACCGCGCGGGCCTGGGCCGCCCGCGGCGTGGTCCGTTGAACCAGGGGTGGACGCGGATTCTCGGTTTGGTCGACCGGGATTGAACCGATAGGCTGCCTCGATCGCTCTGTTGTGTGATCGGTTCACCCTGAGCCGATCAGTCACGGATTGGAGTGACGGGTGCAGGTCGGACTGGTCGAGCAGGCACAGCGAGGCGACGCGGAAGCGTTCGACTCCCTGGCGCGCCTGGTTGGCGACCGATGCCTGGCGATCGCGGTGCGGATCCTCCGCGACATCGACCTGGCCGAGGACGCCGTGCAGGCCGCACTGATCACGGCCTGGACCGAGCTTCGAGCCCTGCGCGACCCGTCCCGCTTCGAGCCGTGGCTCCACCGCATCCTCACCAACGCGTGCTACGCCGAGGCCGGGCGTCGCAAGCGCTGGTCCGAGGGCCTGAGGATCCTGCCGGGTACGAGTTCGAACATGCCCGACGACTACCTGACCGTGGACGACCGTGACCTGCTCGAGCGGGCGCTGCGGAGACTCACGGTTCAGCAGCGCGCGGTCCTCGTCTTCCACCACTACCTCGGGCTGTCGATTTCCGAGGTGGCGGCACGAACCGGACTTCCCGTCGGGACTGCGAAGTCCCGCCTGCATCACGCCACGCGGGCGCTCCGGGCCAGCATCGAGGCTGACTCCCGGGCCACCCCGCATTCCCAGGAGCGACTGGCATGACCGCATCGCGCGATCCCGACCGCCTGATCCACGCCTACCTCCAGGAAGGCGCGGAGGTCCTTCAGGACCGGGTCTACGACGTGGTCCGTGCCGAGATCGACCGAAAACGACAACGGGTCCTCATCGGCCCGTGGAGGACGCCCATCATGAACAAGCTCACCGCCGCAGGCCTCGGCGTCGCTGCCGCGGTCGTGGCCCTCGTCGTTGGTATCCAGCTCCTCGGCCCGCCCGCCCCCGGCGGGAGCGGAGCATCCCCATCGGCGGACCCGTCGGCCACGGTCGAGCCGTCACCGACCGCGCCGTCAGCCACGCCGTGGACTGGTCTCTCGCAAGGTCCCTTCGTCCTCACCGGCTCCGCCGATCCGGTGCAGGTCGCGGTGACCATCACGTCGCCGAGCTGGGTTGCACTGCCGGAGTTCGACGGCGTGGGAAAGAACGATGACGGCCTGGACCCGCCGCAGACCGTGGGCGCAGCGTTGATCGCGTGGGGATGGCCCGCCGGGACGGGGTTCTACGTGTATGGCGACCCTTGTCATTGGGCCACAACGACCCCGGAGGCGCCGGCCACCACGCCCGAGGAGATCGCGACGGCCCTGGCGGCGCAGGCGTCACGCGAGGCCACGGCTCCGGTAGACGTGACGGTGGGCGGATACGCCGGCAAGGCGATCACGGTCCACGTCCCGATGGAGTACGAGGTGCCCGGTGCCTCCAGGGAGGAAGAATTCGCCGAGTGCGACCAGAGCATCTTCGGCCTCTACGGAGTCGATGGTGAGACGGAACCTGCCCGCAACAATCAGGGACCGGGCCAGGTCGATGACCTGTGGATCATCGACGTGAACGGGTCGATTGTGATCCTCGACGCGATGCACGGTCCGGCGGTACCGGCCTCGCTCGTCGACGAGATACGTGCCCTCGCCGAGTCGGCGACCTTCGAGTAGCAGATCCCGCTGGCGGTCCGGCCCGGGCCGCCAGCGACGTACTCGACTCAGTTTCGGGCGATGGTCCAGCGGTCAGTGCTACCTACAACCGAGCGTGGTTCGAGCAGATCCTCGCGATCGTTCACCTCCAACCCGAGCATGTCGTCGATTGGCTGCCGCCTGCGTCGCCATAGCCGTCCACGTTTCTCGAACGATTCGATGGCCGAGCCTGTTCGTTCACCGACCGACGCGCGGGCGGCCCCGCCCGCCGCGTCGCGCACGGATCCGGCCGCCGAGGCGCGCACCGCCATCAGCTTCGCGTCTATTCGCCCCACGACTCGCGGGGACGGCCTCGTCGCTGAATCCGGTCCGCGGAGGCCAGGGTGCCACGCTGCTCGTGCACGAATCGGGCCTGCGAGTAGCCGCCAACGGCCGCGAAACCCGTGTCGGACGCCCTGCACGCGTGTCCCCGAGTCGTGGGGCGACTATTTGATAAGTTCGGCCCGATCCGGACCCGGACCCACTTAGGGTTCGGTTCGACCAGGCGGCACGGCCTCGCGGCCTCGTCGCCCACGGCCCGACCTGTCCTGCCCGGGCGCGGCGACTCGCCCGGGCGCGGCGACTCGCCCGGCGCACCCTTCGCCACTTCGATGGCGAATCGGTTGACGTCCAGTGACCACATCGGCGACCCTGACGGCGACGAAGGGGAGTACCCCACGCCGGTCCGCGGCGTCATCCCGGCCACGACATCGTGGCTCGCTGCGGCCGACCTCGGTGCACCGCGGTCGGGAGAGACCTTCGATCTCGTATCGGAGGTCGTTCCATGCCTGCAGAACTCGGACCGTGGCTGCTTCTGGCCGCCATCGTCGGCGGAATCCTCGCCTTCGACCTGTTGGTCCTTCACCGTGACGCCCGTCCCGTTCCGTTCCGCGAGGCCGCCGTCTGGTCGGCCGTCTGGGTCAGCATCGCGCTCGGCTTCGGGGCCTACGTGGCCGCGACCCGAGGCGGTCAGGCCGGCGGCGAGTACCTCGCGGGCTACCTCATCGAACTTTCGCTGTCCATCGACAACGTCTTCGTCTTCGCGCTCATCTTCGCCGCCTTCGCCGTCCCGCCCGCCTTCCAGCACCGACTGCTGTTCTGGGGAATCCTCGGCGCGGTCGTGTTCCGGGCCGCCTTCATCGCCGCCGGAACGGCGATCCTTGCGGCCGCGCACTGGGTCATCTACCTGCTCGGGATCCTGCTCGTCGTCACCGGGTTCCGGCTCGCTCGTTCGCGGGGCCACGCGGTCGCCCCGGAGCGCAACCCGGTCCTGCGCCTGTTCCGGCGGGCCGTCCCGATGACCGACGGCTACCGCGGACCCGCGTTCATCGTCCGCGAGGCCGGCCGGCGCGTCGCCACGCCGCTGCTCGCCGTCCTCGTCGCGATCGAGACGACCGACATCATGTTCGCGCTCGACTCGATCCCCGCCGTCTTCGCGGTGACGACGGACCCGTTCATCGTGTTCAGCTCGAACCTGTTCGCGATCCTCGGGCTGCGCTCGCTCTACTTCCTGCTCGCCGGGCTGCTCGAGCGGTTCGTCTACCTCAAGCTCGGGCTTGCGGCGCTGCTCGTGTTCGCCGGCCTCAAGATCCTCACGAGCGACCTGCTTCACCTCCCGATCGCGGTCTCGCTCGGCGTCATCGTGACGATCCTCGCGACGGCGATCGTCGCCTCCCTGGTCGCGACCCACCCGGATCGGCGGGCGCTGGCCGATCGGCTTCGCTGGCCAGCGCTGCGGGTCGCGTCGGGAGTCGGCCTGGGTCTGGGCGGCCTCGGGCTGTTCGGGCTCGCCGCGCTGGCACGTGATGCGGGAGCGGGTTGGCTGCTCGTCGACGCCGCCGTGGTCGCCGGCGGCGCCGTCGTCGTGCTGCTCGGGTACGCCGCGCTGCAACGCGGTCGTGCGCACCGGTCGATCGTTCGCGGCTGGGCCACGGCGGGCTCCGTCGCCCTGCTCGTGCTCGCACTCGCGCTCTTCGTCCTCATCGACTGAACCGAACAGGACAGCGAGTCGGCGGGGCGCTCGCCGTCGGCTGTGGGCCATTCGCGAGCGACCCGCCCGCGCTCAGGGCGTGATTTCGATGGAGTCGACGATCGCCTGGAGCTCGGTTCGACGCTGGATCGATGTCTCCGGGTAGTCGTAGGCCTGGATCACGGCGCGGATGCCATCGACGTCGAGGATCCAGTAACGCCAGCGGTGGCTGGGGCCCTGCGCGTAGATCGTGGCATCGATCGGGCGGTAGCGGAAGCACTCGCTGATGTCGGCCGGAACCTGGATCTCCAGATACATGCCGGAGTAGCCCGCGAGCGGGACCTCAACGGGGGTCGTCACGTCGAGCAGCGGATGGCTGTCGAGCGCCGTGGCGAAGTCCTCGACGGTCGGCCCGACCTCGACGTCTGCGCCCAGCAAGTCGTCCGGGCGGCACGGGTCGCTGTACAGCCA